>DAPT01000034.1 GCA_002502215.1 Euryarchaeota archaeon UBA124
TTGACCAAGCTGGGCGATCCCCGCAGCGATTCGGCCTTCCGTTTCCCCTTTATCAAAACCGTCAATCTCAACGCAAGTTAAACGGGCACTGATAGGATGCGGGGGGCAGGATTCGAACCTGCGAACCGATAAGGAATGGGACCTAAACCCACCGCCGTTGACCAAGCTGGGCGACCCCCGCGCAAACAAAGGGCTGTCAACCTTGGTTTTGAAGATTAGGCTGAAACATCAAACCCAGTCGAAGCGACGATGGCCATGATTTGCTCAGTGGATAGATCGGATGTTGACACCACAGTCGCTGAATGATTTTGCCAAGAGATATCTGCTTGAATAACACCATCTGTCGACTCAAGGACTCTTTGGACACGGCCGGAACAACAATCACATGTCATCCCGGTTATTTTGAGTGTATGTTTAACCTGAGGCATGTAATCCCCAAGAAATGGACCTACTTTAACCTTCAATCTGGCTCGGGCTCCACCATCGCAATGTCAGCGAGTTCATCACAACACTAACCGAGGAAAGTGACATCGCCGCAGCGGCAAACGCCGGTGGTAGAAGCCAACCCGTCCAAGGCAGGAGCAAACCCATCGCCAGTGGAATGCCGATGATGTTGTAGACGAAAGCCCATCCGAGATTGGTTCTGATTTTCTTGACCGTCATGCGACCAAGTTCGAGCGCGCTCATCGCATCCATCAAATCGTCTCGCAGAAGAACAATGTCTGCGGATTCAAGAGCAATATCGCTCCCAGCGCCCATCGCAATACCAACATCAGCCAATGCCAAGGCTGCGGCATCGTTGATTCCATCACCGACCATTGCAACATGCTTTCCTTCCTCCTTCAGGGATGTTATGAAAGCCGCTTTCTCGTCGGGCCGAACATTTGCCACAACCGAATCAATTCCGCATTCTTTCGCTATGCTTTCCGCAGCTTCAATCCGGTCACCTGTGAGCATGATAACTTCCAACTTGTTTCGCTTTGCATGTTGAATTGCACCCTTTGTGGTCGAACGCAATCGGTCGCTTACCTCAATCCACCCGAGCAAACTTTGACCTTTGGAGACAAAAGAAATGGTAACTCCTTTTGCTGCAGCTTTCTGAATTTTGACTTGGTATTCCGAAAGATCGACATCGAATTTTTCCATCAAAGGCTCGTTTCCGATGGCGACGTTTTCACCATCAAGCGTACCCATAATCCCCATGCCTCCAACGTTTTCAACATCGGTTACTTCGGGTCGCTTGTTGGTTACGTTCGACCACGCTGTTGTGATAGCATCGGCGAGCGGATGTGTGCTGCCATGCTCAAGCGAAGCAGCAAGACTGAGAATTTCACGCACCTCTCCATTGATGAATTCAATGTGGGATACCTTTGGCTTTCCAGTTGTAAGTGTCCCCGTCTTGTCGACAACGAGTGTGGTCGTTGCATGGGATTGCTCTAATGCTTCGATGCCCTTGATCAGCAACCCATAGCGAGCACCAATACCTGTGCCAACCATGAGCGCTGTCGGGGTTGCTAAACCAAGGGCGCAGGGGCAAGCAATGACCAAAGTCGATACCAATGCAAGTACTGCAATATCGCCACCGGAACGAGAGTCAAACCCGCTCGAAAAGAGACTCCAATAGGCCACTGCGGTGAGTGCGCAAACAATCACAATCGGCACAAAGACGGCAGCGATTCGATCAACATAACGCTGAATCGGCGCTTTCCCCATCTGGGCCTCATCGACCAGTTGTATAACGTTTGAAAGGACGGTTTGGTGATACGGTTGTGTGGTTGAAATTGTCAAAGGGGCATCGACAAGGATTGTTCCTCCGATAACCTCGTCTCCAATTCTCGCTCGTACTGGGTACGTTTCACCCGTCATCATCGACATGTCAACAAGCGCTGAACCATTCACGACGGTCCCGTCAAGGGGAATGGTTTGACCTGTTTTGACCAAAATCAATGTATCTGGTTCAATTTCCTCAACGGGTGTTTTGGTTGTGTTTTCATTGTCATCCAAAACATTGGCAGTTTTTGGCTGGAGATCCATCAAGGAAAAAACGGCATCGGTCGCTTGCAATTTGGCCTTTCCTTCGAGATAATTTCCCAGCAAGACGAATGCAATGATGAGAGCAGATCCATCAAAGTAAACATGACGCGTTGTTGCAAAAATTGATGGAAGAAACGGTAGCATAGGCTCGAAGATAACCAACGTCGACCAAGCAAAGGCTGTTGTTGTACCCAGATGAATCAGGACGTCCATGTTTGCACGTCCCCCACGAAGGGCTTTCCAAGCGCCCACGTGGAATTGTTGACCTAGATAGAGGTAAACCGGAAGCGAGAGCAGAAAAGCGATTAACCAATTTGAATTCATCCCATTGCTGCTACCGAGGTCTGAAATGAACATGCTGACAATCAACGTCGGAATCGCTAAGGCAAGGGCGAGACCTGCTTTCCATCCCTGTTGGCGAACAGCAGAGATGCGTTCTTTTCGAATTTGTTGGGGGGTTGGCATTGAGCTTGCTAAGAATCCTCCTCGATTCACTGCTTCCTCTACAGCAAGATGATTCTCAACAGCGCCGACCTTCCATCGAACCACGGCTTTTTCCAACGCAAGATTAACACGAACGTGCTCAACATCGCCAACCTTACTGATGATCGAATCCACCGACGCAACGCAAGCGGCACATGTCATGCCCTCGATGCGGTAGGTGGACTCAAACGTCATATGACTCGACCTCTGCTCTATGCCGTTTCTAAAAAGGTTGATGTCAAACCGGGGCGAGGTCAAGCCGACCTGACCACAGGTCCAGCCCCCGAATTCTGCATGGAAACAATTGGCCAAGTTCGAGAACAACCGATTCACTGTATCCATCCCTTCCTTCTCCCATCACTTTCAGACCAAAATCATCAATGAAGAGATTTTTCTTTGCTGAAAGCTGTTTAAGGTGCATACGACCATGCATCGACCCATCATCGTTGAGATCAAGGAAAATCCATGGCATCCTCAGACCAACAACGCGAGCATTCCAATTCTGGTTCTCGGATTGCATGAGATGACAATTCAAGCTCATCGCTACCAATTCCCACTCGAGCAATTGTGCCATTCGACCTTGTTGTGAACAGTGTTCACTCAATGAGGTCATTTCTTCTTCATTGTAAACCCAGTCTTTCTCGTGCAACATTGCCTTGAGTTGCCGATGAACGATGAGATCAGGGTATCTGCGAATTGGACTAGTAAAGTGGGCGTAAGCATCCAGGTTCAGACCGAAATGACCGATGTTCACTGCATCATAACGTGCTCGATTCATCAACTGGAACAGACCTTGGTCAACAACGCGTCGGAGTGATGAGCGCAGCGCACTTGCCTGCTCTTGCGCTTGACGTAAACCATCCAACATTTCGTCGCGAGAATCTTGGGCTGATACGTTGGCGAGATAGTCATCAATTTCGTTTTTGTTTTCGTTGGAAGAGAGTCCACTTAGATCGATGTCTTGACCAGCCCACGCTCCCAACAAACCGGCCAATTCATCCGTGTCATCTTGCCCTTTTGATTTCAAACGAGGCTCCGGGAGTTGTATTGAAATCTCGAGCGCTTCGAGTTGTTTGTTCAGATTTTGAACATCGGTTGAATCCGGCATAGGATGGCAACGCCATGGAAGGATTGCACCCGATTTACCGAGCATATCTCCAACGATGTTGTTGGTTTTGACCATGAACGTCTCGATCATTTTCGTCGCCTTATTCGGCCATTTGACTTCAACTGATAGCGTATTTTCTCCATGGATTCGAGGTCGTTGTTCCCCATTCTGAATGTTCAATCGGAGTTCATCTTCTTGCCACGAATCGGCGAGTTCGAACATTCCGTCCCAGCGTGTGTCTTCCAATGTCTCTTCGTAGGCAAGATTTTCTTTGACGAGAATCACTGCCTCATGTGCCTTGGATGAAACGACATTGTTGTCATTATCGATTCTCATTTCGATAACCATTGCAAGCCGAGGGACGTCTGCCCGTAGGGAGCATAGATCATCAGCGAGTCGAAACGGAAGCATTGGAAGAACAGCATGTGGCAAATAAACCGATGTTGCTCGTGCTTGCGCAGACATATCCAAAGAAGAATCCTTGGCAACATAGTGGGCTACATCTGCGATAGCAACCCACAATGTACGCCCGTGCTCATGCTCTTCTAAGCAGACTGCATCATCAAAGTCCTTCGCATCGGGAGGGTCGATGGTCACAAAATGAAGATGTTGCAAGTCGGTCCTGCCTTCTGCCAGCGCACTCAGTGCATCAACATCTGGTAGCTGTTCAGCCCACTGTTCGAGGCTGGCATTGTAGGTTGCTGGGAATGGATTATCGTTGTTTTTTCTTCTCCATTCCAAACGTTGCTTCAGAAGATCGAGCATTGACCACTGGCCTGCGTTCACCAACATCATCGCCAATGCTGGCTCGAACTCAGGGAATCGCAAGCCTGATTTTCTCGCCGCAAGACGCTTCAGCTCAAGTTGGAGATCAAACTTCTTCCATGTTCGACCAATTTCTGGGTGAATTTGAAGCGTATCTGGAAGTGGGGATTGAACAAGCATCGCACTCCATGCACCGAGAATTTCACCCCATTCATCTGAAGATTCGAGGGGTTGTTTCTCGAGACGGGACAACCGTGCAGACCAATCAGCGACTGCTTGCTCAATTTCAACAATCGATTCTCGAGTTCGTGCAGACACTGTGTTGTTTGCTTCCCATTTGAAGTGATTTCCATGTTTACGCGTTTTGCGGACAATCTCCTGAACCTCTTCCAGGAGACGTTTACGGTATGCTTTGGCATCTTCTCGGCTTGGAGGTCGCGCCTCATGTTTGATGAGATAGTCAACCATTTCTTCTGAGGTCCACGTTTTGCTCCAATCATCACGGGTGGTAAACAAAGACGTCAGGCGACGCCACATACGCTCACCATCAGGTCCTCGTTTTCCGGAGGTTCGTTTTGGTCGACCCATGTGCTCACAATCCAACATCCCGCAATCCTTCAATTGCGGATTTCTGTTCTGAAGTAAGCGTATCGAGTTCAGTCAAAATAAATTCAAGATCGAGGTCACCTTCTTTGTAACCTGCTCCAGACATTCGCCTTCTGTCACCAGGCTGGCTGTTTTCAGCAACTTTCAACAAGCCTGACTTACCGTTGGGCAACTCAATCTTGACTTTCCCTCCAAGCATCATAGTCGAGAAAGGAATAGCAATTTCTTGGATGAGGATTCCATTTTCCCATCTTCTTCCCTCACCAGCGTCAATGCGAATCGTAACGTGAAGATCTCCGGGCACACCTTGAGGGTGCTCATTTCCTTGCTGTTTGAGACGTTTCACAGTTCCATGAAGTTCTCCCGGTTTGAGCTTTATTCGGAAATTCTGGTTAACCTTGGATGCGACATTGTTCGCCCCGACCTTCAAGCGTTGAGCTTGAAATTGAATCTCTCCTCCATTTTCTGCAGTTTGGAGATCGATATCAACTGAAACATGAACATCGGTGCCTTTGGGCTGCGATTGCGGTTGTCTTCGACGTTGTTGGAACGGGTTCTGCTGTTGACCTCCGAACATCTGTCCAAGCATATCCTCGAATCCGCCCCCCATGCCACCTCCAAAGGGTGAGCGGCCACCACCGCCAAACATATTCTCCATTCGTCTTTTTTGGTCGTATTCTTGACGTTTGGATGCATCGCCGATGGTCTCGTAAGCGGCCTGGACTTCCTTGAATTTGGCTTCAGCAGCATGGTCTTCTGGATTGCGATCCGGATGATATTTTCTTGCGAGTTTGCGAAACGCACGCTTGATTTCAGCATCCGATGCATCGCGAGAAACTCCCAGTGTTGCATACGGGTCTGGTGAAGCCATACACACATTGGATTCATTCACCCCTCATCAACTCTTGCCGAGATTTCGACCAGAATTTGACTCTGTTGTGGATGGAAGTGGTTATAATAGGGGGTAGGGTCGCTAGGAAAGCACGAGGTTGTACCATGTCTGACGAAAAAAGCGAATCCCGCTCATTTGAGGATATTGTTCAAGACCGCCAAGACTGGATTGAGGCCCAATTCCGTAAGATTTCTCGCGGCTCATGGGCACGAATCATCCGAATGGCTCGAAAGCCCACTCCTCAGGAGTTTAGGCAAACAAGCATCGTTTGCGGCATCGGACTTTTCGTTCTTGGGGCAATTGGCTTTATTCTTCTTGTCGTTATGGACAACTTCATTCCTTGGCTGATTCACGATGTATTCGGAATCTGAGGAAACGGCGGTGGGATTATGACTGAAGCATTTATCGCGTTTGTACGATTTGAAGAGAAGCTCCTGCTCTTGAGCAGAAGCAAAGACGACAACGATTTCCCAGGTCTTTGGGACGGTGTTTGGGGAGTTGGCGACACGCCCGAAGAGGTCCTTGCACGAGTCTCCGAAGCAACAGGTCTCCCACTCGACACACTCGAGTATCTCGGAACTGGACCTGAACGTGGTATCGACATGGGACGAAACCTCGTTGACGTCATGCCAATTCTTGTTGCCACAAGTTCGGAAGAAGTTGCTCCAACCGGCCGATACGTCGGATACGAATGGGTCGACCCGGGCACATTGCAAGACAAGAACTGTCTCTTCTCGAACATGGATATGGATGGGGCAGACAAATTGTTCCGAGAGATGTACGGTTCCGTCGGTTCATTCCTTTACATCGTCAAGACTGCAATTGGCTCTGAGCTCCGTGTAGCAGATGAGATGTACGCTCGCCTACATGGTAGCGGTTCACTCACTGCTCTGCAGGGTGAAATCTTCTCCGTTCTCCACCCGAACAACATGCGTGGGTACGTTTTCGTCGAGTCGAGCGCGCTTCACCATGTCGAGAAGTTGATCGGTCGTTCTGGCGGTCGTGACCCAACTGCACGGCGTGGAATTTCCCAAACTCCATTGAAGAATGCAAAGCAGGTGCTTCCCGGAGAAGCACCGTTGATGGACATTCTTCCTTATCTCGAGCCGAAAGCCGTCACTTCGGGCATCGAGGTTGGTTGCATTGTTGAGATTGTATCCGGAGCGTTCAAGGGCGAAAAGGCTCGTGTCACCAGTGTTTCCGAAACAAAGGAAGAAGTGAGCATGGAACTCTACGAGCAACCAATTCCTATGACATTGAACATGCGTGGTGACCACGTACGTGTTATCGAACGTGTTGGTTGAAACTACCCGCACCTTTCATGATTGAGTGCGCTGAAGGTTTCTTCTGCACAATCCACCGGAAGTATTCACTTCTTCCTCATTCCGCCTGCATTTCTGCCATGCGATCGCTAAGGAGAATTAATGCTGAAGCCCAGAGGCCAACAAAAATTCCTAAATTTTCATCATAAGCAAAGTAAACTGCAATGCTCCCTAGAATCGAGACGAGACTTGCTCCGAAGCCTAATTTTTTCCAATCCATATCTATTCCACCTCCATTAATTAACCACCGAGCCTTAGGTTAATAAATAGACTTGAAAATAACATTCTCCATTTATGGATTCAAGCCCTTTTTGCATGCAGGGAGTGCTTGATGAATGATTCTCGTTGCAATCAAGAAATTGAATCCCAATACTCTTCCAATATTTCTTTGTCGGTTAATCCTGATGGGCTGTATTCAATCATCCCGTCACTGTTGACAAAGAAGACGGTTGGAATCTTGGACACTTCCAACGATTGGGCCAAAGGTGGGGCGTGAACGAATGGGTGTGGCAGCTCCCTTTCCAATTCGGATTCCATCCTTTCTTTCCATTCATTCATGTCGCTGTATTGCTCTCTTGATTCTATGTTAAACACAATTAATTGACCCTCAGGAATTGTATCATTGAGTGAGCCTAGAACAGGTTTACAGTGCGAACACCAGGAGGCGGAAAAATAAGCAACAAAGGATGCATTTTCATACATCGACTCATTTTGGTTGTTTCCTTGTTCATCGACCAAACGAAAAGATGGAAACTGTTCAAGTTCGCTCTCTGTGGATGACAGACACCCTGCTAGGCTGTTCGATAGCATTAGTAGCACGAGTGCTAAAGTGAATTTGATTTTCATTGTACTCAATCCTCTTCGAGCTTCGCTCATGTTACCTCAATTCCTTTTGACTTCTAAATCTATGTTGATTGGCTGGAATAGAAAAATCTGCGGCGAATGAGGATACGAAAGCAATCCCCTGACAAGAGAGATTCTACCCACAGATTGGGAAACCCACAAAGGATAGCGTCTAAAATGAAGACAAACTCAGTTGACATTCATGGCAGATGTGGGGGGGCCGATCGATTACTATTGGCGGACCATCTCAAACGCTGATTATTCGACGTCCTTTATTGGATACTGGCACATTTTGGCTGCATTCAGCATCGTTTCAGCGGCCTTCCTTGTGTTTCTTTCAATCTTAATTTACAGAGCAGACCCAACCAAAGGAAAGAACCGTTTCATGGCGTTTATGCTCATGACCGAGGCTGTACGATGCGCAACATCAATGCTCTTCTGGCTCTATTCATGGCCGGAGACGTACCTTTCGTTTCTTTCAAATGCGCGTATTGTATACTACATCATGTCCTTGCAACTGTTTTTCCTGTACGTCCTGGCCCCTTCATTCTATTCAAACAAAAAGGTAGGGACCCGGCTTTCGAGATTCTTCAGTGGCCGAGGATTGTACATCCTCCCACTCTTTTGCCTAATCGCTATTTTTTCCATCAGCATGCTCATGGGCGGTGTGCACGCAGCAATAGGCGATGTTGGTTGGACATACTGTTCTGCGGTAGGTAGTGGAACTGGCTCCACTGCTTCGGGAGATTCGATGCCATTTTCGGTCACATGCCCAGAATCGTGGAGTTCAGTCTATCCAATGACCTTATCCTCACCTTCACTTGAACCGCTTAGTAGAATCCTTCTGCTCTTACCAACACTTGGAGCAATTTATGCTGCGTTTACAATAAACAAAATCTATTCAAAAACCAAGCAGGACAATCCTCATCAAACCGTTGAAGTACGAGCCGTCCAACTCGGTTTCTTCGGCAAAGCTGTTCTGCAGATTACAACCATTTTCATGCTCTTTACGCTCATAGGCGTTCTTGGTGAATCCCCAACCCTCAACACCCATCCGTTCAACCCCGACGAGCAGGTTCCTAAATTGCTGATTGCAATTGGACCACTCCTGCCAACGACCGTCGTATTGGCGGCATTGTTTGAAGGTCTCGTGTTTACCTATGCTATGGTCAAGAACGAAGTTTTCGGCATTGATGAAAAACTAAGGAAAGGATTCACGACCGCAGTGTTCACAGGAGCATTCGCTTTGCTCTTTCTCTTTGCCACCGAAGCCATGGAAGCGGTGTTTGACAGAGGCTGGATTGGAGGAATTTTGATTGGTTTACCGTTTATCGTGCTGCGAAAACCGATCATAACATCGCTCTCAAAGTTTTCAAATCTCATCATGCCAGAATCGTTTACACCACAAGAAACCACCTACATTGAAATGTACAAAGCGGCATTGAGTGACGGCATCATTACGGAAAAGGAGCGATCGATGCTTCAAATTCAGGCAACATCCTATGGGTTCACCAAAGGAAGAGTGGAATTCTTGGAGGCCTCTTGCAACGAACCTTCGACGGAAGAAGAGTGAGATATTCTCCCGAAAGAGAAGTTCATCTCCATACACTGCGATTGAAGAATCGTTCGATTAAGGGTAGCCTTTAGCTTATCTTGGAACGAATTTTATGCATCGTTCGAGTGATAGGTCGACTCCAGATGTGTAATTCGGCTTTCATTTAATCCCAATGTTCGTGCTTGTATTTGGAGCATTTTTCGCTCTTCTTGAGTGATGATACCATCCTCCATTGCGATAGCAAATACTTCGAGATACGTCTGCTCTGATTTGGTATGCGATTCAGGCATAATCGAAAAGGAAATTTTTGAGAATGTGGCGAAAATAGGTTTCCGGAGGAAAAGAATGGTCATTCCTATCAAAACGCCTCCGATCCATCCCATGCCTGCAACACTTTCCATTAATTCAGTTGCAATCAAAAAAGCAATCGTTCCAAGACCTGCGAAAAGTGCTCCTGAGAACGTCTTTCGCAATCGCTCGTCAATTCCAAGCACCTCATGTTTCATGACTGCGTAGGTGAATACAATACCTTCAAACAACCCTGCAAGAACCATGCCTCCGATAATAAACGGAGTAGTAAATCCAGTGAGAACGGCCCATATTGGAACATCGCCTTGATTGACAAACTTGTCGACATCAAACAACTCAGGATTAAACCAACTCAATTCCGGGCCTGTGACCGGGGAAAGGACGAGGAAGATAATCAAACACATCAACGAAAAGAACTGGAAAATGGTTTTACCAATAAAGCCAAGGCGAACTGCGCGAATTTCATTTCGTTCTGATTCAGACCCGGTCTTGAAAATTTCTTTCGTTGTGCGGGTTATTATCACAGCAGTCGTGAATGCTGCAACCAACGGTAGAATGAAGATGATTTGCGCTAAAGGAGAAATCAACGTAATCGTCCACATCATCGGATAAAGTTCAGAATAGGACTCTGGACAGACCGGTTCAAAGGGAACGGTACCGCCTGACGTTGTACCCCCAATACCTGGACCTGCCTCTGCGCAATAAATCCAAATGCTAGGAGCGATACCGCCGTATGGGAATCCTCCCATTGCAAAAGACGCAACAGCAAAAATGACAAAACCCAAGACTGGCATGAGCAGAATTGCCTTTGTTTCGAAAACGCGCATAACTCGTTGAGCGAATTTATTCTTGATGTACAACAACGGTGCAGTGAGGTAAAGAAGAATCAACATCACACCAGAGGTGTAGAAAATCAACCGAATAAAGTACAAGAATTGAACCTGCTCAAGATTGAAGGGATAGATGTAGAAAAAAGATCCTGTTAAGCAGCGTATTGATTCAGCGAAGAGCATCAGTGCAATGAATCGATTCTTAGCGCTGGATGGGTTTGCGCGATATATGAGAACAGTGAGATACATAAGGGCCAAACCACTGAGTATACAGAACAAAGATACCAATGTCCAGAAACCAAATGGTTGTCCATTTCCCATGTCAATGTTGGTTAACAAACGCCAGTAATAATCTGACAAATCACCGACATCCGACATATCTTGACGTAAAGTCATCAATCTTATATTTCATTCTAAATGAAATCAGCGGGCGCCATATAGGCAAAAACACGTTCCTTTGGCATTGGCGAATCGAAGGATACGGTTGATCTGGACCAACAAGCAGTGAGCCGGTAATGAAAGGAGGTCATTGTTTTCTTTGTGACTATATGGACTAGTTTTATGTCACATGTTTCGCTGGTGGGGTCAATGAAGAACCAGAAGTTGCTTTGTGTAGCGGTTCTGCTATCACTCACGTTTTCTGGTTGCATAAATCCCCAAAATCAGGAACCCATTCTGGTCGGAGAGATTGAATTGCCTATCGAGTTCACGCATCCTTGGAACGAAAGCAAACAATGTTTGGAACACGAAGGTGACCAGAGGTGCTGGGTCAGCTACATACCATCAACCATCTCTGAAGAGGATGGAGCTCCACTTCTCCTGGATATACATGGATACGGGTCAACAATGCACATTCAGAAAAATCACACGGGGCTAACAGAACTAGCTGACAATGTGGGCGCAATAATACTCTATCCTCAAGGAATTCATCGCGACGGTGACCCCCAAATGGGTGGTGGAGCCCCATCTTGGAATCAGGGTACTTGTTGTGCAGATGCAGCAGTGTTTGACATCGATGATTCAGGATTCTTGTCCGCGCTGATCGATTTGGCCAAAGTTGAGTTGCCGGTTGATGAAACCAGAGTCTATGCGTCCGGATGGTCAAACGGTTGTGGAATGGCCCAAAGACTTGCAATGGATTGGAGCCATCAGATAGCAGCTGTTGCTTGTACCTCGTTCTATTTGTTGTATGATCAGCAACCTGATTACATCGCAACCCCAATTTTAGAAATGCATGGTGTCTTTGATGAACATGCACTTTATGCTAGCTCTGGAAGAAGCACAATATACAACCCAGAGATGCAAGAAGACACCGATTCTCTAACCACTGGAGCTGTTCAGAATCTAATGCGTTGGGCAGAATACAACGGCTGTGAAGGATCAGTACCGGACATCAACATCCCTGGGCCTTTGATGACAACCACAGGCTTCGCAAACTGTGATGGTGGAGCGGAAGTTCATCTTATCACTGTTCATCAAGGGAATCACAATCTCTACGTCAACGACTGGGGTGAGCCGACTGCATGGCCGTATTATGTTCCCGGAAATCAAGGGCTCTACGATACGGGACAAATAATGTGGGATTTCCTTAGTCGCTTCACAAACGAACCGAGCTCTGACGACTCCTCCATTTGAAGGAGAACACAATCGAATAACTTGGCAGAGTCATCAAAGGTTTCTCTGCTCTCTGCAAAGGGTCAGTCTTGCGTTAAATCGCATCAAACGTCAAAACGATCAGCGTTCATGACCTTGTTCCATGCAGCAATGAAGTCTCCCACGAACTTGTCATGGTTACCGTTTTGTGCGTAGACTTCTGCAACGGCACGAAGTTGTGAGTTGCTTCCAAAGACGAGATCGTAGCGAGTTGCTGTACGAACATCGGCGCCTGATTGACGGTCACGAGCAACGTAACTGTTGCTTCCTGTGGCGGTCCAAGCGACGTTCATGTCCAATAGAGTAGAGAACCAAGAACTGTCGAGCTTGCCGTCTCCGCCCCACAATCCGCGCTCATCGGAACTCACGCCAAGCGAGCGCATTCCACCAACGAGAACGGTCATTTCTGGTGCGGTTAAACCGAGGAGTTGTGCTTTATCGAGCATCATCTCTTCGGGCATAACTGCGTAGTTCTGCTTCAGATAGTTGCGGAAACCACACGAAACCGGTTCAAAGTAGGAGAAGGATGCTGCATCGGTTTGCTCCTCGGTTGCGTCACCACGGCCGGGTGTGAAGGGTACTTCAACGCCCGATGCCATTTCGATTCCGACGTTTCCGGCAAGAACGATTGTATCAGCAATGCTTGCACCATGGGCGGCTGCGAGTGGCTCAAGAGTCGAGAGGACCTTTGCCAGTTGTGCAGGCTTGTTGCCTTCCCAGTCTTTCTGAGGTGCCAAACGAATACGTGCGCCGTTGGCGCCTCCACGCTTGTCTGAATCACGGTAGGTGGATGCACTTGCCCAAGCTGTCTCTACCATTTCAGTGATGGAGAGTCCACAGTCCATGATGTCACTCTTGAGTGCAGCAACATCGTACGAGGTGGAACCTGCGTGTACTGGGTCCTGCCAAATGAATTCCTCATCTGGGACATCGGGTCCGAGATAGCGTGACTTTGGCCCCATGTCTCGATGGAGCAGTTTGAACCAAGCACGTGAGAACGCATCAGCGAAGACTTCAGGATTCTCATGGAAATACTTCGAGATCTTTCGGTATGCAGGGTCACGGATCATTGCCATGTCTGCAGTTGTCATCATTGTTGGAACCTTCATCGAAGAGTCCTCAGCATCGGGAGCCATGTCAGCCTCTTCTTGGTTGGACGGCGTCCACTGGTGTGCACCTGCAGGACTCTTTGTCAGCGTCCACGTATCTTCGTACTTGAAGAGCATGTCAAAGTAGCCGTTGTCCCAGGTGATTGGATCAGCTGTCCATGCACCCTCGATACCGCTTGTGATGGCGTCTCGGCCAAGGCCTGAGCCAAAATCACTGATCCAGCCGAGCCCTTGCTCTTCCATAGGAGCGCCTTCAGGCTCGGGTCCTTTGTGATCCTCTGGGCCTGCACCGTGTGCCTTACCAAAGGTGTGACCACCTGCAGTCAGCGCAACGGTTTCTTCGTCGTTCATAGCCATGCGGCTGAACGTTTCTCGAATGTCCTGAGCGCTGAGAAGCGGGTCAGGGTTTGCGTTGGGTCCTTGTGGATTGACGTAGATGAGACCCATTTGCACTGCAGCGAGAGGGTTCTCGAGGTCTTGGCGTGTATCTCCGTATCGATTGTCTCCAAGCCACTCGTCTTCGCTACCCCAGTAGATGTCATCTTCAGGGTGCCAAATGTCGGGACGTCCACCGCCAAAGCCTAGAACTGGTCCGCCCATGGATTCAATAGCGATTTGTCCGGTTAGAATCAGTAAGTCTGCCCAACTGATTGCGTTTCCATACTTCTGCTTGATTGGCCACAGCAAGCGTCGAGCTTTGTCGAGATTGCCGTTGTCTGGCCAACTGTTGAGGGGTGCAAATCGTTGTGCTCCGGTTCCACCACCGCCACGACCATCGCCTGTTCGGTAGGTTCCGGCAGCGTGCCATGTCATTCGGATGAAGAATGGACCGTAGTGGCCATAATCCGCAGGCCACCAATCTTGACTATCGGTCATCAAGGCGTGGAGATCCTTCTTGAGGCCTTCATAATCGAGACCTTTGAAGGCTTCAGCGTAATCGAAATCTGGCCCCATTGGATTCGATTTCTGGTCGTGCTGATGGAGGATGTTCAGGTTGAGGTTTTTTGGCCACCAATCTTGGTTTGAACGCATGTCTGAGGTTGAATGCGTCATTCCGCCACCGTGCATAACTGGGCATTTCCCTTCGCCTTTGCTTTGCTTCATGAACCAACCAATGACGTGGAGTATTTAATTCTGATTTTCAAATAAACTGAATAAAAATATCATATCGGCTTTTCAACAATAAATTAACTTTCCAAAAAGGAAGATTTTGGAGACGAAAACGCGACTATTCACCGTAAAGAACCGGTTTATCAGCGCTCTTCCAACCATTGATTCCCGATTTTAGTTCGACGATGTTCGTATATCCAAGACCCAGCAATGTGTTTGCCGCCTCCACGGAACGATTCCCACTTCGGCAATAGAGGTGAATCAACTCGTCCTTGTCCTCGGGTAGTTCATCCAAACGTTCCTCGAGGCTTGTATGAGGAATGAGAACTGCTCCCTCCAGATATCCGTCTTGTTCCCATTCCGCTTGTGTGCGAACATCGAGGAGAAGAACATCTGGGTTGTCCTTAATCGACTGTTCAAAGGTCTCGACATCGACTCTTTCCCAGGTTTCGCCGGTGTTAAACACTAGGAAATACACGATTGTGAAGATGATCGACAAAGTCAAATTTCTCTTTATGTGTTTGATTCGAACACCCCGCTATTGACCTTGAACGTCTTCATCGCTCATGCCGAGCAACAACTTCCAACAGATTCATTCGTCCGATTCGATAGATACCAACAGGTGTTGTCAGCAGAGCAGCAAACAAAACAAAGCCAATGATTTGTGAAAAGACTGCGTAATTGATGACCACGGGAATATGGAAGACCCAGGTGGAGGATACGCTTGCGATCCCTTGGTAGAAACCAACACTTGCCAATGCACCAGCAAAGCCGCCAACAAGTCCGATGAACATGTGTTCTACGGTAAGGATGATAGCGAGCCGAGTGCGACTTGCCCCAAGAACGCGAAGCGTAGCTAATTCAGCATCGCGTTCACTGAGATTGATGAGAAGCGTGTTGAAGAGAATGGCAATTGCCATTAATGCTCCCAAGACATAGATGGATTGCATTATGGCCTTTTGTTGTTCAATGAGTTCCTCAAAGGTTGCAACCATTGTCTCTTTCTCGACGATCGAAATCGTCGAAAAACGAATGTCTTCAATATCTGCGTCTGATGCTGTGACGAGCAAAGCCCCGTTTGCTTCTTCGCCGACAATGGGTTGAACATCACTTCGATGCATGTAGATTGAACGACTTAGTTCCCGGGCGATTCCCACAACTTCGATATCGTGTTGTTCCCCTTCAAAATCGATTGTAATGACATCACCGATAGCATAACCTTCGAGCTCCGATGACCCTTCATCGAGGATGCCTTGTGTTGGGGATTGGCCAGAGACAGGAAGATCCCCATCCAGGAGGTTCAATCTGTGTAAAGCATCGTCTTGTTCAGAGAGAACGTCGTTTCCTTTGAGATCAATCCCTTTGGTTGTACCAGCAATGCTTGCTTGGGCTACCAACGTTAGCTCAAATGCGGAGGTGTTGTCTTCAGCCCAGGATGTGATGTTTTCGAGACCTGAAGGTAATGCACTTATTTGATATTCCCAATTCTCTTGGTCATCGGTTGCTTCAGAGAAAGCGTCAGTGAACCCTGACATGAACATCATGTTGCCTCCGAGAATAACCATGGCGAGAGACAATGCAAGCAACGTTGCAAGCAATCGGGCGGGTTTCCTGAATGTTGACCGCAACCCTAGCCCGATGCCCGGTGGTAGCGATGAGGTAATTTTGGTGAGGATGCGATTGGGTCTTTTCTCTGAGCCTTGCCCAAGAATGTCAAGCGGTTGCAAACGAGCAGCTCTCCAAGCCGGCCGTATACCAAACAGGAATGTAATGAAGAGCGCAGAAAGGGAAATGGTAGCAATGATGTCAGCGTAATGGTGAGTGCTGACGACAGGAATGCCGAGGAATGAGAAATAATATGTTGTAAATGCGCTCGAGCCATACGAGGATATACCAAGTAGAATGCCAAGTAAAACACCTGGTACTCCGAGGGCAATCGGCACCAAGAGGTAACCCAGCATGACATCGCCTGTTGACGCCCCGATTGTGCGCAATACGGCGATTTCTCGTGACTGGGTTCGAATCAACCGATCGAGTGATACCGCGATGACAAGACCACTGATAAACAGAAGAATTCCGAGGATGAATGGAATGGATTTTGATAATGAGTCCTTGTCAAGACGAAGCAATTCAGCGCTGAGTTGACCGCGATCGAGGACGTACCCGTCAGCCTCGGATTCGTTCATGGCTTGTTCGAGTGTGTCCTTTGTTTGCTGGAGTTCGAGGCCTTCAATTTCTTCTGTATTGCTTAGGTCGAATTCAGGTGTTCCAGGCAAGTCAATGTTGAGGGTGTTTCGTGAGAGAGCATCGTTACCGGACGTTTCAGCGAGAACCTCTGCATCCATGTATGCGATGACATAGGTTGATTCTTGCGGTAGGATCGAATCTGGGTTTGCATAGAACAATTCCAATGGGCTGTTTGCAAAACCAATGACTGTGAAGGTCTGAACACCGCCTTCCCCAACGATGATGTCGATTGAATCGCCCAGCTCCATGTTTATCTCATCGTTTAGTGCAAAGTGAGCATCGACAACAATCTCCCCTGCAGAGGGTGTCACAGAACCTTCAACAGCCCACAGAGTGTTGACTTGACCCTGTTCAATTCCGTAGAATTTTGATGCAATCCAATCGACATCTGTTTTCGATTGCCCTGTCAAAACGAGGCTCGACTCACATCTGTCGTATTGGATTGAGGAACACGCACTTGTGAGGTTGTCCTTGTGTTCGACTTCGTAACTGGTTGCCATCAAATCTGCGAAGTTGGTCTCAGCATAGAAATCGTCGTAGACACGATCTGCGTTTCGTGAATGTTCGGAGAACACAATACCTGCATACACCGAGATTGAAATCAGAAGGACGACGGTCAAAATACGAAGTTTTGTGCGCATTAAACTACGCGACAAACGTCGTAGAAGTAGTGTGTTCAAACCCTTCACTCCAGCATCGATTGAGCCATGTCTTTGATTTTGCTTCCAATCTTTTTGACACCGTCGACTGTGTTATCGACGACGGATTCGGCCGTGTGCTTTGCAGTCATTGCAATGCTCTTTAGGCCACCAGATTCGTCTTCAACGATTTTGCCACTGTCAAGGTGGATAATGCGGGTAGCGAACCGAGTAAGGGATTGGTCATGGGTGACGAAAATGGTTGTCATCTTCTCTTTCCGACATGTCTTGATGAGCGCTTCCATAACCATTGCTGAGGTTTCGGAATCGAGGTTTCCTGTCAATTCGTCACCGAGGATAATTCGAGGACTCTTTGCAAGAGCTCGAGCGATGGCAACGCGTTGACGTTGGCCCCCGGACATCTGCGAAGGGAAACGATTTTCCAAGCCTTCAAGTCCAACAGCATCCAGCAAACCGAGGGCCTTCTTTTTGTCCCGGGCTCCCGCTAGGTCCTGAACAAGCAGGACGTTTTCGAGTGCAGTTAAGTCAGCTAGTAGGTTGAAGAATTGGAAAATATAACCCACGTTTTCACGTCGAAATGTGGTCATGTTTTCGATGTGACCAAGCGGTACAGCATCGCCATTGAATTCGTATGTACCGTTTGTGGGGATGTCAAGCGCTGCGATGGTGTTAAGCAGTGTTGTTTTTCCAGAACCCGACGGTCCAAGAAGCGCAACAATTTCACCTTCCTCGATGGAGACAGAGATGTCGTCAAGGGCTTTGACAAGCGTTTCATCTTCACCGTAATGGCGGCTCAGATTGCTCAGTTGTATGATGGGCATGGTGCTGCCTTTCAACCGACTGATTTAGATTTTCTTAGGGGACTCCTAAACATTTTGCCAGTCGTTTCCATTCCACCACAATGTCGAACCATCACTCATTCTTCGCCAGGTGTGTCCGTTCTCGTCGGTCCATTGGTTCTCAACGGAAGAGGCTGCAGCAATTTGTTGAGCTGGCTGAGCATCTTGTGTCGGATACAAGGGTTGCGCCAGATCAGCATTTCCAATTTCAGGTAAGGGTGTCGTTTCCTTCTGAAGGTCTTGACCGGATGCTATGCGTCGCATGAAGAGCACGCCACCAACACCAGCAAGGACG
>DAPT01000040.1 GCA_002502215.1 Euryarchaeota archaeon UBA124
AGCATTGACAACCAAACCAAGCAATCCGTTCACAGCAATTGTGCTCTCTATTACAGTAAGTTGAGCAAATCATCGGAAACAACCTTGGAACAAATCTACCATGAACTTGCCTCTGAGCATGAACAAGAGGCCATCGAAAAGATCGTTGAATTCGGTCGCCAACTTGTCTCCCAAGGTCACCTCGAATTACTTAGCCTCATCGAAAGTGTAAATCTTGAGCGTTTACAACCTTCCTTGATGGCTCCAATGATGCAGTTGCAAGGTGACATTTTGCTGATGCTTGGTCGATTCGACCAAGCGACTAAAATTTTCGATACTGCAAGCAATGCAGCGAAGGAGGCGAAACTCCCCGTCGTTTATTCAGAGATTCTCGGGTCGCAAGCAGATATTGCAATGAAACAAGGTCAAACGGACAAAGCCCTTTCTGCTCACAAGGAAGCGCTTGAAGTTCAAGTTGAACTTGGTGATGCAAAGGGAGCTGCACGGACCTACAACAACATGGGCTATTTGTACCGAAGGAAAAACGATCGCACAAAGGCCCTTGAAGCGTATTCTGAGGTTGAAGCAATCATAAGCAGTGATGAATCACTTCTTGGTGCTCAAATTATCCTTGGTCGTGCACTTCTCGATCTAGGGGAGGTTGAACGTGCCCGAAAGCATGCTTTCGAAGCATTTGAACGCACAGATAAAGCGGATGACATGCTTGCGCATGCTCGTGCCCAAGCTCTCCTCGGCCGATACCATGCCAAGATGAGCGATGCTGAAACTTCCATGCATCATTACACAGAATCGTTGAACATCATGTCCGATGTAGGCGACCCTGTTTCGATGGTTGAACTCATGATTCTTCTCGGAGAGGTTCTCGAGGACAGTGGTCGAAGTGACGAAGCAATCGAACGATACCGAGAAGCCCTAATTATCGCTGAGGCAAATGACTTGCGCATGCAGATCGGGGAATTGTTGTCAAAACTTGGTGGCGTTGCTCCAGATCGTCAACGCCGTATGGAATACTTGCAAAGGGCTCTTGCAGTCTTCCGGGAGTTGGGTGCTCGTACACGTATGCGTGAGGTGCAATCACAAGTCCACTCTGCAATCATGGGACGTTAGAACATCGGCCGATCCAGCTCAAGCGAGATGACACCATCGTGGTAAACAACCCAAATGGCTTCCACTCCGACCAAATCTATAGTACCAGTGTGGGGTGCAGATGCTGTACCAGATAACGAACGTTCAGCATCCAATTCACCTTGTTTATCATGCAAAATCAGGAGCGTATCCGTCAATTCCAACGAGAACTGGGATTGACCTGCCTCAGTTGCTCTCCAATGTACGCGCTCAGCATAGGATGAATTGTCAATTCGGCTCGCTACATCCGTTCGTTCGATAGCGGCACATAAATCGTTCATGTTTGCGTCGATTGCTTCAACATTCCACCGCTCACGAGTTGCTGTTTCGATGTCATAAATCCACAAACTGAACATGGTAAGGAGAAGAACTCCGAGCAGGAACGTGAAGACATATCCAAGCTCAGTAGCAGCACCTTCACGGTTCCTTTGCAGGGATGTGGTGTTCAAGCGATCACCTCAGAGACATGTGCATCCAATGTTGAAATTTGCAATGAGAATTGAATGGGTTCTCCAACGGTGTGCCACACGGCTTCCAATGTTCCATAGCCAGGGTCCGGAACCCAGCCAATATAATCGCTCAGTAAATCCAATCGGCCAGGATAAATCGTCCAATCCTCACTTGCCTGCAAACCTTGTGTTGAGGACTCGGCGATGGCGCCGCCATATGGTTCTGCCCAACCTCTGCGGACTTCGTAGGCGATATCGCTTGCGAGCGAGGTTCGTTTGGTGAGTGTGACTTCCATTTCGAGAACGCCTCCACCCACAGCGGAGTCACTCGTAGGATGAAGCGCTGGAATCGTGGCAGCAAATCGTGGACCCGGGCCTCCACGATCTGCGGGCGGGACAATGACAGTAGGGTTGAATTCAGGATGGTTTGTCAACACTGCACCTCCGCTCATGGCGACCTCCATTCCTGTGACGGATGATTGAAATTCATACACAAAGCGGGAGATTTGCATCACCCATGCACTGCCAATTGGTGTGTACGGTTCTTCGACAATCAGGCCATACAATTCAATCTGCATGCTTGCAGGATAGGCCCCTGAACTCCAAGCCTCTTGTAAATCAACAATGCTACGGCCTCCCATACTTGTCCATGGCATGGTTAAATCAACCCATCCCGAAGCTGTAACATCGATGCCCACACATCGCCTCGCTCCGTCATGGAGTCCATCGAGTAATCCAATCGAGCCGTGTTCAATAACTGCATAAACACCGTGGCCTTCTGTGGTATTGACATAAACCGATTGGCTGTTGACTGGAATCGATACGGACGTCCCAGAATTGAGAATCGTTTGGTTTTCCGGCAAGGTTGAGGCGTTGATGATGGATTGTTCACCGTTGCTTCGTAATTCTATGTTGAAAGTGTTCGAATTGTTGGCATGAATTTGCAAGCCCGATTCCATGCCTGTATCAATTGCTCCAAGCTCATACACGCCTGTGGGTGTTTCAGTGCTGGTCCAGGTGACAGAAATAGGTAAGTCACTCTTCAATGTGCTTGCACCATCAAGACCAGTTGGTGGCCATGAAAGAGCATAACTGCTCATTTCATCAATGGTAATTCCAGAGCCTCTCCAAGTAACAATTGCAGGTTCGCTGTTTGGATTTGAAACCAAGAGGTAACCATCGCTGACTGGAGGGATGAACGATGTTCCATGGATTGAACCGGTAAGGCTCTTCCACGATGTTGATCCCTCATCACCAATCGTGAGCATCAATTGCGCTTCTGTTGTTGTCGTGATGTGAACCACTTGAGGACTGTCCAGATTGAGTGTCTTCTCCCATGAAGTGCGAACGTTTAGTAAATCGGATGGAAGGCCAACTTCGGTAAAATCACCAAACTCCCCGTTTCCATGGATCATGACCAATTCTTCTGCGACGATGTTCATGTGAACTGTACCTGCTGGTAGCGGCAGCGCCCACGAGCGTCCTAGTCCGTTTGCATTGGCGTCCGTGGGTCGCGCTTCGGTGACCCCGAGACCTCCCCGCATCCAGTAGACAACGAGTTCTTGTGAAGACTCAATCGACCAATCAGCAGTGTCCAGAGTCCATTCTTGAACATCATCAACAAACAACTGAGCAGTTTCTTGAACAACACCATTTCGAAGAACATCGATTCCTATCGGTCCAAGAGGGAAAGTGAGACCGGGTTTTGTTGTCAAAATCACACCTTCTGCCCAAGATGGTGCGGTGTAATGGTAGGGTCGGTCTGGACCAAGTCGAAGGTCGGAAAAGCACGCCGTAGAGGAAGTCGATTCAGGGTGACGCACCTTGAGCATGTCATCAAAATCAAGAACATCACGTATCCTGAAGGAATGGTTTTCTTCCCATGTGGATGAATACCACATACCGCTCCGCATCATGTCCCAAGTCAGCGCACCATCGACCGGAACAAATTCTTGCGTTACAACATCGCCGGGCATACCTTGTTCGGACAATGTGGTGGTTTGGTGATTGAACTGCGTCATTTGAGCCGACATGTCGTGTCGTTCCACACTTCCCTCCAGTTCCTCAATCACTGGAATCATCGTGACCATCATGAGACTAATGATTGAAACAACGCCACCAAAGAGCAAGACGGTTGCGATGGCTGCTGAAACGGCCTCTTCATTGCGATGAAGTTCCATCATGCGTTCACCACCAGTCGTCGAACGTCGATTTCCAATGAGAGTGCCTGACCTTGAGTTTCGACGGTCAAACCATCGCTGCCACTGGCGCGCTGATAGGGAGTAATTCCTACAAATTCACCAAGCGTACCGGCCGCTCGATTGATGGTGTAATCGTTTAACCAAACATCGTGGTATTGAGGATCGATGACGGCATGCAATGTGTTCTTGACCTTAATGTTGAGATTGTATGATTCGCCAGTAAAGAGTTGGATTGGACCGACAGACTCCACTTTAAACCCAACATTTTGTCCATTGCCGAGCGCTCCTACGAGCTGAACGTCCGTTAGAACCAGTGAAAGGCGGGTCGACCCATCCACAAGTGTGTCGAGGCGTAGACGAGGCGCCTCTTCAATCGTCCATGGAGTGCTCGGATCTTTTGTGATGCGAGCATCGTTGATGAGCGCAATTTGGTTCATTCCTCCATCGATTGCAGTACTGATGCTGATTCCTGAGAGAACAAAACGAGACCATCTGTGGACATGTTCACCAGCGGCATTGTAAAAATCGATGATAAGATAGGATTCACTGTCTAAGTTGTGATCAATTTTGCTCCAATCGTAACTTGATGTGACTGTAAAGCTGGTTTGTTCTGTTGAAGTATGAACAGAAATACTGGTAACGGTTTCATTGAGGGCTAAAAACTCGAACGAAGTTGAATTCAATTCAATGACATTCACGACCTCGAGGGGTGTCAAATCCGATGCAATGGTCCATTCTTCAACGAGATTCGCTGGGTTAATTGAGGATGATTTCAACGATAGAGCTTGGCGAGTTCCAGTCCCGTTCGGCGAATCTCCGACAACATCAAAGCGGTCTTCGACGCGATCGGCGATGTTGCTTGCACTGTTCCAATTCGTGTTATCATTGAATGCAACAAGGTAGGGATTGAGGAAAACCCAGACACCTCCCATGATGGTAATGACCATTGCGAGCATCATGATGACGCCGAGGATTTCACTCACAGCATCGTCATTTTTTGCAGTGCTTTGGCGGCGCATCTTGACCTCCCCTCACTCCTTGTAGTACTTCGGCTGCATTTAGGTATTGACCTGAGGGTTGTTGATTCACGGCAATTCTCGTTGAATACGCTGGATGGCGTTTGTTGCAAAACCATCACCATCACGGCGGCCAATAAAATGAGAAAATTGTGGGCCGTCTTGCATCGAGATGTTGATGTCGCCTTCAAAGACTTCATCGATTTCAAACAGAACGGTTGATTCAGCAAGGTGAGGCGCATTGTTCATCTCAGAAAGGTGCGTTAGGGTAATACTGCGTGTATCATCGGTGCAAACATGTTTGAGGAATTCACCGGTTTGGGCGTTTGACAAGTGGCCACCTCTTCCAGATATTCGGTCTTTTAGGGAGGAGGGATACGGTCCAGACATCAATCGGTTTCGATCATAATTTGCTTCGACTGCGATGTGTTGGCATCCACGTACATGATGCACCAACTCATCGGTCCAACTTCCCAAATCGGTGATGATAGCTGTTCGCTCGCCTCCATGACTGGCTATGAACGCCACGTTGTCTGCGCCTGCATGCGGTACAGGTACGGGCAGCAATGAAATGCCTTGCTGGAATTGGAGAACATCAAGCGCTTCAAAGTGGTGCGTTAAGTCGCTCAAGAGTCCGAGTTCTGCCACAGTTCGATGGTTGGCAAACACCGGCACACCCCACCGTTTTTGAGCAATGAGGGCGCCTCCACCATGATCACCATGGTGATGAGTGATAACAATCGCCTCCAGGTCTGTTGGAGAAACATCGAGCATGTTTAATCGCTTCTCAAGTTGGACGCCGCTGAAACCTTGGTCAACCAGGACGTGCGACGAACCCGAACTGAGGAGCGTGGCATTGCCACGGCTGCCTGTTCCGAGGTGCGTAATTGACATGCCCATCCGAATCGTCCTAAGGCGAGTGCAGACGGATATTGAATACACCGCTTCAATTCGATGATTTTTCCCGTTTTCGTGACAACTGTTCTCCAACGGTGTATGAACAACGCTCCATCATTGCTATAAGCGTGGAGACAAGGAGTTTGGATAGGGCGTTGGGCCGTGGGTGAATTTGTTGCGTAGGAGCCAGACCACTTTACTCACCACGTTACTTGTCATAGCAGGGCTTCTGTTTATGTCCCAGTTTCCGACCATTTCCCCTGTATCCAACACCCGTCCAGACGATACCGACTCCTCGCTCATACCATTTAACACGGACTCGGATGATGATGGTATTCCTGACGTTCATGAGTTTCTTTTCAGTGACAATCTAAGTTTCTCAGCCGTCGACGGCCGCTTGGTCACCATGAACGGTCTGAATAGTTCATCTCCTGATGCGGACGAAGACACAGATCGTGATGGACTGAACAACACGGAAGAGTATTGTTGGCCTTACCCAGACAATTGCAATGATCCGGGTTTTTCTCGAGGTCTCACGGGAGAACTCGACGAAAACAGTGAAAGAATGTACCTCGATCCCCGGCGCTCTGATACCGATGGTGACGGAATGCCGGACGGTTTTGAAGTTTGGATGTGTGCGAGGGCAGGCGGATTCGATGAGATTAGTCAACGTTATTTTTGCCCTTATTTTGACCCACTCAATGCTAGCGATGCCTCCGACGACCCCGATGGGGACGGTTTTGATGTAAATCGCGATGGGTTCTTGTCCGTTGCTGAACAATACACTTCTCCTGAAGAATACCAGTATGGGATGCCGAGTAATTTCACAACGGAACTTGATGGATTGTGGTGCTATGCTACTCTTCCTCAAGGCTCTATTTTGACGCAATGGCCTTTCATTTCCACGGGTGCCAATGCTTCTTTCCAGAATCTCCTGTCTGCCTGTACCACCAACGTTACCGGTGTGGTTGGAGAAGATTTGTGGCTTGGGACGGACCCGTTGCTCGATGATTCCGACAGGTACAGTTGGGACGGATTTGCTGTCCGTCCACTTTACCCATCGTTTGGTGATGGCATGCCCGATGGCTGGGAGGTGCATTTCGGTCTTGACCCTCTCAACCGCACCAACGCACTGTTGGACAACGATGCAGACGGATGGGACGTTAACCGAGACGGTTTCGTATCTGCTGATGTAAGCCGCACTGATTCAGCATTGGCGTTGGGCGAAGCCCTCTCGAATTTAGAAGAATACTACATTCACAACGACGAGGGCAACACCGTCCGTTCAGGTCTGAAGGAAGTACAAATCGGTGTGAACGACTCATCGTTCAAGGAATACCCACTCACTTTCAACGCAATTCCAGGACATCTCTCTGTAATGCATCACGACGTTCGAAGCATCCTGGTTGAAGATTCCACCGCCTATTATCTCACACGCTATGGAATAACATCGATGGATTTCGAAACACAAATAACGCAAGACCAGTGGTTCCCACAAGGCATCATCGGATACGAGGCAATTTTTGTTGAATCTGATACAGGCCCGCATTCGATTGCGATTGCTACATCACACGGCGTCCACATTGCTGCACTGCAAGTTGATGGTTTTGTTGAGCCGATCGAGTCGTGGTCCTCCTCGGAATCAATTGAGGTATTTGCAATTCATCAGCTCGCCATCGAGGGTTCTAGTCAGCAACTCATCGCTCTCGGAGCACACGGTGAAGGCATGGTCCTTGAGGTAAGTGCTGGTGGTCAACTAACTCAGACTTTTGACCTCGGTGTGAATTTTAAATCTGCCCTGGCGGAAGACGGTGTTGTCGTCACAGAACTCGAGCATGGAACTGTGCCTGGTGGTGGTTTGGTTCTCTACATTGGCACAGAACGTGGAATGATGACCCTTGAATCTGCAACAGGGCGCGATGATGCAACACCATCATGGCGATTCTTCTTTGATCCGAATCCTTCGGACATACCGAACAAAATTGATGATTTACGAACTCTCAACCTCGGAGCAAGCGGAAACCCGGCAGAGGTCCAAGCGTTGAAATTGGACGGGCCAAATGTCCAAAACCCAACGGTGCTGTGGATTGGAACGCCATCAGGACTTCACAGTTTGAATCTTCAATTGAATGATATGTCGTTTGGCGGCTTGCTTGAACACCCTGGCAACAATGCCGATGAACTTGCCAAATCGAACAACATCCATTCGGTGTACCCGACCGGTGATGAAATTCTCGTTGGTTCATCTGCAGGGTTGTGGGTTCTTGCTGGAAATTACATTGATTACTACGGCGTCCAGTCCAACTCGGAGTTGCCTGGTGAGATAGCATCAATCGCCACGATTGAACGAGACAATGCTACCTATGTTTTAGGGGCTGCATCACCAGGTCGATTTGCAAATCTTGAACTCATGGACCCCGGCGCAAACGATTCCGACAGCGATGGCATGCCGGATGGCTGGGAGTTGAGTTATGGCTTGGATCCGACCGACCCTTGGGACGCTCTTCTCGATGGAGATGTTGACGGGCTTCGTCTCGACGGTGGAGACGTAATGGATCGATGGTGGACAAATCTCGAGGAATACCGCTACGTTGCCCGAACAGAAGAAGGCTACAACTCGACCCTTCCGAACCAGAGTGACTCGGACATGGACGGTCTGCTTGACGGTTCGGAATTCTTTGGCTACTTCCTCGGAGAAACCAACTTCGATTGTTACTACAATCCGCAGCTGGTTTACATCTGCGATGAAGCACTTGGTCAACAAGCAAGAACGACGTACACTAGCTTGAACTCAGTTGATGTTGGCACAGATCCAACCGTGATGGATACCGATGGCGATGGAATGCCGGACGGTTGGGAAATTAAACATCGCCGATGGGTTGGCACTTCCTTCAACGGAGGGAACAACTGGTCCCTGGATCCAACTCGAGCCGATGATGCGGCATGGGATGCAGATCAAGATGGACTTGCAAATCTTTGTGAGTACCAATGGTCGCTTGTACGTGAAGCGGGCTTGAACGGCGATTTGTTCGAAGACTTTGGAGAAACTGCCGAATTTGTTGCAACATGGTCGATACCTGATCCGAATCTTATCGATTCCGATGGAGACACGCTTCCGGATGGCTGGGAGGCTGACGGCCAATGCACATGGTCGCCGTTGAGAGTCGGTGTCAATCCATTGAACGGTTCTGATTTGTTTGAAAATCCAGATGGTGATGGATACGATGTGAACAAAGACGGCGTTCTCTCTCAGAATGAAATGTTTGTCAATTATCTTGAGTATCACATCCGATCAGGTCTTTTCTTGAACAACCAGTCGTTGGATGGCACGGAATTACCGAATGGATTCGTGACCGATTTGTTTGACAATGTTTCTGATTTCGGAACACCCGAAGCCGACTTTGCGTCTCGTGCGAGCGGAGCAATCCTCGCTGGTCAAATTCCGGTCGAAAAGGGTTCAACAGACCCATTTAGTGCCGACTCGGACGATGATGGAATGCCCGATGGGTGGGAAATATGGTTTGCCCGGTGGAACGTTATTGAAGACGAGTGGACTCTCAATCCACTTCAGCCAAGTGACCGATGGCTTGACGCTGATGACGACGGTATGACCAATTGGGAAGAGTACAACCTTATCGATTCTGAATTCTCTGAAACCAACTCCAATCGCTCATCGCCGCAATGGTTTGTAACGACCCTTGGCTCTGCATATGCCTTCCAACAATGGCCATCTGCGTCAACCACATTCTCGTTTGGAACCTACATGACGCCCGAACAATACAACCTCACGGGTCCAACCGGAGATCCAAACAACGTCGATACCGATGGTGACGGAATTATCGATGGAATGGAGCTGCTTTTCACAGCGTGGAACATATCTGCTGAAACGTGGACATTGAACCCTGTCGTGGCAGGAGATGGTACCTTTGACAGCGACAACGATGGTTTGGTTGATTTGCAAGAATTTGCCTTAGCCACATCGAACCCTGAAAACGGGATTGATGCCCCAGCGGACGCACCTCTCCTGCATGAAGACGGTGATGTTCAGCAACCGACCAAGAAGGCACAACGCGTCTTCCAAATTTTAATTTCCAAAGATTCACGAGGTAAGCGACTCTTGGATGACTTCAATGCTTGGCAGTCAGGGGAACCTCCAAATGTCTTCATTTCATTGCTTCTAGGGATGACGGACCCAACAAACCCTGACACCGACGATGACGGTATGTACGACGGTTTTGAGTATTGGTTCACCTCTTGGGATTTGAACGAAAACAGGTGGGGTCTCAACCCGTTGATTGAGACCGACGTCAATCTTGATTCAGACGGGGACAGTTACGATTGCAACCGTGACGGAACCATTGACATCGATGAGCGTTATTCCAACCTTCGTGAATGGGAATCTCGTACGTGGGGGAAGTATCTAAACCGAAGTTCAGTCCCTGCTTCGGTCGGTATCGTTGATTTCGGTGAGGATGCTATGAATGCATACATGGAAGAAACCGGTATGAGTATTCTGCAAGCACGACAGGCTTTGATTGATGATTTCAAAGCAAAGGGCCCTGATTCCGTGAATCGAATGAACACAATCAATTCATTCAATGCGAACAATTTCAACCGGACACTTGTCGGTGTTTCCGACCCTACGCACCCTGATTCAGATTCAGACGGAATTCCTGATGGATGGGAGTATTGTTACGCATTGTACGGTATGGACAACCCAACCACAGCCAATCATTGGGCTGCAAACCCGTTGAATCCATGGGATGTTGATTACGATGGGGATTCGGACGGCTGGTACGATCGTACGGCTTTTGACCTTCCAGCAGCTCAAGGCAACTGGAATGAACGCGTCTTTACCCCCTCAACTCAAATCGTTCAACCTGGCATTGGAGATCTCCCGTTCACAAACTGGATGGAATACGACAACGATACGCGTCCAGATTCCAACGACAGCGATAGCGACTCAGAGTCCTTCATCACAGAAACCATGAATGGAATGGTTACGTCATACTACCAAGACTTCAATCTCACCGACGGCCGTGAGGTTTTCAAGTACGGTACAAACCCGATGGATAACGATACAGACGGGGACATGATTCCAGACTGGTATGAGTACGCCAAAGCATGGAACGAGTCTAACGACAACTATTCCTCGTTCATGAAAATACAAGTCAACTGGATTGATCCAGGTACGGGCGGTGCGTGCGACACATCGACGAACTCTTGCCTACCCCTATCCCTCAATGCTGGAACCCTCGAACGTCCCGAACTCTCTCTTACGTGGTTCACGATGGACCCCCGTGATGCTGTCGATGCCAACGATGATGCTGATCAAGATGGGAATTGGGATTGCTCTGGGGTTGGATGCGTGTACGAGCCATACACGAATTTCCAAGAATACTTTGCCATTACAAATGAACAACTGTCCAGTCCAAACGCAGTGCGTCTTTCTGGATTGACGTATCAAGGCGAAGTTATCCAAGAAGGGTGGCAATTACGAGCGCTTTTACTTGGTTTGGGCCAATGGGATGAGGGTGTGAAAAACTACCTCAAGATGGACAAGTCGCAAAACTCAGACATACGATACGCTTACATTGTTCAAGACAACGACAACGATTTCCTTGTCCAAGATGCATCCAATCACGTTGTAATTTGTGGAGGAAATCTTACCGATCCTTGGGACATCTACTACACCGGTGCGCCCAACACCGCTCCTGTACGAGCAGTCGGTGAACACGAATTCGGTTGGTATCTCTTGGATTACAACAACGATCACATTGCAGAAGGAACGGACCCAACAAACTGGGATACAGACGGTGACTGGATGGTTGACTGGTTTGAGGTGAACGATGATGAACAGGATGGGAGTCGCGGTGAAACTTCTCCAATCCGGTACGATTCTCGTCAAACCACGTAGTGACCGCTATCCAAACGCTTGATAATCCTTGAAGGCTTGCGTTGTAAACATGAGTGCGAACGCTGTCTCTCAACGTTCCGTGGCTCTCGTGCTTCTAGCACTGTTTTTGGGCATGAGCTTTTCTCCGATTAGTGAACTATGGATTGAGGACAGTGAAGCGGCTGAAGTTGCCCGACATACCTACGAATTCAGTGATGGAACAACCGAGTACATCGCACTCTTTCAAGGTGGAAACGCCGATGCCGGTGCCAAGATTGCACTTCCAAAAGGCGCAGAGGTAACCGATGTTCAAATGACATTATCCGGGGCATCAGCAACAGGGTGGTCATCAATTCCAACAACAACGAGAGATCATTGGGTTGCTGGAGAATCGACCAACACCGACAATCAAAGCGCAGACTTAGCCCTCGCAATGGCAAACGCAAGCCTTGCGTTCAATGCCCATGGAATGGACGAAGAAGTGAACCCTTCGAGCGATGCATGGCTTGACAATGGAACGTATGCAATACGACAACCGCACACATCAAACTCGACGGATGCATTGTTTTCTCAACAATTGAAACTCACTCCAAACTCACTTAATGCTCAAGGACAAGGCTCCATTCTTCGCCATCATGATTGGCTTTACCTTTCAACCTGGTCTTCCACAACATTCCACAACATAGTTCACCGCTTGTACCCAAACAACGGAACTCGTGAAAGCATTATCACGCTCGATCAAAATGGATGCACACTTCCTACCAAGCATTCATCCACCTATTACGGGCAGTGGGGTTTCCGTGATTGGGTCGTCACCGACGATGAGCGTCTGTTTGCTATCCTTTCCGGCTACAAGTATTTCTACACCTCTACTGCCAATACACTCTACCATCGAATTCTTGAATTCGACATTTCGGATGAGAACGAGTGGGTCTGCATCAACTCCTTCCAACCACAAGGGAACGGGGACTACACCGGCATTACCTATGATCCCGTAGAGGACACAATTTGGGTGCTTCACAACCAAAATCGAAGAATTCAATCGTACACCCTTAGTTCAACCGGTGATTTCGAACGAGGTAACGACTATTTTACATTCCAAACTTCCACCTCGTCCATTTGGCAATGCGGTGTAAGCAATCAACAAGCCCGCGGGTTGGAGATGAATCAAACGCATTTCTTCATGCGTTGCCAAGATGGAAGTTATTACAATGACCGTGATCAACTCGAATCTTGGGGTCGATCAGGGAGCGCTACAGCGCTGATCCCAGAAAACTCTGTTCGAAGCATCTCTTCGTTGGGTTATGGGCTCTTTTTCGACGGTCGTCGATTTATCACGGTTGATTCCGGATATTCAACATGGTCGAGTTCGCCTTCCTATCACGAATTTGGCACGAGTTGGCAATACAAAACGACACCCGCTCCCGGAACCACGACGTGGTTTGGTCCGGTGATTGAAACAGCAGATGACGTTCTTGCAATCAACATGGAAACACTGTGGTCTGCATCTTCTATCGGCGACCGTGTTGATTACTGGGTTTCTGCCGATAACGGCACACACTGGGTTGCCGTTGAATCAAACACAACCGTCCATTTCCAACACCCTGGGAAGGAACTTGTTTGGAAGGCCACGCTCATTGGTTCAACCGCAGTTTCATGGTGGGTTGACCTCGAGTATGCGACCGAATACGAGTCAAGTGGAACTTGGATTTCACCTCCAAAATCGACGGGCACCAAAGTCGGCAAAGTCCGACCGGTGTGGATTTCAACAACCGAACCCGCCACTACCATTACTGTTCAAGTTTCAAACGATGATGGTCAAACATGGAAACCTGCAGAGAACCTGATGGAGGCTAGTTTTTCCACGGATGGTGCAGGGAACGTGCTTCGGTATGCCGTAACAATGACGTCCACGGATCGATTCAAAACACCAATTATGGACAGCCTCGAATTGTTTTACGAGGAAGGATATCCTGACCGTCCACGAATCGACGTCGGTGCTGATGGAAACTTTGACTGGGAAAGCATCCTTTTCCTGAATGAATCAGCGATTGACGTAAGCGACGATTCGATTGTTGGCGTGGAAGTCGATTTCCAACCAACCTTGGTCGACGCGTTCAA
>DAPT01000042.1 GCA_002502215.1 Euryarchaeota archaeon UBA124
GGAGTGGTGTCGTCAGAAGTGCATGCAGCAGGGTCCGGCCGCCACAAATCGCCGGGTTGTTCCTTGAATGCACCACCAAAGTCAGCGTCTTCACCTGGTCGGAACGGAGGTATGCCGATGGTGTATGGGGCTGTAGTAGCCGTCAATCTCTCCGTCATTGTTCCACCTCACCATGACTCGGCATTAAGGCATGTTGGTTCATTGGTTTGGGCTGAACCAACACGTAGGCTCCCGGCATTTCCTCTGTATTGCTTTCGTCAAGGGTTTTCCTCGTTAGAAGGCCTGCCTTGTAGGAGGACCGGACCAACGGGCCACTGGCAACGCCTGAGAAGCCCATTTCAATGGCCTTTTGAGCCCAAATATCGTAGAGTTCAGGTTCAGGAAAACGATCGATAGCGAGATGGTTTTTTGATGGAGCAAGATATTGGCCTATGGTCAACAAATCGACACCAACTTCTCTGAGCAGTTGCATTGCTTCGACGATTTCTTCGTTCGTCTCACCAACGCCGACCATAAGCGATGATTTTGTTAGTATGTCCGGGCGCAATCGCTTCGCTTCTCGAAGGATTGAGAGCGATTGCCCGAAGGAAGCTCTTGGGTCGCGAACAATCGAATCGAGGCGGGGAACACATTCGACGTTATGGGCGAAAACCAACAAAGGACTGTCCTCGAGCAGATGCGCCAAGTCGTTCAAGTCACCAGCAAGATCAGAACACAGCAGTTCCAAACTAACATCTGGACAGCGTTCTGCCACTGCAGCAAGGCATTGTTTGTAGTGGTCTGCTGCGGAATCTTCCAAATCGTCTCTGTTAACAACTGTAATAACGGCGTGTCGAAGGTTCATGGATCCAACGGCATCAGCGAGGTGGCTTGGTTCATCAACATCAAGCGGTGGGGGCGTTTTTCGTGTTCCCACTGCGCAAAAACGGCAACCACGCGTGCACTCCTTTCCTGCAATCATGAAGGTTGCGTCACCACTGGACCAGCAATCATGGATGTTGGGACATTTTGCTTCCTGACAAACGGTATGGAGTTGGTTGTCTTTTACGGCATCCATTGTATCGTTGAATACGGTTTGCTGAGCGCCCGATGGGAGCTTTGTTCGAAACCAAGAAGGGAGCCTTTTCCGTGCCGTTTTTTGGCTCGCCATTTTGAGATTTCTTGCCAACTAACGCCCCCCTTGCGTTGACCCACAAGAGCGAACATGAAAAAGGTAAGCAGACAAGCCATTAGGCGTTTTGCAAGGATACGAGCATATATGTGTGAGAATGCGATGGTAAATCCATGTCAGCCAAGGTATGTTTCGTCACAGGAAGTGGCCGTCGTATTGGCGCCTCCATCATAAAGAAATTTGCGAGTGAAGGCTATTCCGTCCTCATCCATGTATCAAACTCTGTCGAGGCGGGTGAATCTCTGAAATCTGAATTGATTGAAAGCGGCGCTCAAGCCGACCTTCTACAGGCTGATCTAACGGATGAAAATCAGACCCAAGGAATGATTGAAGCCATTATCCAGCATCCCTTTGTCAAACAACGGAACGGGCTTGATGTCCTCGTACACAATGCATCGGTCTATAGCCAAAAACCAATCGAAGAATTATCGACGGAAACCATGCGATTTCTCAATCGACTTCACATCGAAGCGCCGCTTCAATTATCCCAAGGCCTGATCTCTTTGCTTAGCTCCGTAAACGGTTCCATCGTTGCTTTGACAGACACATCTGCTGGAAAGGCTTGGGACCAACTGTCTCATTATACCTCAAGCAAAGCGGGACTTCGACAATTAATGCTCAATCTCGCAGGCGAATACGCACCCAAGGTTCGTGTGAACTGTGTCGCACCAGGGGCGATTCTATCTGCGGACTGGGAACACGAACATTTCAGCAAAATCATTCGATCCATTCCACTCAAGAGGTCCGGTGATGTCGAAGACGTTTCCAACGCTGTGTACTTCTTTGCCAACTCGCCGTACCTTACAGGACAAGAGTTGTTTGTTGACGGTGGATGGGCTCTCAATTCTTCGTAAGGATTTCATACGGGCTACTTGTCCTCCAACCATCGAGGTGGCTGAGGTGGTCAAAGGCGCCGGGCTTAAGATCCGGTCCCAGATGGGTTCGAGGGTTCAAATCCCTCCCTCGATACCATTTTCATCGTGTGGAATCACAGTTGTCTGAACATTTCATGCAAAACCGTTTAACACCTGCTCGCTTGGCATGACTTGAGGGATGTCATGACCACGTCTTCCAGTCGCTTTGTGCATGCGGTTCTGATTACGCTATTTCTTGCGGTACTTCCTTTGAATAATCCTGCAGAGATACTAAGCGAAGAAACGAATGTCCAATCGGTCGGAGGTGTGCTTGAGGATTATGAATTGTACTTAGACGGCGATACTTCACTAACGACGGTCGAACCATCGGGAAGTTATGATGAGACATCGTTGCTTGGTTCTGGTGTTGTCTTTGATACGGACGAATTGATTTCAGACCTTACAATTGAGGGCAAATCATCTGACCAAGTTCGAATCTTTGCGTACATGAAGTTTGAAAGCTCGAACAATCAATCAACAGCAGATGTCAATTTCAAACTCTATGCGGGTTCTGTGCTCATCGACCAATTTACAGAGACTCTCGAAAACCCATGTGGGGGATTCTTTAGCAGCGGTTGTGCGTGGGTTTCTTACCAAATCAACCTCGATGTCTCTTCCGATGGATACGATATTGCAAACGGTGAACAAATCAAAATCGATATTGAAGCCACTGCTGACTGCGAAGGTGGCGGTGGATTTGGATCATCGTGCGAAGTTACTCTTGCCTACGGAGGCGAAGTGGGGAACGGATACTCGCGAATGGAATTCCGCGCCAACGCACTTGACGGCTCTGAAGTCAAGGTGCACGAGGTTGGCGATGGGTGGAGCGAAACCGAAGTAACGGAATGGTCGCCAACGCACCGTCCAGACAAGCGAGAAATGCAATTCACTGTCGATGTTCGAGATGCCTTTGGTCGGGATGATATCGATTCCGTGGAATTGGTTCTTTACACACCCAATGAGGCCTCTGCAGTGTTTGAAAAGGAGTTTGGAAACAACGAACTAAAGTTGGACAACGATGGTTTGGTTGGTAACTTTACCTTTACGTACGAATCAGGAATTGAACACGGTGAGTATCCACTTCGCCTGTTGATAACCGACGTGCAAGGTCACGTTATCGAGTATCTTCACCCCGAAGGTATTACCTTCCTTGAATACGACATATACCTCGATTTTCCGACCAACCAAATCCCGAAATTGTTAGTAGCCCCGGGCCAAACCTCGTCGATTGAACTGTCCGTTCTGCACACCGGTTCCGTAACCTCTGACTTACGGGTTGAGTTGGAACTGCAACAATCCCTTCCATCTGGCTGGTCTGATCCAAACTGGGACAATCCGGGAGGTTACACGCTTAACGGAGGTGGCTCGACAGCTCGTCCGCTTCTAACACTCCAAGCTCCAGAGGATCTCAGTTCACTTTCCAATTCGTACCAGATCGTGGTTGAAGCCTACGCTTACTCCACTACAGGTGCTGACAGCGGTTCACAAGTCCGCTTGGTTTCTTTGGCAATTGACGTCGAAAAGGTCAATCAATTTGGACCGCCACAAATCGATGTTTACGAAGATGTTGAACAACAGAAACAGATTTTTGCATCCGATCGTCCAGATTTGTACAATGAAAATCTCTCCCACTACATCGACTATGACAAGGTAGGAGATTTTTATCTCAGCATCAGCAACGTTGGTTTTGACGACGACAGCTATCGAATTCGAATTCAGGAAATCCCCGTCGCATGGAGTTTGAAATTCCTCATCAATGGAACTGGGACTGAACTTACGGAACAGGGTATTGACTCGCTAACGCCGGTGATCGAACAAGGTGAAAAGTTGGTCCTCAAGGTTGAGGTCTACCCTCCATTCGAGCGCGATGCCGTTGACATAGGATTAATTCGTTTGAGCGTCACCTCCGATAACAGCGTCGAGGAAGTCTTCTCAACGCCTGTCTCTTGGACCGTCCACCGCACGTTTGGAATTGTTGGAGAGGTTATTTCCGACTCGGACGGAGGTACGCTGGGGCAAATCGGTCCTGTTTCTCCTGGTTCGACAGTAACCTACAACATTCGCATCACCGATTCGTCCGACGATGCTGGAACAACAAACTGGGTCATCAAGAATCCTGCTGCTTTGCAACGCAACATCGATAACGACCCAGGTTATGCAACTTGGCTCTACGAAATTACCGACATTGAAGGAAACATTGCATTGGTTGCGCCTTTGACGGGTGGTCAATATTTCGATATCGAAGTTCAGGTCACTATTCGTCAGCAAGTTGAAGCGGGATTGCACGTCGTTTACCTCCAGGTTGCAGAAGAATCCGATGGTGAAGAAGAACCTCGATACTTTGACCTCCCTCTCACGATTGAGGTGGATGAAGAAGTGATTCCGGGTAATCTCGTTGTCGAGCAGAAATCGCAAACCTCGTTGGTTGGGGCTGGTCAAACGATTGAAATCGATTACCGGATCGATAATCTCAACAATGTCGAAGTTGATGTTGTCGTGTCCGTAAAAGCCCCTGATAGTTGGGACGCAACGCTCGACGACGGGGAAATCATCTCCTTCACCCTCGATGCATTTTCATCGGATGATTTCACAATGCAAATAACGGCTCCTGATAAGGTGAAAAACGGTCAAATTGTTGAGTTCGAACTCACCGTCACGCCGACCAACTATCAAGAGTGCACAGCGAGTCTGTGTTACATACAGAAACCATCTTTCCAATTCAAGACAGAGAATTCAGGTATCCTGAATTCGATTCTAAGCGAAATAGAAGACCCTGAGTCAACCACAATTGTCTTGTTCTTCTCCGTTCTTGTTCTCGCAGGGTTTGGGCTTTACCGCCGTGGCCAAAACAAGGTCAAGGCCCAGATGTTTGCAGCCATGGTTGAACCAACCGCAACGGAATCAAACGAAGACGACGAATTTGTCGTTGCTGATATGGATGATGAGGATCAATCAGATGACGAATTTGACGACATTGAACTGGAATTAATTGACATCGAATCCATCGAGGATGAATCGTAGTTTGTATGAACAACGCACCATTTCCCTTATGTGCTATTGTGACGACCACAGCCCATGATTGAAGCGGACACGCCGAAGACTGGTCCTTCTGCGACAACCAAACTGGTCCGCTCGCAACGTAGAACTGTGGCGCAGTCCATCTTTTTGGTCGCACTAATGGTTCTCTCAACCATGACTGCAGTCGATTTCGTTACCGAAGAGGTGAGCGCCGCTTCAGATTTGGACGGTGATGGCCTTACTTACGGTCTTGAATACCTCATCAACACAGCAGCCACAGACTGGGATTCAGACAACGACGGATTGCCTGACGGTTGGGAATGGAAGTACGGACTTGATCCTCTCTCCGCAACAGGTGGTGATGGCGCCGTAGGCGACCCAGACGGCGATGGTATGTCGAATCTTCAGGAATACTCTTACTTGCAACCAACAAATTGGGACAACCCCGCAACAACCGGTCTTCTCGACAACGGCGTATGGTGGAATGGAACCATACCTGTCAATGACTGGAACGAAGAAGATTCCATGCAATTCAATCAACCGAAGTGCGGAGATACAGGTGCAGATGGTCAAGGAAACACCATTCTTTGCGATGAGGACCCAGTAGGCAATGTCTGTGCCAACGGATTTGATGATGATAAAGACGGACAAGTTGATGGCTCAGACTCCGACAATGATGGTGATGCAGATTGTTCATCGGACGACGATGACGGTGATGGCATTGCTGACGAAGACCCGAATGGTTGGGACACCGACGGCGATGGAATGCCAGATGGTTGGGAAGCTGCGAACGGACTTAATGCCACGAGCCCTTCCAACGCAGATGGTGCAAACGGAGACCCTGACGGTGACGGTTTGATCAACCTCATGGAATACGTGAACCCTGCATGGACCACCAACTGCGGTGGCGTTCCTTGTTTCCGACAAGGCCCTGATGGTGTTCCCACTGAAACAGTCTCTCCTTGTGACCCTGTTCAGGGCATTGGACCTGGTGCATGCGCTACACTCACTGCAGAGGTCGACGGCATCACATCCACAAATCCACAAGACAGCGATACCGACAACGATGGATTAAACGATTCATACGAAGCACTAACGCTGTTGACCGATCCAACCAGTTCGGACACAGACAGCGATGGGATTCCAGACGGTGTGGAAATCAACGGTGCATATGGAAACCCTCCACAAGCTTCCGACCCTCGTGACAACAATACGGACGACGATGCATTTGACGACGGCGATGAGGACCCCAACGGAAACGGTCTTGTCGACCCGGGTGAAACAGATCCTACCCGAAGGGAAGATTCAGGTGACGAAGACAACGATGGTATACAAAACTGGGAGGAAAATCTCTCGTGCACCGAATGGAACGTTGCAGATACTGACTTTGGAGGCGTAAATGACGGGGACGAACGTAACGTTAGTCACGGAACAGACCCGTGTGACTCATTGGTCAATTTCGTCACAACCTTCGTTTCATTTAGCGCTGCAAACCAACTCTTCTTGGCGGATGCAAGCGGTTTCAATCCGAACGGGGGTATCGGTTACTACAACAATTCGGGCACGTACACTGCGTTCGGTTACCTGTCAGCATCGCTGACCAGTAACGCGCTGCAAGGCGTTGCTCCTGCACCGACAGGTACACCAACGTCGATTGAAAGCCGAAACGGTTCGTTTTGTCATACAGCTGCAAACCAAGACGGGACCATTGGAACCACGCGAACCTATTGCGACGATGACTACAAAGACAGCGATGGGGATGGCCTTGCCAACTGGGAAGAACTTCTTGGAACCTATGGATGGTTCTCCAATCCGACCCTTGCAGACACAGACGGTGATGGCGTCAATGATTACGACGAAGTGTTTGACAACACGGACCCGACCGAGCCCTGTTTCAATACATTGGATCCAGACGGTGACGGAATCAATTCGTACTTCGAAAACACGACAGGATGCAATCTTGCATTCATTGGTATCAACAACGGTTCAAACGATATTTGGGTCACCGACTATCAGTCGGTGGATACAGACAGCGGTGGAGTGGATGACCGGACGGAATACTTCGACAGCACCAATCCGGAAAACGACCCAACGGATGATATTCTTCCGGACGATTTTGACAACGACGGAATTCCAGATGCTGTTGAAAACCTGACCGGTTCGGACTGGAGAAATCCGGATACAGACGGTGGAGGAATGCTGGATGGGGCAGAATGTCCACAACAATTCTGGTTCTTTAATTGCGTAGGCGCTCCATTCAATCTCTTCGACCCAAGCGATGACATGCCTCAGAACGAGGTCATCTTCTGGGCAAACAACACGACCGGTGTCGTCGACCTTGACCTCGAAAAGTACTGGAGAAAGTACACGAACGACATACCAACAGGTAACTCATATGCTCACGATGATGCAGTGCATCCAGCTGAGGAGGTTGTGCCTCCGTTTACCAATCTTACACACATGGCAAGCACCAGTTTTGCGAACGATACCATTACGTGGCAAATTTCCTACAATTTCCCGGTTGGTGAGGGTGCGCTTACGTTACCAGCATCCACAACAAACGTTTCGTTTTGGGCCGATTCTGCCGTTGTACTTTCTCGAACAAACGACACCCATCGCTACATTGTTGACGGAGGCTTTGTGGAAGAGATCGTCGTACAGCAACCCGAGTACTATTTCGATTGGGGCACGCTTGCAAGCACAAGCATCGCCGGCCAAGGCTTCCCTTACGAAACAGCATTGCCTGCTTATTTCACGGATTTGACCGACTCACGTTCTGTCGTGTTTAACATTACCAATGCGGTCATCAACGACGCCTCTGCGGTCAATGCTTACGACCAGGCTCTTGCATTGCAAACATTCCTGCGAGATGGTAATGCAACCACGGATTTCAAACTCAACTTCGATGGCTCTGGGCTGGTTGATGGTGAGGATTTGGCGCAATACATGCTCGAAATTGCGAACGAGGGAACATGCGCTGAATTTGCAACCACCTATGTCACCATGGCTCGCATCCTTGGTCTGCCTGCACGACTGGTGAGCGGATTTAAGGGCGGTGATTGGACTGGAAACGGATACGCTGTCGGCGCGCAACACTTGCGAACCTGGGCTGAGGTCCGACTGCAGCAATCATCCGCATCCGGAGGATTGGATTTCGGATGGGTTCCGTTCGACCCATGCCCCGATGCAGCGGAGCTCGATGTGCGGAACGTCATTTACTCGCCAACAAATTTTGACCGCGATGGAAGCGATGGAAACATCACCATCAGTGGAAACCTCCTTTTCTTGGAAAACCAGACTGCAGTTGAACAACACATTGTCCGAGCATACCTTGTTCCTCTGGTCGATGCATTCAATGGTGTTGGAGGATTAAACACGCCTGAACGACTGATGGAAGTCAACATTACCGATTCCAACGGTTTCTTCACAATTGAAGGAGCACCTGTCGAGATGATTCAACCCGGATTTGGGGCAATCATGATCGAAGTCGAACAGAAAGGATACGTATCGGGTCAAACCATTCTCACCGCGAATTCAAGTGTGGTCGGTCCAGCAAATTCATGGTGGATGAACGTCACAGATGATGCTACACTCAATCATACCTCTCCGGGTGCAATCGATGCTCCAATCGTTGGCGCCGGAGCCACGACGACGGTTGAAGGATTCATTGGGTATGAACAACTCCCATTCGAGGATGCTTCTTTGGTTGTTAATTCAACCGTCTGGCTGTCGTTTACATCATCGGTCGATGGTGCACAAAACCTAACCACACTGGTTAGCCCATCGGGGACGTGGTCGTTCGAACTAACGCTGGATGAGCTTGAAACAAAGACCAATCTTAGCGCTACGATTGGTTACTCCGGATGGTTGCAAACAGCGGATGGCATCACTGGGCCAAATTATCATCTGCGCCCAGTCGAGAAATCATTCACGCTCGACATTCGAGACGCTCCCAACTTAACTGCAACCTTGGAAGGACCGGGTTCAAACTCCAGTCTCCTCCTTCTCGATGACAACATCTGGGTAAACGGTAGCGCATTGACCATTGGAGCGTCACCAACCGCTATGTCTGGTAATCTTTCGTTCTCAATGCGTGAGAACAACAGCGGTGGTGAATGGACTGAAATCTTCAACCAATCCGTCAATGGAGCATTCAACATTCAACACCTCCTCAATTCTACGGACGTCAACGTTGCAGCAGGTATTCTTGAAGTTCGATTGCGTTTCTATCCGGACCTTTACGAGTCTACGGACGAAGCAAATTTGAGCACTGGCGATCCATTTGCCTTGGTTGGCATCCTCAATTTCGAAGTCATTGCGACTCCACAACTGCGTGGTGAACCCACCAACATCTTGGTTCAAATCTCTGATCACATGGGTGTTGAAGTTGGACTCGCAGTCCCTGGTAACTATACGTTCGACTTTGATGGGACTTGGGTCAACACAACCTCTGACCCCGACTCGTCACTCATCACCCTGTCTTGGCAACTCGACTCAACGCTTCGACCGGGCGACTACGTTTTCGACATTCAATACAACGGCTCTTCGCTTTACCAACCCGGAACTTCCTCTGGATTGATACGAGTGCAGGCTGAAATTGGTTGGAATCTTAGCGTGTTGCAAGACTGGACACATTTAGGAAACACAACGTACATCGTTGGTGATATCTTTGATGCACAGTACACCAATGAACGTGTACTCGGCAACGATACGGTCATTTCCATGAGTCTGCTCGATAGCGAAGGTTTCCCCTTCGATCTTGCGAACGGTATGCTGGACAATACAACGGGTGAATTTAATCTGACAGTCGTTATGCCCACAACCCTGCCTTCAAACGGCTACGAGGTCTTCGTTGACTTTAATTTCGAAGCAATGGCTCCAGAGAATGGTTCATTCTATCGTCTCGTTGATTCCTCGGTACCTCCTAATCCACCAACCTTGCCAACTGTGACCGTTGGAATCGAATCCGAATTCTTGGTTGAAGAAGAATTGTCTTCGATGGAATTTGTATCTGGGAATCAGGTTCTTTTCAACACTTCAGTATTTGACGTAGCCGATAAATCAAACATATCTGGTGTGTCGGTCGAGTACATCTGGGATTATGGAAATTCCAACCAGAGCCTCGGTACGGCAGCAACAGATGCAGAAGGAAACGCTTCATTCACATGGGCGACATCCAGCATTGCTCCGGGCGATTACGTTCTTCAGATGCTGGTTGCAGACGATCTCACCGACCCTCTCGCAGTTGGTAACAGTCGTCGCACAGGAAACAGTACATTCGTCGATGTTACTGTACAGGTGCCAACCGATATTCGGCTTGATGTCCTCCCATCAACCATTACAGCTGGCGTTCCCTTCAACATGCAAGGACAAATTCTTGATGATGATGACAACACTCGAGCCCTCATTTCAGGCGTTCGACTCGACGTCTACTGGCAATCAAACCCAGAAGAACTCCTTCGAAGCGGTGTCCCAACTCTCTCGAACGGCAGTTTCAATCTAACCGTTCCAACGGATACGTCCAACAACGGAACAGTCCGCGGACCCCGAACCCTTGTTGTTGAGGTTCTCGAAGACTCCTCACCTTACTATTTGCCATCAAACGTATCGTCAGCAATCTTTGTTTTCGGTGTAACCCAACTCGAAGGCTTACAACCCGGAAATCCAGTACTTGTAAATCGAGGTGAGACTGTCAACCTAAGCGCCACCCTGGTTGAAGCAAGTTTCAATTTCAGAGCGCTGGGTAATTTGTCGGTTACCACCAAATTCCATGAAACCTGGCTTCCTTCGGTCACGACCGATGGTTCGGGAATTGCAAACACATCGTTTTCGATTCCATCGAGTCATCCACTTGGACTTATCATTGTAAGTTACTACTACAACGGAAGCTCCGATCTCCTGCCATCGCAAGCCAATCTCAGCAGTGTTACTGTACGCTCTCTGACATTCATGGTCGTCGATCCGATTACAGACAACCCCGTAGCCGGTTCAAGTTTCAACGTCTCTGGCCGTGTTGTGTCGGACAACGGAAGCGGTTTGATGAACCGAGATGGTTCGCTGCTTATTTCCAACGTCCTCTTTACGATCAACGATGCTCCAACCGGTTTCGCTGTGAGCAACGGGTCTGTTCAAGATGGAGGGCGGTGGAATGCTAGCATCACACTAACACCCGGATTTGAAGCTGGAACCCACGAATTGGAAGCATCCATTGTTCCAACCGTTAACTTCTACGTCGGCTCGAGAAACAACTCAACCTTTGACAGCAGAGGATTCTCGGTGATTACGTTCCTCCAACCTTCCTTGGATGCATTGGGCCAACCTTCGTTAAACGACAGAACGGAACGCGGTAACCTGCTCGATGTTCGCGTTCTCCTCGAAGACAACACAGGTGCACCGATCGATGGACAACAGATTACGCTCTCATTGCCTGCTACAGGAACGACAGACGAAGTCTCTGTCACGGTTTCCACGTTTGCAAACGGAACTGCAACTGGTAGTCTGCTCGTTCCATTCAATGCCTCGGTTGGATTTAGTGACATTCTTGCCTCTTACGCTGGTATTTCTGGTACAACCGGAATCATCGGTTACAACGCTTCGACTCAATTCGTCACCCTTGCACAAACAAACATGACGATTCTTGAGCACACGGAATCCCTCGTTGCTGGTGAAATGCTCTATGTCAACGGGACGCTCCTCGATGACCTCAACATGCCACTGTACGTTGATGGTGTCGAATCTGTTGCCATTGTTCGTCTCTTCGTGGACGGTGTTCCTGTCGCAAGTGTTCAGAGCGATGCGCTAACGGGCGCTTACGCAGTCTCCTATCTTGTACCAGAATCAACAACCTCAGGCCCACACATGGTCGAGGTCCGATTTACCGGTGGCCGTGACTGGGTTGATCCTGTTGGAATAGGTGACTCTGTAGACCCAGAATTTTACATGCCAAGCACTGCAACGGTTGATTTCAATGTCAGCGTTCCAACTCAAATCTTGCTCATAACACCGACGGGTGAAGTCAACAGAGAAGAGACGATGACGGTTCAAGGACGATTGCTCGATGTCGTTGACAACCCTCTGGCGGACCTGAGTGTTGACATCTATCTCGGTGATGTTTGGATGACCAATGTTTCCACCGATGCAACCGGACTTTTCACTGCGGTCATTCCAGTACCAGCGGATGCAGTGCTTGGTCCGATTTCCCTGGATACTCGATTCAACGGCAGTGTGTTCTACTTGTCGAGTGAGGCCAGTGGAACGTGGACTGTGTACAGTCAAATCTTGGTGTCCGTTTCTGTTCCTTCCCCACTCGCTGTAACAGATACGACCACAATCACTGGAAGCGTTTTGGACAATCAACTGCAACCGATCGAAGGTCACGTTGTTGAATTGAAGGTTGATGGCTTTGTATTGACACAGGTTACAACTGCTGCTGACGGAACGTTCTCATATGAATGGACCGTGCAAGATTTCTTTAATTTCGGAGATAACTTGCTCGAGGCGAATGTCATCGCTCAGGGATATTATCGTGAGGGATATGCAAATCAGAGTTTCTTCTTAGCACATCGCTCGGCAATGACACTCGAATTTGACGACGGTACAGATGCAACCCGAGGTGACTTCTGGACTTTCTCGGGACGTTTGTATGATATCGACACAGTTGATCAAGATGGTATTGGTAATGAAAACGTCCTCGTCTATCTTGATGGTCAATACATCTCGACCGTGACCACTGCTTCGGATGGAATCTTCTCCGGTCAGGTTTATGCAAGCATGGACCTTGAGCGAGGCAACGGTCACATCATCCAGGTCGTGTTTGAAGGTACACAAGAGCATTTGAGTACGCTCACCAACGGTAGCGTCACGGTCTGGTCCGATGTTATCATCACCATCGATTCCTCTTCCTCCCCTGAGTCTGTGCGGTCTGACCCAGCGAATCGAATCCAACTCACAGGAAGTGTTACAGAAGTTGGCGGAATTGGTGAGGTGTTTGAAGACGTTGTCATGTACGTTGGAAACGGCTCGAATTGTGTTAACAACTTCGAAGGCGCATTCTGTTTCAATAATGTTGAACTTGATTGGAACGTCGGAAACTTCTCCATTGTCGTTACCTCTCCAATCGAATTAACACCAGGACCTCAGTTCATCAGTCTTGATGTGCCGAGAGATTCTATTCTCTACATCAACGGAGCTTCTGAAGCCCACTCGATTTACATCAAGGTGAATGCGGAAATTACGGTCGACATCGATAAGGTCGAAGAGAACATTGATGAAAACATCAATGGAGAAGTCACCATCATCGCTGAAGACACACAAGCGGGTCTTTCCGGCATTACTGTCGAGTTCATTCTCTATGACGGGAACAACGATTCAGTGATTAAGTCAAGAGCTTACGATACAGATGCTGACGGTGTTGCAGCGTTCACATTCGACAGTGACTCTACGCCATACGGTGACACCTTGGAATACGGCTTTGTTCGGCTTGACATCAACATCAACGATCAAAGGCTTTCAGACAAAACAATCACCGAGTTTAACATCGAGCGTGACGTAGGATTTTTCCCCGAATATCAATTTGAAGCCGAAGCCTCCCAAGTGAGTGTATGGACCTACGTTGTTCTTGTTTTCCTTGCTGCCGCTATGGCGGTTGGAACAGTTCTGTACCGCCGCCGACGACAGGACGAACTGCTCTCGGAAATGTCGGAAGTTTTCGAATACACTGCGGAACTCCTCGCTGCAGGAGATTCGATACGTGAAGCGATTTTCAACTGCTATCAGAACTTGTGTGGAACGTTGCAGACCCGCGGCCTGCTTCGTCGTGACTTCGAAACTGTACGTGAATTCGAGGTTGCAATTCGACAAGCAACTCCTGGAATCAGCGATGATGCGCTTCAATCGCTGGACAACATGTTTGAGATGGCTCGTTACAGTCGAGAAGAACTCGGCGCCTCCCATCAGCAATCTGCACAAGGTGCCTTGGACAAGATGATCACAGAATTGAGTTACAAGAAGTACTGATCAATTACCAACGAAGTCGCAACTGCCCGTTC
>DAPT01000079.1 GCA_002502215.1 Euryarchaeota archaeon UBA124
CCTACGAGCAGATACAGCTCGTAGGAACGCCACAAACCTGTCCAAGGGTGGTACCTTTTACCACGTTCACGACGGGTCTCGAATGAAAATGAGAGGCAGGTACCATCAAAAAACTCGAATGTAAGGTACGTGTGTGAAAGGCCCCGGAAGGCATGGAATTGGTCCACAACGAACCAAATATGCTTCACTTTGGTTGAGTCGACAGTGACTTCATCCGCCCATTTCTCATCTCTATCTTTTGTTGTTCGCCAATGGAAATCTCGTACATTTCGGAATGTAATGCGGGAGTCATTGAACACTGCACTGGGCGTAAACTCGCAGTCGGAGGCCCAATTTGCATGCAATTTTGGTTGACGTGGTCGGATTCGAGTGTACCAAATCCAAAGCCCATTCAAGATCAACAATGCAAGAATTACCCCGAACAAAGAAAGTACGTAGATAACCCATGCCGGCAAATCTTTCACCATCGTTGCCATATGTTGTATGCTGAATCCCACCAGTCAAGCGTTCCGTCTGGATGCTTTCGCCAAAGTTGTCCTTCGTCGTCAACAATGGTTGGTAATCCTTCAGGGTCTGGTGATCCATCGTTAAGGATTTGTGGTGCAGGGCCAAGTTCAGGCAAGGTCAGAAGTTCATCATCCTCTTGGATTCGTACCAACAAGACGAATACAACAACAGCGACAATCAGTCCAAGAACAGCGATTGTGTACCAACCAACATCTTCTGTCGACGTCTCTTCACCGAACGATTGGCTCGGTAGGGCTTCTTGTTCCTCAACGGTTAACTCTGCGGCTGGTAGTCGTACAATGTTCGCAGCTTGTGTGCTTGCAATGTTCTCTAAATTCGTAACTTTTAGGACCACAAGGTGGACGCCTGCGGGGAGGGTTGAACAGTCGTAGACCGATCCTTCAGTTATTTGTGAGGTGGTCGATACGTCCCATGCTTTCGTATACTCAGTAAAGTCTTCATTGGCATTTGTAGGCTGAATGGCAATCAAACACGATCGGTCTGTTGTTTGGCCATCGCCGTTCACAATCAGGTCAAAGGTAGGAGCTGGCCTGTTTTCGATGGTGAGATTCAACGAGGTCTCGGCGGTTTGACCAAGTTCATTTCGGTAGGTTTCCCTTAACGAATACTGACCTGCTGGCCAACTCGAACAATCGATGCTGGTTGCATTGTCAAGTACAATAAACGGGGCACCTGTAAACGTCAGAGTACCTATCGCTCCGTATCTTGGCCCCGTTTCATCTGCAAACATGCGATTGATTTCGCAACTCGAACCTGTTTGTAAATTGTCTTGACCAGAAAATTGGAGGGAAAGGGTTGGGGTTTGGAGTGCTGGAACCATTTCGTAACTCGGCAGCGAAATTTTTGAAATTTCAGCACCGTTCATGTCATAGAATCCAAGCAATAAATCGTGGGATCCCCGTGACCATGAATCGTACGTTAGACTAGCGTTGGTTTGTCCAACGATTTCCACAATTGTTGATTCGATAACTTCTCGATCGTTGTGTGTCGCAATCAGACGAACGTCGACAAAGGTGGATTCCGATGTTGAATTAAGAACGACAACCACTCGAACAGCATCAACATCACCATCCTGATTGAGGTCGAGCGTATCGTTTCGGAGTGCAACCATTGTAATACCTGCATCCTCAAGCCCAACATCAGATTCAGCTCGAACGTCCGTTGCTCCAAGAACAGGAATCAGGAACAGGAAGATGAGGAAATAAGCGACTTTACGCATCTTGGTCACCTCCAGGAGGCGGTGGAAGTGGAACAGCCAAGTCTGGTAGCGGAAGAACTGGCGATTCTGGGGGGGGACTGGAATCCACTGTCGAAACGTCGTATCCTAGCAATTCCTCTGTCAGCGTCTTTTCATCCTCTGAGCGCATGGTTCGGACAATGAGTGCTGCTGAGGCGCCAAGGATGAATGAGATTCCAACGATAAGGTATGTCAGCCACGAAGCTGCTGGGTCTTCACCCATGATGGCAAGTGCAGCATTCCACTCGCCGTATTCATTTGACCATCCATCGCCGTTGTTGTCCTCGCAACCTTGCAAGTCACGCATTGAGGTGCCAAACACCTCAGGGCAATCATCGCGAAGTGCTCCCAAGGGAACATCACCAAATCCATCATCATCGCTGTCCTTCCATTGCAATGATTCAGTAGGAAAAGCATCTGCTAAACCGTATGGATGGGCTTCCCAGTCATCGGTTGGATCGGACCATCCATCACCATCGGTGTCCCGACAACCCAGTCGGTCGAGAATCGATGTCCCGCGTATGGTTGGACACGCATCTGCTTCGTTTCCATCGGATTCGTCTCCGTATCCGTCGCCATCGGTATCGCGCCATTGCGTTGGTTCGTGAATGAACGCGTCGCCAAGGTTTGACCACCCATCGCCGTCCGTATCTGGACAGCCCCAGCGGTCTCCGCCGGAACTTGGACCAACGGATGTTCCGGGTTGAGACGGACACACATCCGCAGTCGTACCTGAAGGGTTGTCGCCTCGTCCATCACCGTCGCCATCGTGCCATTGCGTAGGGTCATCAGGCCAAGCATCACCCATGCCCCCTGGGCTTGCAAGCCAATAGGGAGTGGGATCGGACCATCCATCCTCGTCAGAATCTGGACAGCCCCAGCGGTCGAATGTGGATAAGCCGTACGTCGTTCGACAGCCATCGCCTCTGTAGGCCAAGCGCCATGCCTGACCATCGTAGTACTCCATGTTGTCACCGAAACCATCGTTGTCGGTATCGTACCACTGTGAAGCATCGCTCGGGAACGCATCAGCAAATCCTTCCGGATGTGAAATCCAATCATCGGTTGGGTCAGAATACCCATCTTTGTCAACGTCTCGGCAGCCAAGGCGGTCAAAACGAGAAATCCACCCACTTTCAACCTCTTCTGCATTTGAATCGACACAAACGTCCCCTTCAAATCCAGCCAAATTGTCACCGTAACCATCGCCATCAGAGTCACGATATTGGCTCCCAATCAGTGGGAAATCATCGATTTGAGTCGCTCCATAGGTCTGATTATCGCCCCAACCATCAAGATCCGTATCTCGAAATTGTGTAGGATTATCCGGGAAATCATCGATTAGTCTGGCTCCTTCTGACTGATTGTCCCCATAGCCATCGTAGTCACGATCACGCCACTGGCTTGGCTCAAATGGGAATGCGTCCGCACCCTCCGCTGAGGACCAATTTTCACCAGGGTCTGACCATGCATCCCCGTCTGCATCCGGACAACCATATCGATCGGCAAAGGAGGCTCCAAGAAGAAACGGACAAGCATCAGGCTGATAGGCAACTTCGAGCCACTGTCCTATTCCCCAATCGGTGTGTGATTCATTCCACATAGGGTCGTCCCAGTTGTCACCGTATCCATCGCCATCCGTATCTTGCCATTGAGATACCTCAAATGGGAAAGAATCTGCCAGACCATCTGGATGGGCAAACCATGGCTCCAAACCGTTCAGACCCCCTGGATCAGCATCCGAGTAGGAATCACCATCCGAATCGATACAACCGTATCGATCAGAGGCCGAGTAACCACGACTGTCTGGGCAGTGATCTGGTTGATTTCCGAGAATGTTGTCACCGTATCCATCAAAGTCACGATCTCGCCACTGGGTTGAATCATCCTCGAATGCATCGGCACCGTTCTGTACATCCCATCCAGAATCTGTATCGGACCAACCATCTGAATCTGAGTCGATGCAACCTTTTCGATCGTTTGTCGAGGTCCCAACAGTGAGGTCACAATCGTCGTCAGAATCAACAAAACCATCTTCATCGGTGTCTCGGTCTGTCTTATCGATTGAGGCCAAAAGCGTGTAGTCAAACCCATCGTTGCACCATGAATTCTTTGCTTTGATTTTTACATAAACGGACCCTGGTTGTGACATTGTTTTCGAAAGCGTTCCCGATGGATTGTCGTCGCTTCTTCCCATAGTTGCAATTTGCGATCCAGACTCATCATGCATTGAGTAGTCGCCTTCCCAGCCATCACCTGGACACCACCAAGCTGCATTGCTCATCGAACCCGAGAATGTTATGCTGACGATATCGCCTTTGTAGGCATTGATTCGCCACCAATCCGTTCCATCGTTGGGTGAGCACCCATCCGGGTCACAAACATAACCGTTGGACGAAACACCATCTGTAAGCAAATTCGATGACGATTGTGAATCGTCTGCCTGGACCGATGGTATCACCGAAAGCAGCATCACGGCAAACATGCCAACAGCAATGCTACGCCCGAGCATGTCTGTCCATGGGACGTACCCGTTAAGAATAAAGCGCCGATTAGTTGAACCGCCCTAATGCATCACGGAGCGCCGGTTCGAGGGTTTCATGCTCAAATTTATAACCGGATTCTAACAAACGCTTAGGATAGACTTTCTGCCCATCGAGGATAAGTGCTTTGCCCATTTGTCCAAAGAGGATTTTCATGACGAATCCAGGCGCTGGGGCAAACGCTGGGCGTCGCAAGACTTTGCCGAGGTTTTTTGCGAATTGTTTCTGTGTTACAGGATTTGGAGCCGTGAGGTTGTACACACCGCTCGTTTCATCGTGGTTCATTAGAAAGTGTATCGCATAGATTTGGTCGTCCAATGAAATCCAAGATTGCCATTGACGACCACCACCAATTGGGCCCATGGCTCCAAGTTTTGCTGGAAGCAAGATTTGTTCCAGCATGCCGCCTGCAGCTGTTTGAACAATTCCGGTGCGCATGAGAATGGTGCGGATTCCTGCATCTGAGGCAGCTGTCGTCGCATCTTCCCATTTCTTGCACATCTCAGCAAGGAAACCGTCCCCAATGCTGCTTGTCTCGTCAAGTTCTTCGTCTCCTCTGTTATCGTAAAAGCCGACTGCAGAGGCACACATGTAGACGCTTGGCGGAGTTTCCAGCGCTGCGAGCGCGCTTGAAAGATTCTGAGTTGGGATGATGCGACTTTGAGCGATTAGCTCCTTTCGTTTCTTGCTCCAGCGCTTGTCGCCAATTCCGGCACCAGCAAGGTGAATAACGACATCAAAACCCTCGAGCGACCCTTCTAGGATTTCCCCTGTCGTATCGTTCCAACGGACAATTTTACTTGGGTCTTGATCAGCATGCAGCTTGGTCGAGGGTCGCATAAGCCGGTGCACATCATGCCCGTCCGTTTCAAGGAAAGCGCCTAACTGGGTTCCAATCAGGCCGGTCGAACCGGATATCAGAATCCGACGTCGAGGCTGATCTTTGAACATCTGCTGTCTTGAAAGATCTGCGAGGATTCTACGAGTCCGGTGTTTAAACATCGTCCTTACTCTCGGCATGACCATTATTGGTGCACCAATCCTTGAGAAGAAATGGAACGGCAGTTTCCAGTCAATTTTGTCATCAATTGTCATTTCATTTTCGCCACCGTCAACGAACTTGTGGACATGATTCCAACGACCAAACGGTCCTTTGACCATGTTGTCACAGAATTGTTCCCCCTCGACGTAGTCGTAATGCTTTGCAACCCACCGTTGTGGAACGATGCCGATTTTCATTCTGAATTCAGTCACAGCGCCGTCTGTTATCCCTCCAACCTCAACTGGACGGATGCCTTCCCAATCCGGCATGATTCGTCGGACGGCACCGGGTCTTGCATGCCAGTTCCATACAGTTTCTCGAGAAAATGGGAACGTTGCTGTGTGTTCAAAAAGTGGCATGCGCATCTCCTACTGTTAGGAATTTGCGTATTTTCGTATATAATCCTCAGTTTTGAACTTGCGTTGTGTGGATGCTGATGTCATGTAGCGAATCTTTCCAAAGACTGCCCGCTCAAACCATCCACGGTCGAATCGGCCGAAAATCCAGAAGATTCCAGTGTAGGAATTTGGGTCACGCCCGTCGAGGGCCCATCGGTCGTTGAGTCGAATAAGCCATTCACAGGCCGTCTCAGGATCTGGGCACCATTCGAGCACTTTCTTGCCCCACAGCATTCGCAGATAGTTGTGGATGATTCCGTCTTTGCGCAGTTGCATTTGTGCTGCATTCCAGAGAGGGTCATGCGTTTCAGCTCGCTCAAGCTGCTCAAACGTGTAGACATGCGGGCGATCGTCATTTGCGTGCTCTTCGAGGGTTTTCTTTGCCCATTCAGGGAGAGTGTCAAAGGAAGTGTGATCTGGATGTTCGTAGCAGTAAACGAATCCAAGTTCTCGCCATGTGATGACTTGGTCAAGGAAAGCTTCTGCACCCTCACTCATGCCCCACCATCCTGCTCTGCGACCATTGTGAGGTGGTGTGATTTTCATGGGATTCCATTTCTGAGATTCCAATACTTCATGAACGATTTCAAAGGATGAAATGTGTCCGTAATGAAGCCAAGGCGAAAGACCACTGCCACCTTGACGCTCAGGGTGATTTCGGTCGATGTGGTATGAATTGAGTTTTTGCTCGATGAATTTTTTCAAGACCGTTCTGGCAGTGAGTGAGCCACCTCGACGATCGTCAATCGGTGGAACCTCGTGGTCAATGTCGAGTACGGCGAGCGCCTCGATTCCTTCTCGTGAGGCTTCAGAAACCCTCCAGATAAATTCCAGAGGAGTCTGGGGGATGTCAGCATCTTTGAAACACTGCGTTGCAATTTGAGTGCCGTCTGGCAAATCTTTCACGAGTTTCAAAGGTTCTGCTTCGGGAGGAGATGCGATGAAATTCAGCACGTTCTTGTGAATGTACCGTCGGAAGGAGTGAGCTGTTGAAAAGGAGCGCTCAGGCGCCCTCATGGGAACGATGCCGTTGCTATCGATGCATTGCACTGAACACTGAACGAGCTTTTTGGCCCGCTTAGCAACATCCCGAGGCATGTAGGTCGGGAAATCGTCGATAACGACTGCAACAGCGTCTTTCGAGAAGGAACGCAAGAGACCGCCTGCTTGCGCTTTGTTGGTTTCGACGTATGGCACGTATGTGACAGCGCTGGACTCGAACAACATTCTGTTGTCAATCATGCCTTGAAGCACGAAGGTGTGAATTCGATCGTTGGCCCACCGATGGCCGAGTGCCAGGCATTCAACGACAATGAGCGGAACGTTGTGTTCATTCGCAAGTCCGATGGCGTGGTCGAGGGCGTGGTTCCAGCGTGCGCGACGTGCACTCGTCATCCAATAGACGACGTGTGTTCCACTGAGATTGAGTGGCTTGTCGTTCGCATCAATTCGTAGAACGTCGATCATTGAACCACCTCATCAGAAAGCGTCATTCGGCCGTCACTGAAGACGAGGTGGTACGGACGTTTTGATTCAGAACTCAAATCAATGAGTGGCAACGAGGTGTTTTTCATGGCGACTTCTGCAAATCCTCGCATTGCTGCTGAGACCCATTGAAGTTCATCAAAAGTATCTGGGGAGAAAAACTGTGCGTTCGCAATTTCTTCCTCTTGTGGAAGTATCTCCAAGTGTGCCGGTTCGACTTTGTAACAAATGAAGAGCCCAGCCCCACGTGGTGTTTTTGTGGTCCTTAGGCCGAGGAATCCGGAGATAGTACCGTGAATGTTGGTTTCTTCTTTCAGTTCTCGAAGCACCGCATTTTCGATTGACTCATTGGGTTCGACGTGTCCCTTGGGGAGGCCCCAGCACCCAGCATAGGTCCCTTTGGCCTCTTGCACCAAGAGAATACCAGTGTCAGTGACAACCGCAGCAGCCACACCTACGTCGAATGTTTCAGACACATGTGACATTCTTTGCAACCACTATTTGAAGGACCGTTTAGAAAAATAGCACAATGTCTTTTGTTAGAAAACAGTCCTTTATACATACAACGTCGTTCAGGCAAAGCATGAAGGTTAGCCCCATACAAGAATATACTGCTGTACCAGCAGATGCGAAACTCCCTACAAAATACGGGGATTTTCGAATCCGCTCGTACATAGACCCCAGAGATGGCGCAGAACATGCTGCGATTTACTTTGGAGACATGAACGATCAAACGCCCCCGCTCGTGCGGGTGCACTCAGAATGCCTCACTGGAGACGCCCTTGGAAGTCTGCGATGCGACTGCGGCCCACAGCTCCAGCACGCCCTAAAAACCATCCAAATGGAAGGCCGAGGAATCGTCCTTTATCTCCGCCAAGAAGGAAGAGGTATCGGCCTCTTCGCCAAGATGCAAGCATACAACCTGCAAGACCGTGGCCTCGACACACTTGATGCTAACCTTGCTCTCAACCTACCAGCAGACGGGCGCGACTACAAAATTGCGGCGCACATGTTGACAGACATTGGGTACGACAGTGTCCAGCTCATGACCAACAACCCCGACAAAGTCGAACAGCTGGTGAAACACGGAATCACCGTTGTTGATCGGGTCGCCCATAAAGCCGGTATCTGCACTGAAAACAGAGACTATCTTCGAACGAAAGCGTTGCGAATGCGCCACATTCTGCCCATCTGAGAGTGATGCATGTGGCAGAAGTCATTTTGACAGCAGAGCGCCTCACGTATACCGAGGCGAAGCGAGTGAGCAAGGATTTAATCGGCGAAATTGCTCCAAATTTCGTCCTAAACGACGACGCAGGTAACGTATTCGACAGCGAAAGCCTCGACGGATCCTGGAGAATTCTTTTCTTCTACGCCAAGAACGGTTCTCCAACATGTAAGCGCGGCTGCTTAACGTTCAAAGAACAACACGATCTGTTTGTCTCAGCAGGATGTAAAGTAATCGGAATTGGCGAAGGAACAAGCGAATCTCATGCCAAGTTCAAGAAGGAAATTGGCGGATTGCCATTCCCTCTTCTTGCCGATCCTGATCGAGACGTTGCGGGGAAATTCTTGGTCCCCGTTCATCTCGGAATGTTTCCAGCCAAATCCAGCTTTTTGATTGGACCAGACAACAGGATTCACCACGTTTATGACTGGCTATTCAGGCCTCGACGTCACGTTGCTCGAATCCTCAAGAGCCTCTCATCCGTTACTGGAGGTGACGTCTGATGTGGGATAGTCTTCTCAACGAAGCAGGATTGACTGAACGTGAAGTTCGCTCAATCATGGTACTGGGTAACAGTCCAAACATGCGTGCTAGCGAGCTTGCAAAAGAATTGCAAACGACACGTCTCGATGCTTACAACAGCCTCTCCCGTCTTCAAGAAATGGGTATTGTGACAGCAACTGCGGACCGCCCAATGCTGTTTTCAAGTCTTCGCGTCGACGAAGCACTACAGCACATCATTGAGATGCGTCGCCGGCAACTCGACAACTTGGAAGAAGGTTTCAATGAACTTTCAAAGGGCGTATCAGAGGCCACTGCATCTTACGAAGCAAATCGCCGGCAACGTGATGAGCCTCGATTCGCTGTTCTCAAGGAACGTAGTCACATCTACCGACGCCTGGAGCGCATGGCAGAAGAATCGGAAGAGCGACTTGTACTGCTTCTTGGCCGATACGGTATCCTCCATCTATGTCGAAGTGAAGCACTTGAAACAGTCAACTCCGTTGCTGAGAAAGGTATCGTCGTCCAAGTCATCGCGCAATTGGACCGAAGAACCACAAGATTTTTCCAGAAGCTACACGACTCCATCGAAATCAAACACTCAGACGACCTCGACTCTCAGGGTTTCTTGCAGGATCGCACACACGTTGTTCAATTCCTCAACATCGAAGAGAACCCAGTCGGAAGAGGAAAAGAAGACGCTGCACTCGTCATCGAAAGCGAGCCGTTTGCGAAAGCTCAAGAGAATCTCATCGACACGATTTGGGAAGATGCAGTCCAATTTGAGGTCGCTGAAGCTCGATTCTCGAAGGGCCGCATCCATGATCCACTTCGACTGACGATTGGAGAGGGCTCCTTCCTCGACTCGCTCGTTGGCGCACTCGGAGTCGATGACCTCCCTGAACACGACTCACCGTTTGACCCAGAAGCATTCCTTGCTGCTGGAAAAGAAGTCAACCAAGCACGTCAGGAACTCACCAAAGGACGACTTTCCAACCTCAAGATACTCGGCATCGACCTCACACGCATGCTGCGACAGGTCGGAAACCGTGTCGGACACGAACTCGCCTTCTCTCTCCGTTCGATTGAGAACCATGTTGAGTTCCTCGACGAGATGATGGATTGGTGGGAATTTGCTGGACTAGGTCGCCTCGAATACGGCATTGATCCTGTCTTCCACGTGCAAGTTGGCTTGGACCATCCTCCAAGCGATGATCCCGATGTCCTACCGATGTGGGAGTTGGATGATGGAATCATTGAGGGCGCATTGATGACACGTTTCCCGAAAGATGGAAACGTCAACGTTCGACGCTTCGATGGAACCGGGAATCCAGATGACCTTTGGCGATACCATATCATCATGAACAATGAAGAACAACCAGCGGAAACATCACCATGATGGACCTCACTCTCAACACCACAACGTTCCTCGTTGTCTTTGCTTACGTCACAATTGCTTGGCTCAAAACAGTCTCCTCAGGCAACGTTACCATTATGGATGTCTTGTGGGGAATGGGATTCGTTTTCATTGCATGGACTCGTTTCTTATTGACGGAGTCAACCAACCTTGCTGCCGTACTCTGCCTCGTTTGCGTATCTGTTTGGGGACTGCGCCTCGGAATCGTTCTGCATCAGCGGACCAAAAATCGAGGCGAGGATCCACGATATGTTCGGATGGCGGAGGCTGCTGGGAAGAACTGGTGGTGGGTAAGTTTCCTGCAGGTCTTCGTGCTGCAAGGAATTCTTCTGGTCATCGTTGCGCTACCAATCTTCGCTCTCATTCCTGAGGAGGCACAAACAATGCAATGGACAACCATGTCAATTCTCCTTTCTTGCCTCTGCCTCGGTGGTTTCTTGCTCGGTTTATCGCTTGAACACAAAGCCGATATGGAGTTGAAAAAGTACCGGGCGAAGCATGGGCCTGGACATCTCAAAACCGACGGTATGTTTTCTGTTACTCGTCATCCGAATCACTTGGGAGAAGCGATTCTTTGGTGGTCCATTGGCGCCTTCGCATTGATTGTCGGCGGTGTTGATGCATTGCCTGTCCTTGTTGGACCACTCATCCTTACGCTGCTGCTTCGGTATGTCAGTGGTGTCAAAATGTCAGAGGTAGACTTGCAGGAACGTGATGGTTATGGGGAGTGGGTTTCAACAACACCCGCTCTCTTTGCAAATCCGATTAAAGCAATCTTGAAGAAAAGCGCCGATTGATAAATGAAAGGGATTTTTTCTAACTATGCGCCTTTTGACGTTCGCTCGTTTTATTCGAATGATAACGAAGAAAGGCCCTGCAGACATCGA
>DAPT01000039.1 GCA_002502215.1 Euryarchaeota archaeon UBA124
GCGGTTCTTGAAAATCGAGGGTTGTTGAACAAGGGCTCGGTAAATGCACTGTCCATCATCGCCGGAGTAGCACTCATGTGGTTCTACTTGGGGACGCCGACGTAAAACGCCGCCGACTTCATGAACTGGTTCACACTCAGCGTGTCATGCGCCATCGTCACGTTATCGCCGTGTTCCTGATGGCGTTGTTCTTTTCCGGAATAACCTCAACATCTGTCCAGGCCATTGACAATGTCTCCTATGAGGCAGGATACATCGAGTGGGAGATGGACTTTGAGCAACGGTTGTACGTTGAAGGTGAGGATGCAGAAACCTCAGTACTGCAACGTGACCGTCCCGATGCTACCCTTGCATTCGCCGACGTATCTCCAAACACCGGGCTTGTACCCATTTTTACACTGACCTCCGAGCCAATTGTGAACTCAATGGTTGGCACCATCAACATGTCAACATACTTCAGCGCATACCTTGTCCCCCAAGCAGGTTTTGCTCAGCCAACACAGTGTGTGAATCCATCCTTTCCACTCACGCCCGGCGAAGATTCGACAACATTAACCATGACCGTCAGTATCAACAGCAACCAAGTATATGCATCGACGGTAACTCACACACTCGACACAATAGCATCAAACGATCCCCAGAATTTCTCAGGTGAAATCATGATGATGGACATCGATTTGTCCGCTTCAGACACATTTTCGATTTCTCTTAGCGCTGAACATCTCTGTGAGGGAACGCTAGCACGAGTTCAGTGGGGTGGCTTCGAAACCAATGCAGGTGGAATCATCATGACCGGTAAGGTCTACGAACCGTCTGCAAGCATTCGAGTTGATTCATCCCGTCGTGCACACATCGAATTTCTTCCAACGCTTCCATGGGGTATCGATGATGTGCTCGTTGATGGGAACGGCGACCCTGCTGTTTCATGGGTGCTGCGTGGACCGCTTGATGACGACGTGAAGACCAATCGTGATCGGGACATGGTCATGGAGAGTTCAATCGGTCGAATTCGAATGGAGCGCAGCCTTGGTAACAACGAAACTGCATGGATCTGGACCGGAAAAGAAATTTTGCAAAAAGGAACCTCAAACCTTGAGGTCTGTGTCAAAACAACCTCCGGAAATCCGAATGAGGATTGCCACGCCTTTGGAATCATACGGTTTGAAGTTGAATCTGAATCCGATGGTTTTGCAAGTTCTGGCCTTTGGCTGAGCCTCTCGACCTTGGTGTGTTTCATCGGATTTGCATACAAAGGCTTCAATGACGATGACCCCCCTCCTCTTCCAATCCTCATTGCGCTCGTATTGATGATGTTGCTCATGCTCCCTGTTGGATTTTCACAATCGAATCTTGACACGGAACCCCAGCTCAATGAAAACGCATTGCTGCTCGATGCGGAGTTGAAAACCAGTGGTGCTGAATTTACAACACTCACCGAGTTAATGGATGGCTCGAGCATATTGGCTATCGGTGCAATTGCTCCGGGTTCTGAATCAGCACAAGATCAGGCCAATGAATTGGAATTATTGCTTGGCCAACGCGATGATGTTGCTGTGGTTCAGATCGTTATTGGAGAAGATTCAATGATGAGCGATGTTGAAGCATATCGTTCGTCGATTAACAGCAGTTGGCCGATTGTTCTCGACTATGCTGAGGAATTTGTCTCAACTTCTCCAACAGGTAACGCAGACTCTGTGATTCTTGTCGACAAAAGCATGCATGTGACATGGAGTGAATCCCCAACTGGTAGTTCCAAGGCCATGAACGATGCAATTGAAGCAATCAATGGAGGAGGGCCAACAAGCCTTGGCACCTATTTCTCAATCCTCTTCCCAACCGGCCTGTTCCTTGTTTTCCTTGCTCTTCCTCGACAAGGCTGGACAAAACCAGAGGAACCTTTGCCACCTGGAACACTCTGGGCGAGTATTGTCCTTGCAGGCGGGTTGGGGGCAGTGTTGGTTCATTTGCCAGCCCTTCTTCTCAGCCTGTTGCCATTGAGCTCATCGCTTTCACACATCCTCACAGTGATTATGTTCCTCTGGTTCGTGTTCATGAGCGCAATGACGCTACAAAGAGGGGCCCCTTTCGAAGCAGACCTTCTTGGCTCTCTCATCCATGGTCGAACGACTGCTTCCTTCCAGTCTTGGCGGCCCAAAGAAGATATGCAGCGCGACGTTTTCCTGGGAATCTTCATTGGATGGTTATCTTGGATGGCAGACCCAGGTTTGATCGCTCAAGGCGTGGGTGCTGCAGCACTTAGTGGAGGGATGGGGATTTTCTTTGCCATACTCCTCCTCATTGCCAACGTATTGATTGCAGGATTAGCGATTCTTATTCTCCGTTTTATTGCATCGTGGGGAGGTCCATTCTCAAACATCTTTGGACGCGTCGGTGCAGATACGTTCGCTCGCTTCATGGGTCTTGTTCTCCTTCCAATCAGCATTTGGGCAACCATCAACGGTGTTCTTGCACTCTTGGCGATTGGTGTTTTCTAGAGAATCATTGAAAATCCGAAACAGAACAACGCGTATTGATGTGCCAATAGCAGAATTGACTACGTTGAGCGAGAGCAAGAGGCGATACTCTAAGGGCTGATTCTACAAGCAGCCTTCATGGAAAAGGGTGTGCAGCGTCAATATGCTCCAACCTCGATTTGTTTTGGGTGTGGACCTGCGAATGAGAAGGGGTTGCAAATCAACTCCCTTCGCAAAGGCAATGGGCTCGAATTGAAATTTACGCCGTCCGAAGAGCATCAAGCCTTTCCGGGCATGGTGAACGGCGGAATCATCGGCACGTTGCTCGATTGCCACGGTAACTGGGCTGCTGCGATTGCTCTCATGGATACACATGGATTGGAAGAACCACCATGCACGGTTACTGCCTCTTACTCAGTCTCGTTACGACGACCAACCCCGCTGGGTGTAGAATTGCATGTTGAGGCATATCCGGAGGAAATCAGTGAGGATAGAGTTCACGTTCGTATGGAATTGAAAGCAGATGGCAAGGTGTGTGCAACTGGCAAAGGATTGTTCGTGGCCGTCAAGGAAGGGCACCCTGCATACCATCGCTGGAGTTGAGGCGGGGACATGGCCAAACCTTCCAAAGATCAAGAGCAACGACTTGCAAGACTAAGTGATGATGTGCTCAATGAAATGCATTTACTTGGTAAATGGGATCAGCACAACCTCGACCAACTGCACACAATTCCGCTCGCAGTATTGAGACGAAATGCAACCCAACGTCACGGAGTAACTCGCTTCCGAAGGAGTGCGAGGAGATATGAATTGAGAACAGAGGATGTCGAAACCATCGATCTCCATCCACAGTTGTTGCACGAGGCATGGGGGGATTACGCTCGATTCGTTTTGTACCACGAATACCTGCATGCTCTCGGAAATCGATTCCATGACGCTCCATTCCGAATCTTGGAAGAACTCTGGCCATTCACCGGTGCTGAACGTGGCAGAGAATTTACGCAATTCCTGCGACAGAGCACAGCAACTTGGTTTTGGGTCTGTGAAACATGTGAAAAACAGTATCCTCGTAAGAAAAAAGCCAATCGCCGCTATCGGTGTCGAATCTGCTCAACAATATTGATTGACGTTGCGAACATGCAGGAAGCAAACTAAACAAGTCATCATATCTCGGAGTTACGAGGTCATTCTATGAAATGGAGGCTGCAGTGCATCGTCATCTTGGTCCTCCTCTGCATGTTTACAGTACCTGTTGATGCATCCCTAACAGACCAAGAATCTGGTGGAATGCTGTACTTTTCCTGTGAATCTGATGACGATTGTCGATTGACATCCGTCCCTGTTGGAGAGGAAATCATCACCGGTTCCGTTCAAGCAAATCCGTTAATGACGGAGTCTGTGGCCATTGAGTTCGACATGATTCCATCACAAACCGAGCTTGCTATGTTGCCGGATGTTCTTGATGAATTGTTCATCGATTTGCGGGTCCAAGGAGACACGCTCGGGGTTTACACGCCTGATATGGAAGTCAAACTCATCATTGGTTCCAGTGTCACAAACCTGGAGTCCGAACAATCCGGTGTCCCAACATCGAACGGTGAAACAGGTCACCGTTGGAATGATGAACCACTCAACCTCGATCAGGGTCGACTTCTCTGGCCAGACGAACCTGTTCGTGTGCGTGTCGTTTTCACCGTCGATCGCCCCTCTACATGGGAACTGCATCTTCGAGGTGCGTCCTATCTCGAATTGGATATTGCATGGTCGGAAAATGTCGCATCGAAGGATGTCGATGAGCCAACGAGTTCATTGCAACCAAAATCAACCTCGCTTGAGGATGTACATTATGGAGCCCTCGTCGGAGATGAAAACGATTGTTGGTCGTTTAATATTGAACCGAACGAGATTATGCGAATTCTCATCCAATGGGAAGACGTGCCACTTGAACTGCAGCAAAGCAACGGTGTCCATCGTCTGAGAACTGCAGGCGGTTTACAGGTTGCACCTCCTGAAATCGTCACCAAAGCAGAAGGAGATGAAGTATTAACGAATTATCGTTGGAGAGCACTCAGTCCTGGCGACTATATGTTCTGCTTAAATGGCCAAACCGACCGCTTTCAACCCTATATTTGGAGCGGTGTTTATGCGGTCGAAAGCTCAGGGCCAACGGATGCGTCGGAATTTGAAGGGAAGGTCGAATACAAAGCACAATTCTTTGACTTTTCAAGTGGAGAGGACACTGAACTCTCCACCCAAAGTGGAATCTTCGTTTTCCCACTCATTGGGTTTGTCATCTTTTTTGCTGCCCAATTCTATCGCTCAACCACTTCAAAACGACTGCGTACGTTTGTCTTTGTACCCTCGATTGCAATCCTGTTTTTGAGTGGAGTCGTAAGTCCACTGTGGGTCATGGCGAATGAGAATCAATCGGATTCTGAATGGTCGCTCGACCAGCTGCTCGAAGAACGTGTTCAGCAACTGTGGGATGTATCAAGCCCTGCAACACCAGAGGCAACGATGATTGAGCACGTTGGAGCGACCTTTGGTATTCGCAACGGTGAATCA
>DAPT01000069.1 GCA_002502215.1 Euryarchaeota archaeon UBA124
CAATGAATTCATCCGCAGATTCGGGCATTCCGGCTTCGGTGGCGTCGCGCCCGTTTCGGATCCGCCAAGCCGCATTCAATGCCTGACTTCGCAGAATTGGTGCCTTTTCCTCCGCTAATTGTTCTCGGCTCAGGTGGACAGCAACCAAATCAATGTGCGGAGATAGGATTTCAGATAGGAAAGAATCGATGGTTGATATTGGAGCGCCTTCAAGCAGTGACATGAGCATTGACACGTCTCCTTGGTGGCGAAGACGTGGGTCATGGACACCCATTCGATCGTCCTTCTTCACCGGGTTTGCACGTAAGGACTGGATTCGTTGACGAATCCGTGACTTCAACTCAGAGGCTGCCTTTCGAGTAAATGTAATCGCAACAATCTCTTGTGGTAGTAAACCTCTCCACTCATTCTGTGAGGTTCGGTCTCGTTTTGCTGCTAAAATTTTACCAGATCCAAACGGTTCCTGGCGGATTGGTGGAGGAAGTACGTACGTTGCCCGTTGCTCTGCAGATAAAAGATGCTGAACGTAGCGTTCCGCCATAACTGTTGTTTTGCCGGTTCCAGCACCTGCATCCAATGCGATGTGTTGGTCCAGATTAAGCCCTAATCGTTGGCTTCGGTTGAACGAAATCATTTGAGATCGCCCCCAATTGACGCAGAGGAGCATGCGCTTGCAAGTGAGCAATAGGAACAATGTGGCCCTGGAGTTGGGTGATTCCAACCGGACTCACTCGCATCACGTGCTCGGAGTGCAGCCGTGATTCGTGAACTCATCCAGGCTCGGAAACTATTGCTCTCAGGGTCCGTTCCTTCGTTCGGAAGCCGGAAATGATTCTCAGAGAATGTGGTTCTTTTCCCAATGTTGAAAGCTGGTTCCAAAAAGTTGAATTCGGGGTCAATCTCGACGTAATGTTCCGTATCATCACCTACTTCTGAAATTCCGACGCCAATAACCCGATCTCCGGGGTGTGCAATTTCCCAAGCCCGTGCGTACAGAGCAAGTTGAATTTCTTTAAACAGGCCCGCAGCGTGGCGTACTCCTGTTTCACCAGGTTTCGGCCCTTCGATTGTTTTGAGATCGCGAATGATAATGAAACGCTTTGCTGAGGGCTTGTCTCCACTAAACAATAGTGGAACTGTCTCCGCTTCTGCAGCATACAGTCCGAATTTGCCCAGATTGTTCAATTCCACATCATCGAAAACGACATGGTCCACTCGGTCAACTCTTCCCCGAATCATAATCGAAGCAGTTTCCATTTTATCGTCGAATCCTTCGATTTCAACGTAAGGTCTTTCTTCATGTTGCAGTGCCCATTCGCTGGCAATTGGTGCTGCCGATGTCAGGCTCAGGTCAGCAAGCAGGAGACGCCCCAGACGGCCGCCAATCGACAATTCTTGCTCTCCCTGAATCCAAGCGAGCCAATCATCGTGGGAGCAACCAATGAGGTCGTTGCATCGATGAACGGAAACAGCGTTTGTCCTCGCTAACCAGGGTGCGAGCAAAGCCAATTGGCCCAGCATACTTTCCCATATCTCTTGGTCGGAAAGCGGTACATTGAGGTGCATAGGGACGCCAGCAACGAGAGGTTTTCCTCCGATCTCAATTCCCAAAAGCGTCAGTAAATGCTCTTCCATGGAGTGAACCAAGGTGCCTTTGGCCAAGGGGGCAATGTCCTCTGAAGGTTCTGGAGATGTTTCTGTTGCTTGCAATATCTGTTCTGTCCATGCCTGTCGAGGACAAATGAACCATGGCGTTAGGCGACTTGTTGACCACACATTGGGTTCATTCTCCCTGGATTGAGATGACAGAATTGCATCCAGACTTTCAGATGCATACTGAGGTGGTGGAAGCGGTCTAGGGTCAACCGACGGCCCCCTTGAATTCCCATTCTTTTTGTAACCGAGGTGAGGATATGTTGGAGCGGTTCGGCCTCCTGCTACTTTCGCTTGAGAAACAGTTGGCTGAATAACAAGGCCGGTGGTTGTTAGCAGATTGTCTCTAATCCCCCAATCCATTGTCGTTCCTTTTTCCAATGTCTTAAATTTTGGCTGTCGGCGAAAACGGTCGAGGTGGATCTCCCGCTCTTGACGAGTTGCGATAGAAAGCGGCGATTGAACGATAGCAGAAGATGTTCGCATAGCTCTGAGTTCAAGACCCGCTCGTTGTTGTTGGTCGCGCAACGTGTTTTCTGCACGCTCGAGTTGTACTTCGGCCCCATTGACCGATAAAGTTGAGGTTCGGTACGTCAAACAATTACCGCTTTCTCTTGTAATCATCGACCAACCTGCACCATCCGAAACCGAGGGTTCAATAAATTCTGGGACCTTCGATAGTTTGCTCAATTCACCTTTCAGCTCTACCATTGAGAGATATTCAACTATAGGTGTGGAGTTCCCAACAGAATCATCGTGTTCTGTATCGAAAAGAATCGCCTGTTGATTTGAATTGAGCAAGGATTTGAACAAATGACGAGCCCTGCGAACAGGGAGATCGCCATCCGTTAGTCCCAATTGTACCCGTACCGAATCATCAATCCAAGGGATACGCTCAGTCTTCATTGACCAAGATTCAGCGTCGACTCCAGCAAACAGTGTGAGGTCAGAGCGAAGGCCGTAAGCTTGGAGAGGGGTGCAAATACGGACGTCCGCGTGGTCAATTCTATGTGAAGGTAGTTTAGTTTGCTCTGCAGCAAGACGGCAGATATCAATGAATCCAACGCTCGAGTTGTATTGAAGCAGGTTGTCAACGGCTCGAACCCAAGTTTGAATTGCTCCTACCGAAGCATCATAGCGTTGGGTTCTCTCAAACATCTGTTCCCAATCGCATGCTTGAAGGATTGTTGAAAGTACATCTTTAGGGGTCGTACTTGCAGGAGGGAGAGGCAAAACTGCCTTGGATGAGGTACCTGTCAGATCTTCCGATAGGAAACTGCGTTCGCCATCGCTGAGCAATGCAGACCAAACGTTTGCGAGACATCCTATCCACCACTGAGTTTCCTCAAGCGCCTGTGACTCTGCATCACGTCGGTATTCCTCCATCGAATATGGAGTGGCTACTGCCAGTGAACCAAGCCAACGCTGCAGAGCACCTTTTCCACCGAGAACGTGAAAGCTGCGCCCAATGTTTTCAATGACATCCAAGTGTGGCCTCGGACGCCAATCTTCGTTGACTGGGTGGACCAAGTCTGAAAAGAGATCGCCTGCAATGGGGAGGGTTTTGGATTGCGCAAGATCAAACAGCTTACTTGCAGACCATGCATCTTGACCTTTTGAAATCGATAAGAACCGCAGGATTGCTTGAACGGCTGATGTACTACCAACGACATCCTGCTGTCTATTCGATGTAATTCCAATCTGCTTTAGCCGTCGGTTCCAATCGTTATGGCGTGATTTATTGGCGTCGACAATGAGAACTGAACCTTCGGAAGTATTTCGATAAAGTTTCACAGCTGAAATCGCTGCATCAATAACCTGAGATGCTCGGTCAAAGCTGACAACGTGTACCCCATCTGTCGTGTAATTATCGATTTGAGACTGGGTGCTCGAGATGGGGTGGGATGGAATCCATTGTGGTAAATCTTCTTCACGTTCGATGGGTTTTACTTCATCGTCAATGAACGCACCATGAAATCCAAGCCGAAATGAACCTGTGACACAGACATGATGTATCGCTCTCCGGGATGATAGTGCCTTGAGAAATCGCTTTTCATTCTCAGAAAAATCGGGCGGATGATTGAGGAGAATTATTCCTGTGATGGTTTCAATCGTATAGGGAACCCCTCCCCCAGAATCCAAGAGAGCCTTGCAAAGATGGTCCAGAAGATGATGACCATGGATAAGATTCTCTTTCTCAAAAGTGGAAAGTATTCGATCAGCTTCGTGAGCACCGGGGTCTTCGTCCCAACGAGAAAGAATCTGATGGTTCGTGGCGTAGGAGTGAAGAGAGAGGAGACGTTCAGATTTTGACAATGTCCACGGCCGAGTCGTATCAGGATGAAGGCGTGGGAAGCGATGCGCAGCTGCAGCAGTGGCAAATTTGTCGTGTACCTGAACAATGCCAATTGATGTTTTAGGAATCACAACAGGTGAACGGAAATCGATGCTTAATGACTTGATGAGACGCTGTAATGTTGTATGTCTGCTTGAGTCGACTGAGCCTGCTTTATCGAGGATGGCCCTAATGGATGAAGATCGTGTCTCTTCATTTGGATAGATAACCAATAGATTGTCATAGCCATTTGCTATTTCATCGACAACCCAACGAGGAACAACACAGTCAGATGGACAAGACTCGACTGTGATGTTCACTGCTGTTCCCCCGATTCTTAACATAGAACTCGACGGTATAAAAGTGAACGCACACAATTTTGTTATGAACAAGGGCGACTCGAAAACATCGCAAGGGCCATCGGACGATGCCGAAACACCATCAAGAACAAACTCAAGGATTTGTTGAAGAAGGTCGCATCAGGTGAAATTGTTGACTTTGGCGTCCTGCAAGAGGAATTCTGAAACAGAAAATGGATTATCTCATTAAGGAGTGACTGATACCTCAGGGCATGTCCAGAATGGTAGCCGCTGGCCTCCTGGCCGTTCTTATGGTTTCGATCGTACCTGTAACACATGCTGCAGAAATCAAAGACCTTGAAACAGGTATTCTCTTTGGCGGGTTGCACGGTATGGCAAACGAGACAATCGTTGTCAACAGTTCACTCGATGATTTGCCCGCCATTGCGGAAGATTACACTGCGACTTGGTGCGGCAATTGTGTCGAAGTTGGCAATGCTCTGGAGACGGTCGCTGAGAACCTCAGCATGGAAATCTACGCTGTACATCGGAACATCTACGAAACGCAGGACCCGCTTGGGAACGAGAACGTTGACACCCGATTTAGAGACAGGTACGACATCTACGCACCTGAATACAAACCTCCAGTCGCAGGCATCAATGGTAAGTATGCTCTCCGTGGAAGCAATCCCTCTGGTGAATCGTTGGAATCGGACTACGCTGAATTAGCATCACAGCCATTGAATCTTGGTGAAGGTTCTGTTTCCATGGCTTGGACACCTACAGGGGAACGTTCGGGAACAGTTGTTTGGACCATTGATCAATCCACTTCAGCCGTTTACAATGTCACAGTTTGGATGGTCGAAAAAGAAGCGTACTTTCCAGACGGAACAAACAATCAGATTTACTATCACCACATCGTTCGAGAGATAATTGATGTAGGAACCGTTACGGATGCTGGGGTTAGTTCAGGATCTGAACAAATCACCTATGCTGAAGCCTTTGATGATGACGATTTGGAGGTGCACATCATGTTCCATGAATACATTGAACGAACTACGGAAGACGTAACTCCTGAACCCGTTGAAGAAAACACACCCTTCCTCTCAATGCCATTGACGGTCCTCGCCCTCATCGTTGTCGCATTACGGCGCAAAGATCAGTAAAAGTCGACCATGTTTGCATGCAAGCGAGCATCGGCCTCAGGCATCCTTTGATGCACTTCTACCGGTAGCGAAGAAGCCCACTTACTCTCTTCAGTTAACTCCACACATCGTATGCAGATTGAGCAATTTGTTTCAATGTCTTCGTTTTGGCAGATGCCACAGGCTTCCCCAATCATGCGAGTTATGGTTGTCGAGGTGTTAAAAAGTTTCAACTGAGGGTTGACAGCGCGTCAATGACTCTTTCAACATCTTGATCCGTTATGTGAAGATGTGTAACTATCCGACAATGGGTTGGCGAAATGTCAAACATATCGATGCCTGCTTTTGCCATCTTTTGAGATACTTCAGACGCTGTGAAGCCATTTGCGGAAAAATAAACCATGTTGGTTTGCACTGCGTCAACATCAACCGAGACATGATCCATCTCATCGATTGCTCTTGCAATGGATTGTGCACGACGGTGATCATCCTCCATTCGTTGAATATTGTTTTCGAGAGCGTACATCCCTGCAGCTGCGAGAATCCCAGATTGGCGCATGCCGCCTCCAAACATCTTGCGCCAGCGGTGAGCTTGTCCAATAAACTCCTCCGAACCGACGAGGACAGACCCCACAGGAGCACCCAAACCTTTCGACAGACAAATCGAAACCGAATCATAGTCTCGAGTCATGCGCCGAAGCGGGGTATTGGTTGCAACTGAGGCATTGAAAATACGCGCTCCGTCAATGTGTGTTGAACAGTTCTTGGCTTTCGAGACCTCTGCGATTGCATCCAGTACTTCTTGTTCGTAACATGTCCCACCTCCACGATTCGCAGTATTTTCGACGCAGACGAGACTTCCGTCAGGATAATGAGATTGTGACCCCTTTTGTTTACGTATTGCGTGTTGAACGAGATCCGGCGTCAATAGCCCGTTCGTACCCTCTGGGAGAGCAATACTTGAACCGCACAAGGCTGCATAACCCCCACCTTCATAGAGGTAAATATGGCTGTATCGCTCAGTAATGATTTCGTCCCCTGGGTCGGTATGGGTCTTGAGGGCAACAGCGTTTGACATCGTTCCGGATGGTACGAAAAGTCCAGATTCCTTTCCGCATATTTCAGCAACCATTGATTCGAGTTGTTTTACCGTAGGATCATCGCCAAGCACGTCGTCCCCCACAACAGCGTCGGCCATGGCATGCCTCATGCTGTTTGTTGGTTGAGTCACAGTATCAGATCGCAGATCTACCCTGTCGGAGTTGGAGTCTCGCATGGACGTGCCACACGGTTTCCCATGTTCAAAGAATCGACTTAGAGCAGTTTCAATTCTCCAGTCAATTCGTCGAGTTTTTCCTCTTCATCAGGACCCAAAGCGAGAACCGTCAGTGAGCCTGATGGGATCTGCGTATGACCAGCGTCGTTGATTTTTACAGAGAGAATCTTAAGCTGATTCGCCTGCTTTTCAATTTCTTCGATGTGACTTGAATCATTTGCCTTAACGCAGATTTTCTTTTGCCCCGTGGATAACCATGCATCAAGAAGTTCTGGGTGTACCTCACCAGATTTTAGTGTCGCCTTGACTGCAGCATGGCCAACTTGTGCAGCAATTTTGCCTTTACCCATTTTTAATTCATGATTAACGACGAAGACCATTTTAAGAGGTTGATTGCTTGGAGTCACCCGTTCAAATCGTGGAGCTGTGATTCGATGAAGAAAACTTCGAAATCCCATCTCATCACCTCACTGGTAAGTCCTTAGGCTGCGAAACAATGAATCCATCGTATGCTTAGGGCCCGGCCCCACGCCCAGAACTGTAACTGTTCCAGGGGCAACTTCGGTCAATCCTGCATCTTTGATGATGGCAAATGGGAGCGAGGCCTCTTGAACGAGTTGAAGGAAGTGCTCAAGTTCATTTTCATCTTCGACAGCGAGGCAGACCTTCCTCGAGGAGGCTTCTTGCCAACGTTGAACCATCCGTGAGTGGGTCTTTTTTGCTTGCTGCAACGATGCAACAGCAGCATGCGCGCATTGTACAGCAAGTTTCCCCGGTGAGAGTTGAAGATCAACTCGGCAGAGAAAAGCCATTGATGGGGGATCAGAGAGTGCTGACATGCTCATGCTCCTGTTGGGTGAGCTGATGATGTGGTTCGTTCATGTTCAGCAAGCGCTCAAACGAATGGCCAAACCACATTGCAAAGAAGATGTTGCCCAAGAAGTGAAGCACGTCAAAGAGCAGCCCGTTCGCAAGGTAAAGGCCGAATTCGAGCAATGACATTCCAGGGACAATAATCGATAATGAAACGGTGATGGTAAAGATTGGAACACTCCACAATGATGCGAATGCCAGTCGGTTCATTGAGAGTTGCCCTTCGCTATCGTGAACGCCAAGAATCGAGGCCATTGCAGCGACTGAACTCCATCCAATAATCTGGAACAGACTCCACCAGCCATGACCTAGTACTGCGTTACTTGCAAGTGTGACGAGGATTGCAAAGGCAATACCTCGCTGAACACCAAATTTGGATCCAATCATGATTGCCATGATTGTGACTGGCATGACATTCGGGATGAAGCCCATCGCAATTCGAGCGACGGAGGCGAGACCAACAAAAAGGAAGAGGGGCCAAAGCCACGATTCGGATTTAGCATGTGGTTTGACCAACAACCAAACTGCAACGAAAAAGAGGATTGCATTGAGCGCTCCCATGGCAATAGGTGAGAGAGTAGGCCCGTGGGTGCCTATTGCGCTCAACATAATCCTCCGACTGGATGGTGAGCCTTGAGTGTTGCCGCTCACACAGGTCGCCATTCGACAATTGAATCGTCTTTTAATTGTGCATCAGATATTCCAACTGGGCTGCGCGTGCCGTCAACGGTGAACTCCCATCCATCGCCGATAGAGCCGTTGAATGAAACGAGGTATGCCCCAAGATATTGTTGCTCGATTTGTGTTGTAATCCCCAGTTCATCGCATGCAAGTGTTGTCAATTCGTACACTGTTGTTTGAGGCTCCAGGCCGCCAATGGCGTGCTCTAGGCCATCAATATCGAATACCATGACTTGTGTCCCTTTCCATTCATCAGGCCAGTCATCGTTCCACTCAACCTCACCTTGTGTCGCATTGTTTTCTGCAAGTTTGATTGACAGTTCTGGAACAACTGCAATGGCAACGAGGAGGACAAAAGCAGAACCTACTTTTGCAATTTGTTTCGGATTTTGCAAAGCAACACTAAAGCAGGTAAATAGGAAAAAAACGAGAACCGCCCCATAGTGTACAATCCCAAGTACGTCGGCATCTGAGGGCAGTGGAGGCGATTCAAGGCTCGCATATTGCTTAACCAAAAGTATTCCAGCGTCATTGCCCAGTGCCAAATTCATATTGGAAAAACCCGGGGCTGAGGTCCCAAACGTATCAAATTCCGTCGTCTCCATTCGTATCAATGCAGTTTGATTGAACACGCCCCACCCGCCGTTTGGTGTGTTTGAGGGCGCCCACAATTCGATGTTGGAATCAACAACGCGTATTCCCATCTCACCGTTCGAGCGGAAGCTTACCGTTGAATCAACAGCGCAAGTTTGATCATCGCAAAGGATCGAAACCCATTCTTCACTTGTCGCCGCATAAATCCGGTTTTCGTGATGAACGGGGATGGCAGGAGATGGTCCTAACTGCGCAATTGCAGTTCCGTTGAGGAACATGGTCGAGCCCTGCGGCCTTTGAAGATGAACAAGCAAACCATGGCGGGTTTCGATAGGAGGATGTCGAATTTTGCCGTCGCCAAGGAATGTGGTTGAAATCGAACCGTTCCGATCAACCTCATGGATGTAACCAAGTTCATCGCCGAAGACATATCCTGCTTGTGTGATTGTAACCCCGTTTCGCCACCCAATGTTGCTTGTGTCAGCATCCATTAATTCAGAGCCATCAGCAAGACAAAACGATGAGATTCCTGTCCGACTCGGAACAATCACACGGTCCTCGTCGAGCACCATTTTTCCCGAAATTCCGATGACGTCGACTTCGGTTTGATTCTCCCAGATAACCGAACCGTTGGTCGGTGAGTGGGCAGTAACCTTTCCATCCGCCCAACCAACAATGAGTAAATCACTCCACTGGCCACAATCTCCAGCTCCGTTGTTTACAAAGAGAAGAGGAGACATGTCGAATTGGAGTGAAGTTTGTGAAGTGTAGGTCCAAATCTCATCACCGGTCTCGACATCAAAAGCAGCGACAACTGGTCGATCATCGCCTGTCCAGAACCCTGAAGTTCGAACAAACACATCATCGCCAACGAAGAGCGGTTTGGTTGTGATGTATCCGGATTCAAATTCGTGTGTCCATGACGAGGATTCTGAGGATGCTTGTACTGTCGGGAGAATGAACAACGTGAGAACTACAAATGCTGCAATCCTCATCACGAATGCCTCAGGATAATTGTCCGAAGTACTGCACTGACTTCTTTACCATCAACCCCAGGGCACGCCCCCATTACGACACCCATGAGGGGTCCCATTGCGCCCATCCCCCGCTCCTTCACGAACTCCAATCGCTCAAGGACAATTCCTTCGATGATTGATTCCAAATTCCCAACTTCAGCCGGAACAAGTTCGTTTTCTTGCGCATACCTTGCAACCGTTTCGACATTGATATGTTTGTTATGGGCGAAGTGTTCAACCGTTTGTTCGATTCCTTCGCGGGTTAATCCCCCGTTTTCTCGAACAGAAAGAATGCAAGACAAAACAGCCGGATGAACGGATTCATGCTCGAGGAGTAAGGTCCCCCATGCTTTGCTCTTTGTTGGATGATGATCGAAAAATGCATCGTCAAGTTCTCTTGAAAGAAGTTGTTTGGATTGGTCCACTGAGAGTTCTGTTTGATCAAGGCGCTTCATACGTTCATCTTGCCGCATGGGAAGATTCTCGACGATTCGCTGCCAATGCTCGCTCTTGATGAGTACGGTTGGTATATCGGTTTCAGGGTACATCCGTGCACCACCTGGTAATGGCCGCATTGGAGTTGTAGTTCCATCGTCAGGTGCTCCCTTCTTGACAACAACGTTACGAACTTCTTGCGGTATACGGTGGAATGCCAACCGCGCTCGTTGGCCAACCGATTCAAGTGCCAACTGAGCTTGCCAAACGGGTGCAAGGCAGAGAACAAATGCATCGTTTGATGTAAGTTCCAAATCAGCACGAACTTGGTCAACGTGCTCATCTTCGATCCCATAAGCAGGCAACTCATCCGAGTGGAAAACACCTCGTACGCCCGCAAGTTTGGCGGCCCCAGCCATCTCTCGGCCAAGTCGAGGAAGTTGTGACCCATCAACATCAAGGGTTTTGGAACCTATTTTTCCGTGAAATCCTCGCAAGGGAAGAGCAAGCATCGTGAATCCTTGTTCAAGTCCTTGTTTGACCATTCGGCTATCGCAGGATGTGAATGTTGAGGTTACATCAAAGCAATCAAGAGCGATGGATTTTGCGACTGCCTCAGCAACTTCAGATTCAACACTCTCGTCATCGTGGTCCCTGTTTGCAGGAAGTTTTGGTAGCCCCATCGATGCGCGTAGTTCGTTTGCGAGCCGATACAGGTGAACTTGGCGAACCATCTCGAGACGAACGATTCGAGGAATCCATGCAAGGTCTTGACAACCCTTGATTTCAACTCGGTCTCCGCATGCCACACTGACGTTCAGGTCCTGTCTAATCGAACCAAGACCACGACGAACACGACGGGTATCTCTCAGTGTTCGACCGAGCGCCCTCGCTGTTTCTTTCGCATGTTCTGGAGACTGAATATCAGGTGACGTTGCAATCTCGATTAACGGTACACCGAGTCGGTCAAGGTTGTAAATGACTTGTTCACCACGGTCAGTCGATACAGTATCGAGTTTTCTGGCGCTGTCCTCTTCCAAACAGAGCACATCAATTCCTACATCACCCGTGTCGGTTTTTAATACGCCGTTTGTCGAAATCAACGATGTGCGTTGAAAACCACTTGTGTTTGAGCCATCAACAACTGTCTTTCGCATGGTTTGAACCGCGGCGACAGGTTTCGCTTCAAGCATCGCAGATACTGTCAACGCAACGTCCAGGGCATCTTGATCGTGCAGTAATGGTGGACTCTCATCAAGTTCAATCAAACCAGAGTTCGGAGACTGTATGTAAACAAACGACCTGTTACGTTTTTTCTCAAAACGAGCAGCAACGTCGACTTTTCCGCCTTCTCCGCTTGCTAATCGAAGTTTTCGGGCATATCGGGGCCATTTGTCGGGTACCGTATCGATGGTAACGTCGAAGAGGACAGATGGTTGGCGGGAGTGAAGTTTTCCTGTTGCAAGTTGTTGGTGAACTTCAATGCCGCACATGAAGCCTAATTGTTCCGTATCAAAGGATGATGCATTTGTCACGTCACCCTCAGGTTCCTGACCGACAACATCTGCCATGTCCCAGCCAAGCATCACCACTTCATGAGGTAATTGCTTGACTCCTAGACTATTTGCAATGTATCGTAGCCTGTAGGACGCATCAAACGACCATTTTGGTTGAGTTTATCGATGACTTCCTCAGCCTTTTGCCTTGAGATGTCAAGGCGTTCAGCCTCGTTGAAGACGTCAATAAGTTGGGCGAACCCGTCACCGTTTGCAGACAAGCGCTCCACGATGTCGAGAATACTACGCTCGGCATGACGTGCTTTCCCTTTCTGATTCGCAGCGATGGCAGTTTCATCGTAGTTCTCTCCCATCAGATCATAGCGCCAGGTTTTGGTCAACCGAACGGCGCGCTGAGCATCTTCAATGGTTGCATGTTCAGACAGACGAATTCGAGCGCTTGCCTCCGAAAGACGAGCAAGTGCTTCCAGTGCACGTGCAGTGATAGCAACTGAATCTTGGAATTCTCCGGATTGCTTGCGTGTCGAGACATAATAGTCGATGATGTGCTTCCTTGCATCCTCATCCAAATTAGGGTGGACCGTTCGCTTTGCATAGGCAACGTATTTCCGTATGAATTCCCGATGAAGATGTCCATCTGTGTGACTCGGTTTGGTCATGACAGTGCTGAGTTTTCGAGGGTCTGGCCGAGAGCCTTCACTGACCAAAAGTTCGCTTGTTCCAGACAATCGGTTGTCAACGATGTGTCCCGCAATTTTCGCATCCTTATCCTCAGAGGGTTGGTCTGTAAGTAACCAAATGACATCAAAACGAGAGATAAGTGGTGGAGCGAGGTTGATTTGTCCTGTAAATGGGACTTCAGAGACCGGTTGAAATCGACCTGCTTTTGGATTCGCTGCAGCCAAAACTGCACAACGTGTTCGAAGGCTTGCGTTGATACCAGCTTTTGAAATTGAGATCGTCTGTTGTTCCATCGCTTCATGCATGCTCGAACGATCTGTCGTATTCATCTTGTCGAATTCATCGATTGCAGCCAGCCCCTGATCTGCAAGAACCAGCGCACCTGCTTCCAGTGTCCACCTTCCGTCAGCGCTTGCATCTTGAACTGCAGCTGCCGTCAGACCTGCTGCAGATGCTGACATACCAGAAGTAAATCGGCCTCGGGGGGAAATGTTTCCCATGTATGCTAAAAGTTGTGATTTTGCAACACCGGGATCTCCCATGAGAAGGATGTGGATGTCGCCACGATTTCTGGTCCCATCCGGATTAAGCCGTGCGACGCCTCCGAACAGTTGCAGCATCAGCGTTTCCTTGATTTTGTCCATACCAAAGATGGATGGAGCAATCGATTCAGAAATGCGTTTGTAAACATCTTCATCTGCTGCAAAAGCACGTATTTGTGCTTCTTCTTCATCGGAAACAACAATTTCCTCAAGGGCGAGATTTTGTCGCTCAAGGGATTGAACACGCATGAAGATATCAAAGACGGGTGTATCCTTGCCGAACTTTCGTTGTGAACGGATGAAGAGAACGCCGTTTGCTTTGACTCGGTCCCCTGGATTGACCTTTCCAGTAAGGTCGTGTTCTGCAACACATGAGATACGTTCAGGTTGGACCCCTCCTCGAACTTGTTCTGGCAATTCTTGCAGTTCAATGAATTGAGAATTTGTGAGTGTTGACCGTTCCTGTAGTAAGTGGAATCGTGTTTGACGATTGGTCAAACCACATCCTCCATCGATTTGTGAGCACTCCATCGGACTAATCAACTCCTGTTCATTTGGTTGCTGGATAATCGTGAGGTGTTCACAGGCTGCGCATTTGAACGTTGCAGAATACATTCTTGGACGAACACCTGAAATTTTCGTTACCACTGCATCGATGGAAATCATCAGACCGATATCATCGGAACGCAGTTGTGAGACCGTGCGGACTTGATCGCTCGGCAGGTGGACAATTCGAACCCATGGATTGATGTTTCCATATCCAACATCAGCAAGCAGCTCTCTCACCGCCCGATTTGATGCATCATCGTGTAAATCGGGTTGCTCAAGGATACTCTGGGCGAACGTAGGGTCAAATCCTTCAATCGTCCGATATGAAACTTCAAGACTTTGAACATCCGGCCACAACTGGGCAATGTTGTGTACGTCCTCCGTAAAATGTGCATGAAGAAGTGTCGACCATCGCGCAGTCAAATCGAAATCTTGAATCATACTTTCACCACACCAAGGAGTACGATATGGATGGCCACCGTTCTTAATGGTTCCATTGCAACTTCTGCTCCCCCTCATTTCCACTGGAAATAACAGCGCATTCATGCATTCGTTTGCAGCACGTTTTACAGGAAGTGGAAAAGTGCCGGCCTCAATAAGTTCATACCGGACTGGTACGAGGAGTTGCCATGATTATCTTCGCACATGGCATGGAAGGCACGCCCAATGGGAGCAAGATTCGTTCTTTGCGGAAGGCAGGATTTGAGGTTCTTGCACCAGATTTTCAAGGAATGCCTCTCGAAGAGCGTGTCAATGTTTTGCAACGCATCTGTGAAGAACATCGCGATGCATTTGCAGTCCTCGCCGGATCAAGCTACGGAGGTCTGGCTGCATCGATTGTTGCGATGCGGATGCCTGATGCATTTCGTGGACTTCTCTTGTGCGCTCCAGCACTTCATCTCGATGAACCCCCAATCAATGCCCAGACGGTTCTCATCGCTCCAAAGGGAATGAAAACTGCAATTATTCACGGGGTTGATGATGACATTGTTCCCATCTCTTGCAGCATCGAATATGCTGAGCGCTCTGGGGAAGACATCGTAGCGTTTCATCAAGTAGACGATGGACATCGTCTAGCAGCCTCGCACGAAGAGATAATTGGCGCAGCTCGATTGTTGATTGACGAGACGATTGATTCATGAATGGTCTTGCTTTGGAAAATACATGAGCGACCCAATGGACTACGCCTCGAGCGGCGTTGACATCGATCTTGAGGGTGCTGCCGTCGCCTCGCTCATCGGTTCTCTACAGCGATCAACACGTACGACTGGAACTCCCGGTGCCCCCGTGGATTTACCGGGTGGTTTTGGTGGGTTAATTGAATTCGGAGACCACCTTCTGGCTATGGCAACCGATGGTGTTGGGAGCAAACTTCAGATCGCTACGGCTGTCAAAAACTGGGACAGCGTTGGAATCGATTGCATGGCAATGAACGTGAATGACTTGCTGTGTGTGGGCGCAGAACCAATTGCATTCGTTGACTACATCGCCGTTCCGAAGCCTGATCCTGAGGTCCATGCCGCTGTTGGCGCCTCGCTTGCAAAAGCATGTGAATTAGCCAACGTAACACTCGCTGGTGGTGAAACCGCCTCATTACCAGGTATTGTCACTGAACTGGATCTTTCTGGTACTGCTCTTGGATTCCTCGACAAAGATTCAGCAATTACCGGTGAACACTTGGAATCCGGAGATGTACTGATTGGACTACCGTCTTCAGGCATCCATTCAAATGGCTTCTCTTTGGTTCGAAACATCGTGACGAGTATGGGTCTTTCATACGCCGATTCTTGTCCCTTTGAAACGACATTTACAAGCAGGATGCTGCCCCCAAAACCAACCCTCGCTGATGTCCTTCTCATCCCCACCAGAATTTATTGCAACTCTGTTGTAGGATTGCTCAATCACCTCAAAGAGTCTCAAGGTTCAGTCCACGCTGTTCACGGAATAGCCCACATTACCGGCGGAGGGTTGTCCAATTTGCTGCGTTTGCATGACAAATTAGGTTGGCATATTGATAGCCCAATGTCAATCCCGCCGGAATTCACATGGCTTCAAAATCAAGGCAATGTAACGGATTTGGAGATGCACCGAACGTTCAATATGGGATTGGGTATGGTGCTCGCAGTCGAAAGAGAACAGGCTGATTCAATCCTTGAGTTTGTTCAGCAGTACGAGCCAGCCGCTGCAATCATCGGTCACGTAAACGACAATGGTCACAAAGTTACGCATGCCAATCCGAAGATTCTGTTTGAGCATTACTGAAGCGGTGCGGTCAAGAAGAAGAATCATCTCGTCCTCTCATGGGCGAATCCTTTTCAGGTCAGGAAATCCTTGATTCATGGCCTGGTCATCTCTGGTTAGAGGGGCGAACCATTGTTCATCTAAAGGATGGGCAAGAGCGCCCAACACACATGCCCAGAGGTCCAGCAGCAAAGTCCGGTACTGGTTTCATGAATCCCGCTATGGCACCGGCACGAACCCGCTCAATTTTGCTCCTGCAAGATGCCTTGAGGCATGGCTGGCTTAACGGAGATCGTCCTATTCGGGCCTTGGACGCATTGTGTGCAACCGGAATTCGTGTGCGTCGGTGGAAAAACGAGATTGAACCAAGCCTGTTGTCACGTCTCCACATCACTGCGAATGATCTCGATGTGAATGCACTCGATTGGGCAATTCATTCAATCAATTCTGATGTTTTCAACGAAACTTCGTTTCTCCCTGATGATGAACAGAACTTGCCAGACTTCATCGAACGAAACGGAATAAGGTTCCAACACAGTGATGCTCGTTTAGCTATGGTTCAGGGCTCTTTCCAATGGATTGATGTTGACCCATTTGGTTCCCCAATTTCTTTCATTGATGGTGCGCTACAAGCACTTGGAAGAACGGGCGTTTTAGAGGTAACTGCGACCGATACAGCAGCATTGACGGGATCTTCTGCAACCTCTGGAAAGAGACGGTATGGGCACCAAGGGATTGTGGACTTCTATGCTCATGATGATGCAGTCCGCGTGCTGCTCGGGACAATAGCAACCAGAGCGGCACAACTCGATCGATCTATTGAACCGATTTTGGCATTGTTCGATGGTCATCATGTGCGTGTGTCTGTTCTTGTTCGAAAGAGCAAGCAGGGAGCGGACAAAACTCGCGAATTGATGGGCTGGAGAGTAAGGACTGAGGGGGAGCCTTACGCATTTGTGCAACATCCATCCCCTGAAGAAATGAAGCAGTCAAGTGGCCCGATGTGGATCGGTCCAATATGGAATCAAGAGATTTGCTCACGCTTAACGGAAGATTATGCAGTTGAAACATGCCTTGCAAAGACAGACGATATCGAGAGAGGAAAGGCTCTCGGTTTGGAATGGAGCGATGCTGACCATCTTTATGCTGAACGCGAAATTCGAAGATCTGTTCGCCACATCGCAGATGCTGCCCCACTTTTATCGGGCGACCATTTGCTTCTAGCGTTTGACCAAATACCGCGCTTAGCAAATGTCGGGTCTCTACCCACCATGGAACGGCTCATTGAGGCACTCAGTGGGGCCGGTCATCCAACAGCAAGAGCGCCGGACTTGCGTCCTTTTATCGCAACCCAAGCTCCCTTCAATGCAGTGATTGATCTCGTTCAATCGTTGCAATCAGCCGAATGAGGGGTCATTGGCGATATCATCATCTTCGGGTGATGGAAGCAGCGGTGTCGCACTTTCGATTATTTCTTGAACGGATTGTTCGATGCTGCGCGCATTCTCAAGCAGTTTCGAGAGCGGGATTTCTTTGCCAGTCAATTCAGTTATCGCTTCAATTGCAACTGCGGCGGCTCGTACATCAGGATACATTGGGCTTGCTTCGGACAAGAGAGCCGTAATATCGAGATTGAGACGATCACCTTCGCTCAATAGGAACCCAGTGATTCCAGAAACAACGCCACGTTGAATCGTCTGGAGGTCCAACGACTTGAGACGCGATCTTGCGATTTCGTTTGCTCCGACTGCAAACAGTCCTTCGCCTTGGATCTGTTTCTCAGGTTTTAGAATTCCATCGATGATAATCAGTTGATCAAATCCTCCAGCACTAAACCACTCGAGGACGGTCGATCCAAAGGCAATGTCTTGTTCCTTATCGAACTGAATTTCAGCAGTGAAGACGCCTATCTCGTCGCCTTGATAAACACGAACCGGGTGACGTGGAACCTCATTTTGGATGAGAGCAACAGCAGGGAAGTTTTCATTCATCACCGTCCCAAGTTGTGTGAGATTGAGCGAATCGATGATATGGGATGTTGCAATAACTCCTACCATTCCAGCAGTCGTAAAACCACAGATAGCGATACCGCTTGTTGTCGGATCAACCCCTGAACGAAGGACAAGGTCGTACGTTCCGAACTGTTGTTTCATACTCATGCCTCAATACGCTGGTCGGATGGTGTTTGAAAAATATCTCGGCGTTCACTCGTTGTATTCTGACCAATCTTCTGCACCGGCTTCTCGATACCACCAAGTGCCCACTTCGTCCTCATACCATTCTGTTCCATACTCGTCGGTAGAGATTCCATCATCCTCTTCTGATGCTTCTTCGATGGCTTCCTCTTCCACGTCATCAACTTCTGAAATCAAAGAGTCGCTTGGTCGTTCGATTAATTCAGGCTCCTCAGATATGGTTTTGTCTTCAAAGTCATCGAGAGGCTTTCCTTCTAGAAGTTCCACGGGTTCGTCCTCAACAACGATATCCTGCTCTTCATAGAAGGATGCATCTTCGAAGTCTGCTGATGCACGTCGGTAGAGGACGAATCCAATTAGAGCGAGGACAAGCACTCCGACTCCAATTCCGCCAAACAGAAGGGTATTGGATGAACTCTTTTCCTCGGCATCGGGCGTTGTCTCTGTTTCTACGAAGAGATCCGCAGTCCAAGAGACCATGCTGTTTTCCAGCAACGGCTGTACCGCGATGTCGTAGTCTCGAGAGGAGGTAAGAAACTGAATGGCGAATTCCTTCTCAGTGTTTACGTCATCCTGTCGAATCCAAAGAGGATCTTCGTACTTAGGAGTGAAGGAAATTGTAAGCGAACCGTTTGCTGCAATTTCAGCAGCGCCTGGTGACTTGAACAATGAGGGTGATTCGGTTACCGAAACGACAACATTGACAGCGAAGGGGTTCGGGTTTTCGAGGATGCATTCAATCGGGTCGTCTGGTGATTGTTGGTTTGTGAGGATTGTCGGGCTTTCGCAGCCAATGGTGACGGATTGAATCGAATCGGGCACCCACTCAACTATCTCTTCATCTGTTTCATCTGTTTCGGTTGGAACTACGTAGGCATTCAGTGAAACTGAGAATGTGGTTGTTCCTATGAGTAGCCGGGTTTCAGTGTCAACAGAGAACTCGATTCTTGAAATATTTTGAAACGTTGAAACGATTCGAATCTTCCCTCCCGATATCGTTTCTGACCCGCTCATCTCAGCATCCAGTGATGTGTCATTGAACGCTTCCCATTGGATGGTTGTTCCTTCCAGTGAAGCTTGGTGTGCTGGATTTATCGAATCTACTGCACTTAAGGTAATGTTGAGGTCGATTGCATGATTTGCGTCCATGTCAATGGATGAAGCAGGACCTGCAAGTTCCGCCATGATCGCTGTCCCTATCGAGTTTGAGGCTGAAGCAGATGTGTAAGGTTGAGTATCAACGATTTCAATCGACTGCATTGAAACATCAATATCCAAATCGCCATCTGGATTTGCGGAGAAATCGAGAAGATTTTGTGGGATTGTCGGGTCGTGAAGATCATCGACATCAACTGCAACCCATTGCCCATTGCTATCGGTTTGGCCATTGAGGACAAGTGTATCTGTGCCGTACGTCAATGTCATTTCGAGTTGTGCATCCTCAATGGCGACCTGTTGTTGTGCGTCATCGAAATGGTATGCGTACACGCTTAGAAGTAATCCACTGTTCGACTCAAGAACCTTTTCAGAGACAGCGTCAGGTCCAGATGAAACGGTCAACTCCAGTTGGCTATTGATGTAGGTATTGTTGTAAGACGTTGTTGGGCCAGCAAGCGTTGGGGATGAGGCATTGTTGTATGAATCAATTGCGAGAACAACAGCATAGTACTGCGACGTATCCTGAATGAGCTCGCTCGGGAAATTGCCCGCATTCATATCGAAATATGCGCTTGTTTGTGAAATCTCAATTTCGTTTGTTCCAGATGAAACGGTTGCTACCGGCGAGTAATGTCGTTTGTTAGGTGTGCCGATTTCATCAAAGGCGATCTCATACTTCTTATCCGAAGTAATTGTTCCATTACCAAAGAAATCAGGTACGTCCGTATCCCAATACGTTGCTTTCTTTACGAACACACTGTATTCATCAACACTTGAATCTGAACTCAAATCCCATGTGACTTTCATCGGTGCTGAAGCAGTCTCAATATCCAAATCAAGAATTTGAACGTTGGTCACAGCAGAGGGAGCAGGAGGATTGGGTATTGTTACCTCAAGCGGCTGGGAGAGATTACTCACAACTCCATAAGAATGGACTGAACGGATAACATATCCGTAGGTTGACCCGATGTCGACAACGGAATCCGTGAATGTATTTTGATCAAGTACGACCTCGTAGGGTGATGAATAGTCATATGGAGATGTTGAAGACATTCTGAACACTTGGAACTGTTGAAGATCGTTTCCAAACTCCGAGAGCGCCTGCCATTCAAGCGTTACACCAAATTCTGTCAGGGTTTGTACCGACAAAATAGGCGTTGGAGGTAGTGCTAAATTCGGTGCACCGAGCGTATAGTTCATACTCAGGAAGGTGACGTCAAACTGACCTGCTTTTGTAGACTCCACCGGAAGTATAACTGCAAAAGGACCAGATCCTGGAAGCATCTGCTGATTGAGCGAATTGCTTAGCGAGCCGAGCGTTCCAACGCTTGTTTTCACATCAAATTCAATGTCGTATGCGATGTCGAGGTCAGTGAAGTTTGCTGTCCCGTTTGAATTGCTCGTGATGGACATCATGTTTGTTACCATTTCAATTCCATAGCCATCCGATATTCCAGGATATGCGAGTAAGTAGGGCGATAGTGTGTCACTAATGGTGTTGTCAGAATCTGAAATCGTCAACGCACCAATTTGCGAGATAGATGTACTTGAGTAGCCTGCTGCAACTAAATCATCATCGCCATCGACGTCTGCGTCGAGTGAAAGGTTGTGCCAAGCGCCTATGAATACGCCTTGTTGTCCTTCTCCAGCAACGATGAATTGCTCCATCAGACCATCTTCATCAACATCCGAAAACTGAATGTCTCTCGGAACTGAATACGGTGTAAGTGGCGTTAGGCTTGGAGTGCCTAAATCGGTTTGAGAGATTAATCTGTAGCCAATGTCACCCTCAATGGTTGATGGATTTCCATCTCCGGTCTGTGGATTTGGAGTAATCAACGAGATTGATCCGTCGTTATCGTGGTCAGCGAAGGTTGCATTCGTTGTGTCGATTATATGGGACATTGGCACCTGTTCCCAACCCGTTCCATTGTTCAAAATAATGACCGAATCTGTTTCTTTCGGTGTTAAAAAATCAATATCCCCATCGCCGTCTAGATCGCCCATGACAGAATCAACCGTGAGATTACGGAACTTATCGATGTTGTTACTGAGTTGTTGTGTACCTGTATCGTAGGTTACCTCAGTAGCGTCATTCCAGGCATCTGAAACAATAATCATTGTTTGATTTCGGTTAAAGAAGTCATCCACTTGGAGGGTCCGCAAACTGGTTTGACCCTGCCAGAAATTCCAGCGGTAGATGGCTAAATTACTGGTAAGTTTTGTCGCTCCATTGGTAGCGTTATAGCTGTTTAGTGACACATATCCGCCGCCAAAATAACCGTGAATCGAAACGAAATCTTGATCACCATCCCCGTCCATATCAGCAAGCTGTACGTCAATAGGGCCGGCTGAAATGTTCACAGAGAAATAAGGATCGTAACTCATCGATGTTGTGTTGTA
>DAPT01000077.1:0-233 GCA_002502215.1 Euryarchaeota archaeon UBA124
GTGGACATGGATGATATCACTGGAACAGGTTCTGCTGCGGCAGTCAAGAAGGAAGAGGAGAAGAAATCTGAATCTAATGAGCCCGATGAAGATGATCCATTCGCAGTCAATGTTGTCCAACGCAAGACACGTCGAAAGAAGATCGAAGAAGAGGACGACGACGACGATGACGATGACCTCTCTTGGGCTGGACTTGACGACGAGGACGACGATGACGATGACGACGATGACGA
>DAPT01000077.1:585-9540 GCA_002502215.1 Euryarchaeota archaeon UBA124
GTTCGAAAACGACCTGCTCGCAAGGCTGCACCAACAAGGAAGCGACCCGTGCGCCGAAAGAAGAGTGAGGATTGAATCGTTGGTGTGGTCGAATGGCTGAGCACATCGAATCTCACCATCATTCCGTTCTTGATGCATTTAATCCGCTTGAAAACCGTTTGAATTGGCTTCTCCTTGCCGTTCCATTGACAATCTATTTTCAAGTTCAACATAATGTCGAGATGACCTTCCTTTTCTCCATGATCGCAATCATGCCACTGGCGTTCCTCATGGGCCATGCGACCGAAGAAATTGCACTGCGAGCTGGTGAAAACCTGGGCGGATTGCTCAATGCGACCTTCGGAAATGCTGTTGAAATTATTATTGCAAGTCTTGCCATATGGACAGCGGCTCAAGCAACATCGGGTAGTGAGACAGAGATTCTGATGCTTAATCTCGTTCAAGCCAGCCTCATTGGGAGTATTCTCGGAAATCTATTGCTGGTTTTAGGATTGGCACTCTTGTGGGGGGGCTACAACCATCGAACACAAACCTTCAATCAAGAAGCGCTCTCGATGAACGGCAGTTTGCTTTTGTTGGCAGTCCTTGCTTTGATTATCCCAGCCGCTGCTGCGCACACAGGTGCAGATTCAGACATTCTTGACCTTTCGCGATATGCATCACTGGTGCTCCTAGCGATGTATGGATTGTCCCTCTTTTTCCAATTCAAAACACACTCTCATCTCTTCGATGTTTCCTCGGAGGTAGAGGAAAAAGAAGAACCAAAAATGACAACCAGAGATGCATGGATTCTTCTTATTCTTGCAACCGTTCTCGTGGGATGGATGGCTGAAATTCTTGTGCACAGTGTTGATGATGCTGCGAAAGGGTGGGGGTTGCCGACATTGTTCATCGGGGTCATCCTCCTTCCATTCTTTGGAAATGCTGCAGAACACTTCACTGCCGTCATCGTTGCAGGGAAAGACAAGATGGATCTCTCCCTATCCATTGCTATCGGCTCAAGCGTCCAAATTGCAGTTTTTGTCGCTCCGTTGATGGTTCTCTTCGCTTGGGTAATGGGGGTGAACCTGTCTCTCGAGTTTGGAATTCTTGAAACGGCCGCAACGTTCATGTCTGTTCTTGTGGCCAATTTTATCTTAAATGATGGTAAAACAAACTGGCTTGAGGGAGTAATGCTGCTGGCATGCTATCTCATTCTAGCGCTGTCTTTCTTTGAGGTGTGATGATGTTGGATATGTTGAATTCAAGAGGAAAGGCGGGTCTTGCGTTTGCTGTTGTAGGGGTTCTGCTGCTTCTCGCTGGAATGATTGGTTACACAATGACAGGTGAAGTTGAAGATGTACCCACGCCGAATGCACCAAATCAAGCCTTCTTTTCGGGCGAGCCAATACCAGGGAATGCCCTCTCAGCTCTCGTTTCAGCCGAGCTGACAATCACTTGGGATCGCGACGATGTTTGGATGGGTCTTGTTGATGCAGATGAGAAGAAACGATGCGAGGATGTGCCCAGCAATTTCTTCACACCTGGCCTTGGTTGCGACGGTACCTCTACGAATTTTGAAGCCGGGGATTCCTCAGCAATGGCGAGTCAAGGATTCACATGGGAAATGGAGTCAGGTACGTATTATGCAGCGTTGGGGGCGAAAGATGGAGCATTGCCTGAGGGAACAGAGGTTGTTGTATCCTATGAAGTCCATCTTGGCCATTCACTTCTCAGCCTCTTGTTGTCCATCGCCAGCGTAGCATCCGGCGGTGTTCTCATCTATTACGGTCGAGAATAATCACTCAACGCCTTCGTAGTATGAATGAACAGCGTTGTCCAATTCGCTAATGATTTTCTTTTCGTCCAGTGTCAATGTAACTCCGTCCTTGCGTAGTGCTTGACCGTTGACCCACACATCGAGACATTCTCCGCCGTTGTAAATGAGGTTTGCAAGATGGCGATTGTTGGACCTTCCGAGTGGACGCATTCGAATGTCATCAAGGTTCCAAGCAACCCAATCTTGACTTCCTTTGGTTGCTATTTGGAAGATTTCCTGTGCTGGAAGGAGTGTTGCGTCCCAATGATCGTGTCGCTGTACGAGGCTTGCAAGGCGTGCTTCATGCAGGAGATTCAATCCATTCCCACTCGATGCAGCACCATCGGTTCCAATACGAACATCGACGCCAGCATCTCGATATGGCGGGAACGAGAGTGTGCCTCCACAAGCCAGTTTCATGTTCGATGAGGGGCAATGGACTGCGGTGACATTGTGTTCTGCCATCATGCGAATCTCGTTTTTCTTGACCCATGAAGCATGAGCAAAAATAGTACCCGGTTGAAAGAAGTCGATGGAATCAAGATACTCTACTGGATACAGACCATTTGCTTCCTTGCAATCTGCGACTTCCTTTCGCGTCTCACTAACGTGAATATGCAGACGGCCGTCTCGTCGTTCAGCCAATTCACTGGCTCGCTGCAATGTTTCTTGTGAGCAGAGGTATACTGAATGCGTTGCAATTGCGTATTGAACGAGGTCGTTTTTGTTGTTCTGAGAGAGGAGTTGGTCAAGCTCAGCAAGAGCGGATTCAGCGTCATCATGCGACGGTAAGGCAGCATCACTCACTGGACCGCCAATCAACCCCCGAAGTCCAGCATTGGTGAGTACATTGCCTGTTATTGCAGGAAAGAAGTACATGTCAGCTGCAAACGTGGAACCCGTTCGGATCATTTCAGCAGCGGCGGCACTTGTCCCAACTCGGACATATTCGGGTGTGATTTTCGCTTCCGTAGGAAAAATAGCCTCATTCAACCAGCGATGCAACGGATAACCATCACTGAAGTCTCGTGCATTGAGTTGCATCGCAAGATGCGTATGCCAGTTTTGTAAGGAACGTGTGAGGACACGATTTGAGCCGTTAATTTCCTCTTTTACATCTTCATCTCCATTCGATTCCGACCAAGACCCGTCAGCATGAACAAGCACATCGCCCACGATCTTATTGAAGGCATCATCGTAAAGGACGGTGTTGGTATAGCGTACCGAAGTATCATCGCCCATATTGGTGCCTGCTTCTGCTTCTTCATGAGCATAGTGTTTGAATCGGTGGAATTATGACCGTACGTTCATGCCCTCAACGTGCGCCACTGTGGCTTAGCTGGTAGAGCGTCTGATTCGTAATCAGAAGGTCGGGAGTTCGAGTCTCCCCTGTGGCTCCTCAATCTTCGTGAAGGATCGGTGTAATTTCCAATTGATACCGTTGGGCACTCAACTCAAGAGCATGAATTCCAGGGAGTGTTCGACCTGCAATGTAATCCAAGCATGCGCCCCCACCCGTTGATACATGACTCATTTTGCTTGTCATGCCCCGTTGACTCACCAGTGTTGCAGTATGACCTCCACCCATCAGAGTATATGCACTAGTTTCAGCACATGCACTGAGCATTTCGATGGTACCCAAGGCAAAATCAGGAAGTTCAAACACTCCTGCTGGCCCGTTGAGAATGACGGTTCCTGCTTCTTTGATTCGTGTTGAGATTGCACGGATTGATTGCAAACCAAGGTCGAACAATGGAGCATGAATTGGCAATTCTTCAACGTTCAAATCGATTCGATTCCCTTCAACATTTGCGGCTACGTCAACGGGAAGGACAATCTTGTCCGGATATGCTTTGAGGAGCGACGTTGCGGCGTCAATGGTCGGTTTCCAAGCGTCATTCAATTCGTTCTTGAGAAATTCAACATTGCCTTCTCCGATGTTATGGCCAGAAAGATGAATCACCAGATTTGCTACTCCGCCGGTTAACCATACTTCGTCTGCTATCTTGTTGTTGAGCATGTTCAATACGACATCAATGCTGTCGTCGACTTTTATCCCGCCAAGAACAGCGATGCATGGACGTGAAGGCGTCTCGAGCGCAAGGCCGATTTGACGGATTTCGTGTGCCATTAATTCGCCTGCCACGCAAGGCAAGTGATGGGCGAAGCCGACGACGCTGGGGACGTTTCGATGGGCACATGCAAAAGCATCGTTCACAAACACATCAGCGACGCTTGCCAAATCTTGGACGAGTGTCGTCTCAGAAAGTGCAAGTGAGTCGCCCTTTGAGCCAACTTCTTCAGGGTCCATCCGAATATTGTTGAGCATCAGAATGTCACCGTCTTCCATGGCTTCGATCGCTTTCATTGCTTTCTCACCGTGGATGTCTTGAACCCATTTGATTGAACGGCCGAGGAGACGGCCCAACTCACGCGCATGGCCCAATGTGCTGGTGAAATCGTTTTTTCCTGGTCGGGATTGATGTGCAATGAGAACTGTTTTTGCCTTTGAAAGACGATTGATCGTCGGAAGAATTGCACGAATTCGGGTATCATCAAGGAAAGCCTTTGTTGAGGGGTCTAATGGACTATTGATGTCGATTCGGACCAAGACGGTCTTGCCATCGACGTTGATGTTGTCCAATGTTAGGACGGTCGCCATTGATTCTTCCAGATGCAGGGAGTTTTTCATTGCTCGCCAAACAATACGCGGCTGGTTGTTGTACGTCACAAAATCGGATTCTTCATCAGAAGGAAAGCGCGAAAGGTGATAAGGCCAGCAACGTTGTTCCACCCTATGGCAAAAGGTGCGGGTGATGAGACCTCGCTAGGAGGTGCTCGTCAACGTGCGAGTACTGCGACCTCCGCATTCGGCGTATCGAAGCGGGAGAGCCATGATTCATCACTTTATTACAACAGTAGAATGAATGCAAATCTTGCTTCAAGTCGAGATGTTGGGCTTCCTCAAGAACTACCAGACCAATTCGAGAATGTCGTCCTTGAACAAGATGCTCGTTCCCTCCCTCTTCCAGACAATTGTGTTCAATTGGTCGTCACTTCACCTCCGTACAATGCGTCCAAAGTGTACGATGATGATCTCTCCTTGCAAGAGTATCTTCAGTTGCTTAATGAGGTGTTTTCGGAATGCTATCGCGTGCTCTCGCCAGGTGGACGTATGGTTGTGAATGTAGCAAATCTCGGACGTAAACCGTACATCCCCCTTTCAACACACATCAACAACATTATGCTCAATCTTGGATTTTTAATGCGGGGAGAGATTATCTGGGATAAATCAGCGAGTGCTGGCTCTTCGTGTGCTTGGGGCTCGTTCCAGAGCGCATCAAATCCTTGTTTACGAGATATCCATGAGTATCTTTTGGTCTTTTCAAAGGGTGATTACAAAATGCCTCGTTCAAAAAAAGAGAGAGCGGATGGACGGATTGATACGATTGAAAAGCAGGAATTCATCAATCATACGAAATCCATTTGGCGATTCGCAACTGAACGTGCGAGCAGGGTCAATCATCCTGCTCCGTTCCCCGTTGAACTGCCGCGTCGATGCATCGAGCTGTACACATTTGCGGGGGATGTTGTTCTCGATCCGTTCAATGGCTCTGGAACAACGTGTGTTGCAGCGAAACAAACCGGACGAGTGTACATTGGTGTCGATTTATCATCTGACTACTGTCAAATTGCACAAGAACGACTGGACAAAACGCTTGAACATGTGTTGAACCAAACGAAATCCGTCGTTTAATGACTGCCAGAGGCGTAGTGATTTTCAATAACGACGAAGGAGCTAAAACATGGGCGATTGGGATTCCACTGTACTTACTGGGCCTGAGGGTGAGGATTGGCGCGTGCCGGTGTCAGAACTTGAAGCCAGGCTTGAACGTCTTGCTCAAGCCCTTCGAGTCGCAGCACTTCCTGGCGCACTGGTTCAACACCCCGTCGATCTGTATTATTTCGCAGGAGGTCGTCAAGATGGGTCGTTGTTCGTTCCAGCCGATGGTTCGGAGGGCGATGGACCTGTCTTCTTCGTACGTCGTTCGCTCGAACGTGCTCGATTTGAGGCAGGGGGTGGGGATGCACCGTTCCAGCTTGAACCGTTTCCACGCTTACGGGAATTTGCCGACATTCTCAAAGCAAAAGGAGCGCACGGAGCACCAGGATTGCAGTTTGGAGAACTCCCTTCGACCTTCGCACAACGATTTACCTCTGCCCTTTCGTCTCTCGGTGAATGCAAAGATGTGACAGGCATCATCCATCGACTTCGCGAAGTCAAATCTCCTTGGGAACAGGAACAGATGGCCTACGGTGCTGAGGTTCAGTTCAGAATGTTTGAGGCTGTTTCACAACTTGGTGGAGAGGGCATCTCGGAACTCGACCTTGTTGCTGCTGCTGAGGCCATTAGTCGAAGTGAAGGCTTTGGAGGACAAGTCCAAATGCGACGTTTCCCATTGGAATGCAACCGAGGCGTCATAGTATCTGGACGAGCAGGAGGTGTTCCTTCCTTCTTTGATTCTGCAGTGGGAGGTGCAGGGCCACATCCACTTGCTGGTATGGGCTCAGGTTTCAACAAAATCAAATCAGGTGACCCAGTACTTGTCGATCTTGTCCATGTTCATCGAGGCTACGTCGTTGATATGACTCGCATGTTCTCATTGGGCGCATTATCGCAAGAATGGCATCAACGTCTTGAAGACATGATTGCAGTCAAGGAAACAGTTGTTGGAGTTCTCGATGAAGGAGGCTTTTGCAGTCAGGCTTGGCAAGAAGGGCAAGCACTCGCTCATGAACTCGGGCATCATGATCATCTCATGGGGATGAAACCAGATCAGTCGAAATTTCTCGGACATTCTGTTGGATTACAACTTGATGAATCGCCCGTCGTGGCGGCAGGATTTGACAGACCCCTCCCTGTAGGAGGAACCATGGCAATTGAGCCAAAGTTGGTCTATGCAGAAGGTAGTATTGGGTCGGAAGATACGTGGATTCGAGATGAAGAAGGCATGCGTCCCGTCACAGCCGACGGTGCTTGGCCTTGGATTACAGAATGGTAGGAACAAAACACCTCGGTGCGTTCAAAGAGGTGGAATGCGAGGGTGATTTATGCCCGCTAAACCATACGCTCCAAGTCACATTGGTTCAGTAGCCTCAACGTTTACTTCAATGCGAATTGCCGGTGCAGTAAAGGACAATCTCGTCACGCTGGTCTGTGAGGAATTGGACCGACTTGTTCCATCGATGGAAGCTGCTACACTTGACAACGATGCGGAACGTAAAACACTGGACGATGCACAACGTACCCGATTGAATTACAATCGAACTCGTGAATTGATGATCGACCGTATCGAGCATGTTGAATCAGTAGGCTCGGCTGCGGTTCAAGGTGGTATCGAGCATCTCGAGAAATTTCTCGCACGCATCATGCGTCATTGCGAAGAGGCAGCAACTCGTGATCGAGTTTCGACGATCAAACCAAGGCACCTTGAAATCGCACTTCACTCAATGGGCAAAGGCAATTCACCTGATGCAGATGATGAAGAGCAGCATGAAGAAGAAGGAATCGAAGTACAAGGAGGAGGAATCATCACAATTACACACGTGAAGTCTATGTCCAGGACACATGCCAAAATGGCCATCACTGATGATGCCGCAGAGGATCTTTTGTTGACCTACGGTGACATGGTATCTGAACTTGAAAACGACATCCGTCAACATGCAAACCTTGGCCGAGATCCGATGTATTTCATCGACTCCGTGAATCGATTAAGCGCCCTCATGGCGTTCGGTTGGATTCGTCGTATGCTCATGAAAGCAGCAGACAATGCTCGAGAGCGTGGCTATTCTCGCATCGACATTGAGCAAATAGTCCACATCGACCCGTTTGAATGACCATGTTGCTGACGTCGATTCTGCTCTCAGCATTGTTTGCTGGAATCGTTGCCACTCTCGTTACAATTGCAATTGAAAAATTCGGAGGTCGAACTGGAGGTGTTCTTGCAACAATTCCAACAACCATCGTTCCTGCTGCTCTTGGAATGTACACTCTTTCTGGTGAAACGGAATTTGCACAATCGATGTCGATTGTTCCAGTTGGAATGATGGTCAATGCAATGTTTCTCTTGGTTTGGATTCATGCGCCTCAGAGGTTGGGGCTGTCCTTAATTGGAACAACGATTCTCTCATTGGTTACATGGATGTTCATTGGAAGCATCGGACTTGTTGTCTCAAGCGAATTGCAATCATCAGGAATTGATGCATTGACCTACGCATTGTTCGGATTAGGGTTGCTGATTGTTCTTGGTGTATGGACAACATGGACGCCCCGTTCTGCTCCAAAAGGGAGTCGTTCTGTTCGTCCATTCGTTCTTGTTTTACGTGGTTCCGCTGCCGCATTGGCGATCGGAATTGCAGTCTGGTTTTCGAGCCTATCCTTCCCATTCGTTTCAGGATTGGTCAGTACCTTCCCTGCAATTTTCATAACCTCAATGATCGCATTGTGGCTCGCACAAGGCCAAGACGTACCACAAGGAGCAGCAGGTCCAATGATGTTGGGTGGGGCAAGCGTTGGCGTCTATGCGGTTGTTGCGATTGTTCTCATACCGATGCTTGGACCTGTTGTAGGATCGATTATCACGTGGCTGATTTCAATCATCGCGTGGACTATTCCAGCCTACTTTTACTTGCAATGGCGTCAATCATTAACCAATCTGGACCACCGTTCAGATGCAGGAACGTCAACAATCTCAAATTGAAGAGAACTGACACCTTTGATTTCTGCAAGATGGTGACGGAGTGCTCGTGCATCAATGAGACAACATGGGCAATGCGGCCGAGAGGGCTGGTAACGGATTTGAACGTTGCCTTCCTCGGAGATATCGATTGTCTGAACGTATTTCGATTCTGTGAGCGGCTTATCCATGTGTGGGTCTTGCCAATTTCCCATGGCTTTGACCAAGCGACGCTGAAGTTTCTTTTGCAAACGATTCATTCTTTCTTCGCCTCATCAATCATTGCTTCTGCTTCGGGAAGACGTAGGTTTTCGAGTCGACCTTCCGCCTCTTTCAGTTCAGATTGACATCGCTCGAGCAATTTTGAACCTTCTTCAAAGCGTTCAAGCGTTGCTTCCAAATCCATGCCTCCGCGTTCTA
>DAPT01000081.1 GCA_002502215.1 Euryarchaeota archaeon UBA124
CTTGATATCGGAACCCTGGACTTCGCCTTTGATGTTGGTAATTACACAAGCGTTGTCTTCGAATTGAACCCACGTACCGTCTGCACGACGGAATGGGCGGCGCTGTCGAATGATGACAGCGTTAAACATTTGACGACGGGTATCTGGTGTACCCTTCTTGACGGAAACCTTGGTCATATCACCAACGCCACCTGCTGGGTACCGACGCATGGTTCCACCGAGTTTAATCACGTTGACAATCTGAACAATTTTTGCACCAGTGTTGTCGGCAACATGCAATCGAGCCATGGTCGGTAGACCACGTGTTTGACGACCTGCAATTCCACGCATCAGGATTCACCTCCAGTCTTTTCGATTACACAGAACGAGACCGTCTTTGACAGAGGGCGGCATTCCATAACACGAACGCTGTCACCGATTTCAATGTCGCCGATGCAGCTTGGAAGGTGCGCACTGAGGGTGCTGGTTCGCTTCTCAAAACGCTCGTACTTCTTCATGTATCGAACGTTGTTTCGCTCGATGGTGATGGTTTTCTGCATACCAACTCCGGATACAACGCCTTCGAACATCTGACCACGCAAGCGTAGGCTTCCGTAGAAGGGACAATTTTCATCTCCGTCCCATTCGCCAGTTGGTAGTTTAACATCTATTCCAATTTCTCGCATTTTCATGCCTCCTTGTATTTGCGGCTCATACGATCTTCGGGTCGTTGCCGCAGAGACGACCCAGAAAGGACGGTAGTTCCGCCGTTGAGTGTAAATTGAATCGCTGCTTTTCCGAGAACACGCTCGTGGCCGTTCTCAAGGATGGTCAGCGTCTTTTGTGTTTCATCGACAACGTTTCCAGAACGTCCGATGAGTGTTGGGTCGGTGGACTCAACAACGGCCAATTGTTGACCAATCCAAGTTGTGTTCATTTCCGTCATTTATCTCACCTCCACATTAAATCCATTGTTTCGTAATACGTTTGCTGCCTTCTTTTTGTGATCGCCTTGTAATTCGATGATTCGACCTTTGACAGTTCCCCCGGCAGCGCATTTGTTTTTGAGTAATTTTGCTAGTTGATTGATGTCGATTGCTACGTCGTCAATTCCTTCCACTTTTGTTACGATTTTTCCGTATCTCCTTCTGTCGGTGGATAAGATTGCTCGTTGTTGTTCCTTTGCAATTTCTTGACAGATGCATAGTTCGTCTGGTAGACCACATACACCACAAATTGCCGCCATAGTTGTTCATCACCTCGTGTTCATTCAGTTGTTCCCTAAGTGGGATTTGATTCGTGCAATACTTCGTCGAGTTGCTTTGTAGGCGCCCATGTTTGATGGCGTACCACCGAGCGCCTTTTCCGCTTGAAGTTGAAGAAGTTCATCTTGCAACTCGGTCAAACGGGCCTCAAGTGCTTCGCGGCTCATGGCTGCGATGTCTCTGTTGCGGACGTGGCTCACTCTTCCACCTCCACGGTGGTTGCAGCCTCGCCTTCTTCTCCCTGCTCTTCGCGAATCTTTAGTTCTTCATCGGAGAAGATTGAGATTTCGTGTGGAAGACGAGTGTTGGCTCGCATGATTTCGACGGTGACACCAATGGTTCCGAGTTTGCGAACTGCGACTGCGTAACCTTTGTCCATGTGCTGAAGTGCGGTTTCGCCACAGTACTTGACGTGACCCATGATGAATTTCTGGGTTCGGTTTCGAGACCCTGTAAGCTTCCCTGCAACGGTGACGATGACACCACGAGCACCTGCGGACATGATGTTCTCTGCAGCGCTGTTTCCAGCACGACGGTAATACCAGCCGCGCTCGAGAGCGGATGCAATCTTTTCGGCCATGACTTGCGCATTCAATGTTGAATCAGAAGATTTGATTTCTTCGACTTTGAGTTGTGGTTCAAACAATTCGAACTCACTCTTCAAGCGACTTTCAAGTTCTTTGATGATCTTGCCTTTGCGCCCAATAACAAGACCTGGTCGCTCTGCGTGAACGGTGACCTCGGTTCCATTGGGTGTTCGCTTGATGTCCAATCCACCAAATCCAGAGCGTTTTGTGTTCTTCATCAAAAATTCCTTGACGAGGTGACGCTCGACGTTTCGGTCGACGATTGCTTTGATTGTACTCTTCTTGCCTGCCATGATTGTTCACCTCAGAATTCGTCCTCCAACTCGTCGTCGGTTGCGGTGAAGTCTTCGAGGAAAATCTCGAGGTTCACCTGGTAGTGGTTGCTTGGCGTTGCTCGACCACGGGCTCGTGGAATCCATCCACGACGGATTTGGCCACGGTGTGCTGCAACGTGTGTGATTTCCATATCTTCGGGTTCGACGTCATCGTATTGGTGACGAGCGTTTTCCATTGCACTCTGAATGAGTTTGATGAACGCACGGCTTGCCTTGACTGGGTATCGACCTGGCCCGACCTTTCCTTTTCGGTGTCCAACCATCGAAGGACCTGATCGCTTTCTTCGCTTGTTTCCACTGCCCAATCGGTACGGAACTGCGCTAGCTTTTCGACGAACATCAGCTCGGTCTGAATCGATGAGAAGAACTTCGTTTAGGAAGTTGATGGCCTTACCAGCAGTCATCCCTTTCACCGCACGGGCGACTTCAAAACAGTGCTTGACATGCATGTCGACATTGACTGCTCGAGCTGTTGCGAGTCGGCTTCCTTGGAGAAGTTGTGTGTATCCACGTTGTGGGAGTTGTCGACGCTTGGTTCGACGGTCCATGTTTCGCTTGTTGCTCATCCTCCTCACCTCACTTCAATGGTACGTGCTTCGATGAACGGGTAGCACCAACACCCGGCCCGCTGTGGGCGACTCCACGTCGTGTAATTGCGAATTCCCCGAGATAATGACCAATCATTTCTGGTTTCACATCAACCTCAACAAAGTTTTGGCCATTGTGGACTGCGATGGTCTTACCAACGAATTGTGGTAGAATTGGCATGTCACGTCGGTGGGTTCGGATCGTATTTGTCTTGCTGCGGTTGACGCGCTCGACGAATTTCTGGTTCTGCTCTGACCATCCTCGGACGATTGAACGTCGGACGCGAGCTGGAAGTAGACGAGCAAGGTACTCATCGGATCCTTCCTCAGGGAACATTGGCATGTTGACCAATTCTTCGATTGCATATCCACGGTATGTGAATTCCTTCTTCTGACGAGCCGTTGTTGTCGAAAGTCGCTTACGTGCCTTTCGTCGACTGGCCTTGGGGGTCATGAATGACTTCTTCTTCTTACGTCCCATACTTCAACACCTCATACTCGCTTGCCGCGACCTCGACCCGTGCGGCGTGGGGCAATCAATCCAACCTTGGCACCTGGCGGAGTGCTTCGGGCAACTGAGTTCGGTCCGTGGACAGCCTGGTGGTTTCCACCACCGTGAGGGTGATCCACGGGGTTCATGGCAACACCGCTGACGTGCGGGAAGAGTTTACCACGAGCCTTCGCTTTGTAATGAGCAGCACCTGCAGTTCGCAGTGGCATCTCATCACGGCCATGACCAGCGAGCACACCGATGGTGGCTCGACAATGGCCTGGAAGTTCCTTGAGGGAACCGGATGGCATTCGAATACGGACCTTGTCGCCTATCTTGGCTTCGACGATGCATGAATTTCCTGCAGAACGGGCAACCTTGCCGCCATCACCTGGTCGAAGTTCAACGTTGTTGATGGCTGTTCCTTCAGGAATTTCGGAAAGCAGGGTAATGTTCCCCGGTCGTAGAGATACGTTGTCTCCGATTGCAATCTTGCTTCCGATGGAAACGCCTTCTGTTGCAACCACAAGTGTTGTGTCGCCATCTGGCAACTTTACACGAGCCAATGGTGCCGTGTGAACCGGTGAGTGAACGAGTTCAGTAACCTCACCAACCACATCCATATCTCGTGGCATTCTGTACGCACCAGGGAATCGGTGGCTAGACACACGATACCGTGGTGATGATCCTTTGCGCTGTGCACGAATTCTCTTACCCATAATTCCTCACCTCATAGAGCTCCCAGACGCATTGCGGCGTCTTCTGCGTCAAAGCCTTCAGCCAAACGTACACTTGCATGCTTACCATGCTTGGTGTTGCGAACGTTGACAGATGCAACTTCAACTTCAAAAATCGTTTCGATCGCACGAGCGATCTGCTTCTTTGTAGCAGCTCGTCGTACAATGAATTCCAATCGGTTCTGTGTGGTACGTGCTTCCATGGTCTTTTCCGTTAACCACGGCATGATGATTACGTCGTATGCATTCATGATATCACCTCAGTTGAGTGCCTCCACAGCATCTTTTGTAAACACGGTTAAGCGACCGACATCGCCGCCAGGAGCGAGGTCTTCTGCGCTCAAATCCTTGGCAGCAACAACATCAACTCCTGGAAGGTTCCGGGCAGCGTGTGCAAGACCAGCTTTTTCCTTGACGACCAAGAGTACGGACTTCGGTGTCTTGTGGACACGACCACGCATGGTCGCCTTACCGGCTCGGATCTTTCGGTTGGAGCGTGCACGATCGAGGTCGTGCCCAAGTCCTAGTTCGTTGAAGATGGCGAGGACTTTTCGGGTTGCTGAACCATGGTTGAAAGCCTCAATGTTGTATTCCTCGGTCTTGCCATCGATGGTTTCGGTGTAGTTACCAAGCACGATTGGAAGGTGTTCAACGGACTCGTCGAGTTGATGTCCACGAGCCATAACAAGTTCCATATCAACCGTTGCTGAAAGTGCAGCATCTCGGGCCATACGGCGTTGCTTGGTATTGAATTTTCGAGACCAGTCCTTTTCGACCTTTGGTCCATGAGCACGGCGACCACCAAGTGTGTGTGGGTTTTGTGCACCACGGCGTTGTCCTGTTCGACGCATGATACGAGAGACACCTCGACCCTTACCCCACCATTCGACGGAATGCTTCATACCTGCCATAGGCCGGCGCTTTCCGACGTGTCGGCGAGATCCGTAGGCTTGTCGACGGTTTGCTCGGCTGGATGCGATTGCATCACGAACGAGGTCTTCTCGCACAGATTGACTAAAGGAATCAGGAAGCGAAACCTTGGAGCCATCTTCGACGGTAATGTCGAAAACACTCTGAAGACGACCAGCATCCATCTCATCTTGCGTGATGTTGTTGCTGATGTTCTTGACTGCGACCTTCATGTTCAGGCCCCCTGCTTGCTGCGTGTACTTACATAGGTGATTTCGTACGGCTGTGGCTCTTCGTTGGAGCGCATTGCATCACGGAACCGAATCAATCGCTTTGCAGGCCCTGGGACGCTACCTTTGATGAGAATGTAATCGGAATTGACTTCACCATAGTGGAGGAATCCACCTGAAGGCGTAATCGAGTGCTCTTCAGGATTTGCAACACGGAGAACACGCTTGTTAAACTCCGTTCGCTGGTGGTATCCAGTTTGTCCACCTTGACGGATGGTCTTGCGGACGTATCCCGTACCAAAGTCACCCATGTTACCGTGTTGTCGGCGCTTCTTGGAGTTCTTGTGGGATTGAAGTTTTCCACCAAATCGTCGGATAACACCTTGCCATCCGTAGCCCTTCGTAACTGCAACGATGTCCGTCATTGCGCCTTCGTCAAACGCATCGGTAAAGGAAACCTCGTCACCGAGATGTTCTTTCGCAAAAGCGAGTTGATCGCTGGATGCACCGCCATCAAGGCCAACCTCCATGACTTCAGGGACCTTTGAGGGTGATCCTGAAACGTTGGATGGTTGTGTCGCCACGATAAGACGTATTTCGCAAAGGTCTTGCTTTCCGAGATTGTCGAAATGTTTGTCTGCGTCGTGATTCTTTCGGTTTGATACACGATCGAAGATCTCTGGGAAGGATTCTGTGAGTGTTTCAGCGTCGACCCAAACTTCACCTGCAGCCTGCTTGCCATAAGGTGTCATTCGGTATCCACGAACACCGAGGATGCGCATCTTTGGCACCTCGACGACGGTCACAGGGATTCGTATCTCCTGGCCGGCACTTGTTGATCGTGGGTTGAGGTCTCGAGCTAGAACGTGAGTCATTCCTGCCTTCCAACCTGCAAATCCTTGCATACGTACTTCGCTTGCGTCACTGGTCGGCCATGACTTGACGTGACCAAAAGGTCGGTTAGCCCGCTTTCGCGGGCTGAACGCCATGCTACCTCGACGTGGGTGGTTTCTTTTTGCCATTTTGGGCTCCTCCATTATTCTACAACACAGAGGCTCCGTAGAGCGTGCGAGGACTCTTCAGGCCGGGAGTAGCCGTGACACAGAGCCCATTTCCACGAGCGGGAAACGGTGCCAACGGGTTCCTTCCGGATTGCCC
>DAPT01000059.1:0-19444 GCA_002502215.1 Euryarchaeota archaeon UBA124
CTGTGGACACCACGTGGTGCCATCGTTCGACAGCAGTTGCAGGATTTTATCTCGCATCATTTGCGCCGTCAGGGCTACCACCAAGTCTTCACTCCACACATAGGGAAACTCGACTTGTACCGGACTTCAGGGCACTTCCCTTACTACCAAGATAGTCAATATCCACCCCTTGTTGAACGGGATTTGATGAAGAAACTTGCCGACGATGGCTGCTCATGTTCGGAATTATCCAACATGATGAGCACCGGTGACATTGAGGGGTACATGCTCAAACCAATGAATTGCCCACACCACGTCAAAATCTATGCTTCCCAAGCACGTTCTTATCGTGACCTTCCCCTGCGTTTAGCAGAATTTGGGACGGTCTATCGGTGGGAACAATCCGGTGAAATCTCAGGACTGACCAGAGTCCGTGGATTCACGCAAGATGATGCCCATTTGTTCGTCACCGAGGACCAAATCGCAGACGAAGTCATGGGATGCATCAAGTTGGTTCAAACCATCTTTGACGTTCTTGGCATGCACGATTATCGTGTACGTGTTGGACTTAGAGATCCAAACGGAGACAAGTACGTCGGGGAATCCGAACGCTGGGATCAAGCGGAAGAGGCATGTCGCTCTGCTGCTGCAAAACTTGGGGTCAACTGGTCCGAAGAAGAGGGAGAAGCAGCATTCTATGGGCCGAAGATTGATTTCGTTGTCAAAGACGTTATCGGACGCGAGTGGCAACTTGGAACCGTTCAAGTCGATTACAATCTCCCAGAACGATTTGATTTGTGGTACAAGGGAAGCGATGGAGAGAATCATCGACCGGTGATGATTCATCGAGCTCCATTTGGCTCAATGGAACGCTTCTGTGGTGTCCTAATCGAGCACTTTGCTGGTAAGTTCCCAACGTGGCTATCGCCAACGCAGGTCCACATCCTGACCATTTCAGAAAAGCACAAACAGTACGCATCTGAGGTCGCCCAACAATTAATGGATCAAGGTGTTCGGGTCCAAATCGATGATGGAGACGACACGATTGGAAAGAAGATTCGTACCCACCGAAAGATGCGCCCTGCTTATTTGATGATTTTAGGCGATGGTGAGATGAACAACAACTGTGTCTCACTCCGCTCTCGTACCGGCGATCAAGTCGCTGATGTCCCCCTTGGCCAATTCATTGAAAACATCAAGCAGGAGATTGAGAACAAAGTTACCGAACCTAGCTTGGTTCCTGTTCGTAAGGAAAACTAAGTCCGTACAGTCCATTGTTTCGTACTGCATAAAAAGAAGCACGGCTAGGGTAAAGTATGAGTGGCCCGGTGATTGTTGAAGGCTTTGCTTCAATCGCAGTCATACCACTCATTTTTGCAGGCCTGATAGCGCTGTTGTTCTGGCGCACTGTTGTTCCACGCCAATTACGTGGACTGCAAGTTGCATTTGAAACAGGACCGATGCGATACGAAGTGCACACTGTCACAGAGTCGTTTAGTGAGGCGCGAGATCTCCTCCGCAGTCGAGGCATGCGATTTGGTGTCGCAACCTATCTTTTCGCCCTGACAGGAGCTTTGCTGTTGTTCTTCGAGTACATCATCTATGCACAAGGGTGGAGCGATGGTTTCCATGCACCAAACATCTCCCTTGCTTTGATTCTCATCATTCTCCCAGCCGTGATTTCATCGGGCTCATCACTCGGCGCTCAAATCATAAAACCGATTGGTCATGGGAAAGCGAAGATGCAAGAATCGAGTCGTGCAAGAAATACGGCTTACTTCGCACTTACGTTCATTTGGTTCCTCGGTGTTGGTTTGTTCTATTCCATTCTGGGTACGTGGAACGTTGCCTTTACCCACCGATTGAGCGCTTCTTTGCTGCTTGCCTTTTCTCCTTCGATTGTAGCGTACGGCAGAGTCATGGGTACGTCTTGGCAAGCACTACGCCAATCGTCTTCTCAAATTGCGCGAGGGAATCCCTCGCCGTTTCACAACCATGCACCAAATGCCCGACAGCAACTTATCGCTCGAATTGTACACCTCAATACGCTCGCAATGCCTATTGTCGCTATCAACACGTTGTTATCGCTCATCGCAATCATCGTCTCACCTGAATTGTTCACCCATTCAGACCAAGTCATCAATCTGCCAGAATACCGTGAACAAGCAACCATCATGGAGGAGGGCGGCATGCTTGGATTCTTTTTGATTGAATTGTTCTCAAACATTCCAGACCCTGGCTTACGCGTTCCGCTGGTCACCTCGATTCTGCTCTTTTTGCTGCTCAACGTCGCATTGGTTGGCTTCCTCTTTGTTTACGAAGTGGCACGCATTTTGTTCCTTGATGTCCAGGATGTCTCTGGTCGAGGAGGCATTCGACTCGCGGATAGTCGTTTACTGCGAGCTGAGCGAAGTCAACAAGCAAGAGTTCTGAATTTCTGTTTTACTGGTTTTGCGGGACAATCGATGCTCCTTTTGGCGCTCGCAATGATCACGTTTTGGGATTCAAGTTTCCTCCCACAAGGGGCTGAATGCGGTAATTGGCAAGGAACGCTCTGCACTTATGTGGAAAAAGACGCAATGGAAGAATTGACTTGGATGCTTGCTTCAGGAGGTCAAATCTGCTTCCTCCTGATTTGGTTAACCTCCTTGCAAGTTGGTTCCAAACTTGACGATATTTCCTTTGATGCAAGCATTAGCGAACAGCGCCAGATGCTCACAAAAATGGAAGACTTGATCTATCTGAAGCAACGACCGTTCACCGAACTCATCGCTCAAGATCGATGGATGAAAGCAATCGAGTTCTATGATGAAATTTTGAATCCAACCGAAATCTCAACCCAAGGATTGGACCTGCTCCGTCAAACGGGTGCGAAAATGCAACTCTTTGCTGGTTTAAATCGGTGGGAAGAGGCTGAAGAAAATGCAGTCTCGTTGCTCGCCTTGCAGGCTGGAAGAGATGCACAAGTGGCCCGATTAATTCTCGCTGCTGCGAGTTTATGTCAGCGTGATTTACCAGAAGCCGCCCCGAGACTCGCACTTCTCAACAAGAGTGATGTCGAAGCAGCACGATTGCAATGGTTTGCTGCTGTTCTGGATACGAAACGTAAGGTTCCGAGCGTTTCTCAACCCATTCTGGGCATTGACCCTTTGATGCGTCGAAACATCGATCTGCTGGAGCGAACGGCTGAAGGGAATCCCCGTGGGAACACAACCTATCGAAACAGGCCTGCTGACAGACTTATGCTTCTCGGTGACTGTGCACGAATGCGTTTGGATGGACGAAGTGAAGAAGCCCTTTCGATGCTTGAATCCTTCATGAAGAAGCACGAGGAGAATGCCGACTTACCAACCACTGCATGGTCACAAGGACGTGTCGTTGCTGCTCTCTTGCACCTTGACGCAAACAGGCCGAACACTGCAGTTCGAATTGCACGTGATTTACGAGCGAATGAACCGAGGCATCCACATGTTCGATCATTGGTTCGGATTCTCAACGAACTAGGCCTTCTTGAAGGAATGGCAACCGAACCGACAAAGATGACGCTGCTGGTTGATTCCGAGGGAGATTGGATGCGAGATTGGCCAATTCTTCACACTGTTCATGTCTCACCTCGACTCGGCTCAACAGCCTCGCGCAAACACGCTGGAAGAGCAAACGCTTGGATTGTGCATTCAAAGGAACAATCCATTTCAAAGTTCTACAATCGTAAGAACTTATGGAAGAAGATTCCATACGACGGAGAAAACCAGCCGCCACATGGCCTCTATCTTCATCTCTATGGCATCATTACAACCGTTGCTGGAATGCCCGTCGACCTTGGTTTACCAAGTGGGATTAGCATTGAGGATCTCCGAGCAAGAGGTTTGATCTAATCACACGCGTCTTCGCAATCGTTCCATTGAGGCATCCGCTTTTCCAAGTTGCTCAAGTGCTGCTTCTACTTGACCGCCCTTCAAACGCTCCTCTGCAATAGAAATTGCTGCTTCGGTCTGTTTCATGTCTTCATCGGTCACTGGGATGCTTGACGCATTGCATTGGTTTCTCAATACGGACCACTCCTGACGAACAAAGTCAAGAAGCGTTTGAGCCTCATCCTGTTCATTACCCAGCGCATCAAGGTCGATGGTGAGACGCTCCAGGAGCGTTGCAGCATGACTCCATTCTCGTTCATCTGCTGCCTTTTGCACCAGCTTGAATCGGTCCATCCATTCTTTTGAATCATCGAAATGATTGAAACGTTCAGTGATTTTCTTCCGTTGACGAAGCGCTCGTCGCACACTGTCCATTGCCTCCCTCTCAATTTGGATGACACGAATGACCCCCTCCGCAAGCCCAATCGATTGACCTGTATCTCCAGCTTCAAGAGCGGTTTCTGCTTGCTCGAGGCGTTGTTCAAAATCCGATGTGTCAAATCCATCGGCTGCTTTGAGAGCCTTGGCTGCATCGCTCAGGACCTCAACTGCGCGTTCTCTCGCATCGCCATCTGCTTGGAATTGTATTGGTACAACACAAGCCAACTCGAATGCCTTCTTTGGAGCCTCCCGTTCGAGTTGCTTCTTTGCATCGCGAACGATCTGTCGCAGATTATCGATGGTTGCTCCAGATTGTCCAGTTAGCAGTTCCTCGGCGGTCCGAATTGCATCCTCGGCCTGTTCCCACCAAGTGATGATTTCTTGGGCTCGCCGCTTCGCTTGACGAAACAAACTTTCAGCTTCTCGCAACGAGCCGAGTGTAACCTCCCTTTCGCCTATTTCGTACGATTTGCGAGGGCGCTTCACCAGTGGAGCCAACTCTTCTGCATGTTGAATGACAAGAAGTGCTTCGTTGCGTACAACATCAACGTCTGTGGCAAGTGAAAGTGAACGCTCGATGTCTTCCGATGCTTCTCGTAATAGGCGTATGCCGAATGATGGATCGATGTGACCCTCTTCCTTCGCAGTCATGACAAGACTGCTCGCTTGATCGACAGCAGCACCTTCTGAACGCAGAACAAGGAGTCTGTTTTCTATGATATCCAATTCCTTTCGAAACGCTTTGCGTTCCTCACGCATGTCATCACCTGCAATCCAAAGGTATGCAACATGGGTCAGAATTACGGCACTCAATACGGGGAGCCCCCAATCAATTGGGTCGACAATCCAAGTTTCACCGGCTCGGTCACCCACCAATATCCCGAGTATGGTCAATGCCCCAATCCCTGTCATCATAGCCCTGAAACGCATGACGTCGATGCCGCCTCTCAGTGTATTTGCTGATGTTTGATACATCGAAAAGCCCAATCCAGCAAACAGCAAGGATGCAACGACGTCGCCTGTATCTGAGGAAAAAGAACGCAATGAAAACATCAGGAAGACTGGCCAAATTATACTCGAAGCTGCACCTATTCGAGTTCGTGCACGAGGATCGTCAAGAATCAAATCTTGAATGACAATTCCCCAAAGGAGGACGAGAACCGGCATTCCAAGTCCAGTGAGCAGACTCGCATCGCCAACGAAGGCATCTTTCAGTACTGGCCATGCAAGCCAGATTGCTCCACTCAAACAAAACAAAGCACAGACGGTGCTCAATCGCTCGATTCTCTGAACACGAAGGAGACGTTCGGCCTTGATGGCTTCATCAACATCCCCCCAGAGCATGGTTGAACCAAGGGGGTTTTGATGATGAAACCACCGACTCTTTGCATATTGCTCTGCAACAATGTTCAAGGGTGTGCTTGGATGGTTGGTGAAGAAGGGGACATCCTATGAAAGGACTCATCACGATGGACGATTTGACCAACGAAGACATACACAGCATTCTTGCTGATGCAGAGCGACTGCTACCAGTCGCTCGAGGTGAATCGTACCTTCCGCTTCTGCAAGGGAAAATTCTGGGCAATCTTTTCTTCGAACCGAGCACCCGAACGCGAATGTCGTTCGAAACCGCAATGAAACGACTTGGGGGTGACGTTGTCAATCTTGGCGACGTAAAGACTTCATCCGTTGTGAAGGGTGAAACACTCTTCGATACCATCCAGATGGTCGATGGATACACCGACATCATCGCTATGCGTCATCCGCGTCAAGGTGCCGCACGCTACGCACAAGATGCTGCCAGAGTCCCCATTCTCAATGGAGGCGATGGAGCGGGCCACCACCCGACGCAAACCATGCTCGATTTGTTCACGATTCAGCAATCGCACGGCACGCTTGAGGGATTAACGGTCATTCTTGCAGGCGATTTGCGCTACGGGCGTACCGTCCACAGCCTCTCCCATGCATTGGTTCGATTCGGATGCCGTTTGATTTTCGCATCACCTGACCTCCTGCGCATGCCTACCGAGATCGTAGAAGACCTACGTGAACATGGTGCAGATGTTACTGAAACTGAGGATCTTCTCGGAAACATCAATCAAGCAGACGTTGTATACATGACACGAATTCAGAAAGAGCGTTTTGCCGATGAGGATGAATACGCCAAGGTTGCCGGTGCCTACAAGTTGCATGCACGAGATCTTGCCAACGTAAAGTCGGAAATGGTGATTCTGCATCCGCTCCCACGTGTTGATGAAATTCATCCAAGTGTGGATGAAACCCGTCATGCTCGATACTTTGAACAGGCTTTCAACGGCGTAGTCGCTCGAATGGCGTTGCTCTGTCGCCTACTCAACATCGAAGTTCCCGCCAAAATCCCTGGAGGTGATGCCTGATGGCTGAAGAACACAACATGCGAAGAGTAACTGCGATTAAGAATGGAACGGTTATCGACCACATCCCGTCCGGACAGGCACTCAAGGTGCTCGAGTTGCTCAACCTCTCAGGCGATACGTCCGTTCCTGTATCCTTGGTCATGAACGTTCCCTCCAAGAAGATGGGTGCAAAGGACATTATCAAAGTCGAAGATCGTGAATTAACACAATCTGAACTTGATCGCCTTGCACTGGTTGCTCCAGATTCAAGCATTGCAATCATTCGGGTCTATTCTGTTGCAGAGAAGTTGAATGTCAACCTTGGTGACGAGGTCAGAAACGTCGTTCGCTGCACTTTCTCAAATTGCATTACTCAGAATCCAAGAGAACCATTGCCGCATCGCTTGAAGGTCATCAGAACTGCACCGTTAGCACTGCGTTGCCATTATTGTCAGCGGCCACAAGATTTGGATGAACTAGTCCTCAATTTACTCTAAATTGATATCAAGAAGATCTCGCATATCGCAAGCCTTGCAGGTTTGTCCAGAAGTTGGCGAACCACATCGCTGACACTTCATTGGATGCGACTGCTGCACTGAGACCGGCTGGCGAGCGACCTGCTTGATGTTGTCCGACATTCGAACCAGACTATGCCGTGTACCGGGAACATCCTGCTCGAGTTGGGCAACGATGTCTCGATAGCGCCATCGGAGTGCTCCTTGTGCATAGGGGCATTCCTCGTGGTGAAGAGGTAGTTCTTTGTGCAGAGCAAGAAGATGAATCTCTTGTTCTGGAATCCAGCGAAGAGGAACAATTCTCGGAGGCAATCCATCAACTGGAGCATCGGTGTGGGGCGCAAGTCGAAGGGTTCGATCGATGTCACCGTTCGTCATGTTCATAAGAACGGTTTGCGCCATATCGTCCAGGTTGTGACCAAGTGCAACAACATCAGCATCGACGCTCTTCGCTAGAGCATTGATGCCTTGTCGCCGGAACACACCGCAATACGAGCAAGGCATCATGGATACCCCCTCGTTGCTTTCAGAGACCATTGGCAAACGCTTTACGACCTCGTCCATTTGGTGAAAGTTAAGATGTTCATAACTTGTTGATATGAATTCAACATCGAGCTCCTCGCATAGATCGATTGCGCATTGGAGGGAAGGTGGACGATAACCTTCGATTCCCTCATCGACACAACCTGCAACGATGCGAACGTCTCGGCGCATTCCTATCAATTCGACAAGAAGCGTCAACAAAACGGCTGAATCCTTTCCACCAGATATTGCAACGAAGACCGTGGTCGGTTTGGATTTATCAAGGTGAAGTTGCTTTCGAAGTTCCTTAGCTACCTTTTTTCGTATCGACTTCTCAAGATGATGCCCGCATAGAATTCGTCCAGAATAAGCCTGCTCTATAACCGCATCCTTGCCACACACATCACAAGCAGGTGCTTGAAATGGACGCTGAGATGCCTCGGCCATGTTGATTGGTCACATCACCTGCATTAAACGCCTCCGATTGATGCTCTTTCTGAAAATTATTCCAATTGAAAATTCAAAATTCTAATTGGAGATTTCAACCTCTTTTGGCATTCGGCGGTCGAATGAATCCGCGGAAAAGTTTGCTGTATTGAACATCCGCGCCTCGTATTTTGCAAATTCCCAGTTGGAATTTCTATTTCAGTGGCCAAATCCCCCTACGGGGGAAGAGTTTCGGCAAAGTTCTTGAATGGTACGTTGCTGTGAAAGAGATTGGGCTACCATGCTGGAAAGGTTGTTTTCTCAACTTTGCGAACTCAAAGGTGCAAAGCACGTTCGCCTGATGAATCAATTTGGTAGCATCGTAAAAACCACAAATAAATGGCCTGAGACCGCCGAAGAACAGCGTCGTGAATGGGCTGAATGTTGCGCACTTGCAGAACAATTCGCCCTCGGGACATTGTTCGAAGTGTGGGGTGAAGGGCGACGATTGACGCTTTACGATCACTTTGAGGACAATCTGTTTGTTCACTTGTCCGGTAAAGATGGCAAAAAAGGCGTTTGGCGATATGAGCTTGAACGAGCTCGACAACAATGGAATTCAAAACAACCTGAGGCGATATAATGTTTGACTTACCACATATTGAACGATTTGATGATGAAGTGGATGTCTCCTCCGGAGCCATTCAATCCTTCGAGCATGGGTTTATCACGACCTGGGTTGGACGTCGCAAGACGCCATTTGGTCACCGATTGGTACGTGCTGGACGCACCGTCGGATGGATTTGTGAAGGCTCGAGTTCAACAAAACTCCTCGGTGGAGCTGATGCTCGGACAGCGCTCGAAGAGGCGGAAAAGAATCAGCACCGATTGATTGCATCAACATGTTCTATGAATGGGCTTGCAGAATTAGCGACGCTCCTACCGGAAGCATTCGAATTCCAAGCCGATATGCAAGGACTTAGCGCAAGTGGAGCCCTTACAGATCGCCTGTTTGCTCGAAACATATCCGCAGTTTTGCAAGCCCTTTCCGGTTATGAGCACGTTCGAGGCGCCTTGGCGGCTGATCAGGGAATTGTTATTGACAGCACAGGAGATTTACCAGGGGATGCAAAAGAGCTCTCCGCAACCGTTGCTTCTCTTTCCGAGGCGATGAATCTCCAACAGGCTAAACTTGGTGGAGATGGAAACGGCTACGCATCCTTGAACATGGGCGATACATCATTGCTGCTTGCTTCGAGCAGTACCATCGTTTTGGCAATATGGACCGAACTTGACGCAAACCATGCTCGCTTGCTTACCGACGTTACTGCCAAACTTGATGGTGAAATTGGGACCTATGCAGAGGGTTCTGCTACACTCCCCGATGGATTTGTCCTCCGAGAAGGAAAAGGTGGTGCTGATGCAGTGATGTCGATGCTTTCCGCTGCGCTTGAGGAACGTGTAACCGGTCATCTCAAAGCTGGTGCTAGCGACAAAGCCGTTTCGCTTGCCCTCAACAATGGGCTACCTGTAGCGATGGCAGCCAACGGCCAATCATTTGAGGATGCAATGCTCGGATTAACCGAGAGCAAACGCGTATTGAAACTGCACCGACTAGCTTCTGGCACAATGGTTTCATCCTCGACAGGAGATGTTACAGACTTCACTCTCAAGCAATTCGTTGAAGCCCTTTCTACGGTGCGCACACGATCTGAGAAACGAAAAGATTCGATGATGCATCGGTTGATGAATATGTATGGATTCGAAATCGGTCTTGGCGATGTACGAGCAGTCCGTTCAAAACTGAGCATCCATGTTGGCGGACAAGAAACTGCTCAACCGCTTCCATCCGCTGCTCCACTTGCAGGCGTGGATGCTGGTCTGCGACGACGACTCGAGGAGTCGGAACGTCGTACTGATACGCTTATGCGGACCAATGCGAGTTTGACCACGCAACTTCAAGATGCTGAGAAAGAGCGAACGGAAGCGTTGGTTCGTCTCGATGAGATTAAATCATCATCGGGAGATCAGACCAATACGATTCAGTCAAAGAACGATGAACTCAATCGCGTACAGGTCACCGTTTCAGAATCCAGAGCCCGTATGGAACAAGCTGAGGAACGTGCTGATCGTTTGCTACGAAGAGTCAGTGAACTGGAGCACCAATTGAGTGAGAGAGCCGCAGAATTGGCCAAAACCCTTGGTGATACAGAAAGCAGTGCGGCTTTGAAGGACGAACTGATTGAACTCTCTCATCAGGAAGCTACAACCCGTGCCGATTTGGAGTCCAATGCTCAAAACCTATCATCAATTCGTGAGCAAATTGAACTTGAAGAACGTCGATTACGGTCTTTGGAGGAACAGGTGACAGCTCTACGTGAACGCCAAGCGAGTGCACAAACGAAGAGCAATGCATCCGAAGAAAAGATACGATCTGCTCAGGCCCGATTGGATCAAATCGAAGCAGAGACACTCTCGAGTCGGCGACGTGCAGAAGAGGAACGCCAACGGCTTGCAGAGGATGAAGCCCGTCGAATGCAACTCCACTCTGAAATGAGAGAACTGATGGGAGAACGAAAGGAATTGCTGACTGAACTTGGCAACCTTGGTGCTCGACGTGGGAATGCAGAGACAGAACTCTCTGGCCTGATTTCCCGTGCCGAAGCACTTACTGAAGCACATGAAGAGGCTGTGGCTGACATCGCAGAAGCCGAACGACTTCGTGCTCGGCTTTCTGAGGAGCCCCTTGCTCAAGCATTGTTGAACGATGATGCAACCTTCCGTGGGCTCGGTCCTGTTCTGGAGCGTCTTGAACATGCCCGAACACTCGGATACTCTGTTGTTCTATTGGATCGAGCGGTCGAGCGTGCACTGCAGGTCGTACAATCAACCGTTGACCATATTGCATCAACACCTCGGCATTTACTAAGCAGTGAAGTTATGACACTTCTCGAACGTCAGGTGCCCCAAACCGCAGGTGCTGTACGAGGATTAGCAAGATGGTCTGTTCAACAACGCTTGGAAAACCAACTGGGAGAAACCGTTGGGCATCTCATTCTCGATTTGGAAGGCATTCTCGAGGATTACGACCGATCAATTACCATGCTGCGACGCATGCGAAACGTTCTCGATCAACTCGGCAACCTCGGTGCACCGCCGGAAGAAATTGATGCATTGCGAATGAACTGCATGCGTCCTGAAGCACTCCCAAATGTTGCTGTTGAAACACGTCGGTTGATTCGTGTAGCACTTGATGACATCTACCTTGAGGCAGATCAGCGTGATGCTGGTGAGGCAATTGCACTTGAACAAACCGCGCAAGTTCTGGAAGAACTTTTGACACAAATTGACGCATCTGGATTAACAAAAGGCGTACCTCGTGGAGCGATGTGGGACTTCCAGCGTGATGGTTTCTTGCCATTCGAGCGAAACGCAATCCCCGTTGGCCAGCGTACGCCTGTGATGGACGACATGATGGAGAACATTCAACCGACCTTGGTCGTTGAAGAGAGTGTTTCATTGGATTCTGAACCTGTGATTGTTGAGGTATCCGATGAATGGGAGGAAATGCCTGCTCCGGACGAGTCTGAGGCAATTGAAGAATCCAGCGAGGAAAAACGGTCAATACCCATCCAAGAAGATCGAGCAGATCTTGAGGCCGAATTGGCTCGGCTTGATGCAGAACGACAACTGCGTACCCCGGGCAAAGAGGAAGCAAAAAGCGACCCTCGATTGGACGCGCTTCATGACCAACTGTCTGAATTGGATTTCTGAGGTGAGCGCATCCCTGAAACACTTCTCTTACGCAATGAATCAAAAGGATCCACGTATCCAATGATGCTCGAAAAACTCATCTTCATTGCCTCCATTTTCGGCTTTGTGTTCCTAAATCAGTACGTGTGGTCATCGATTGATTTCATGCTCTACCAATGGCTAGCAACAATTGGATTAGCACTGACGCTACTGATTTTGAACGAATTCGTTGGACGAATTATACAATCGATGCGACTGAGGAAGTAATCAAAATTCCTTTTCTTTCATTGGTTCAGGCGTGTTGTTCCTCATCGACTCGATGAGACCCCAAACACGTTGCCAAGGAACAAAGAATCGCAGAACAGCCACAAGGCTCAGGAAGAAGAGAGCAGATATCACAAGGCCATAGGTGAGCGATAATTCAATGGATTCCGATACTTGTGCAGCCCATTGGCTGCCCGTGGAAGCACCTACAACTTCCAACAGCACACTGTGGAAGCCTAAGGCAACCATTGTTACCAGACCGGTAATGGTCAAGAAACCAGCAGTATGGCGCAAGTGACCGTTGAGGACATTGTCCATCTGACGGACATACTCTGGATCTCGCTTGCAAGACTCTGGTAGGCGGTAAGCGTATTCGAGATATCGGATAACACCAAAACCAGATTCTTGGAAGACCATTATGAGCACTGCAATAAGAATGAGTGAGAGTTGTTCACGAGTAACAAGCTCAAAGCCCAATATGCCGATGGTGGGGTCACTTACGCGAGATTCAAGGGAAATTAGGTTTGAACCCCATGTACCCAACTGCGACTTAATGAGCGGGAATGTGAGAATTGCGTGGATACCCAAAAACAGCAATGTGAATCCAATTGCCCAACCGATTGAGCGACGAGAAAGCCCCCAAATCCCACGCGTCCCCATAATAACAGGAAGGAGATAGATGAAGAGAATAACCAATGAAAGTATCATCAAGAGGGGCCATTCCAGCGTTTTCAATTCGCTTTCCGTTGGTGTGCGAAGGTCCCATGAGAAGAGCATGGATGGTATCCATGTGAGCGTCAACTGTCCGACCAGGATAACCATCAGGGTGATAATGAACCCTAGTTTGATTCGTTGTTGGACACGAGGGGATTGAAAAGCCAGAAGTGCCATCGAACCGCCGAGTCCTAATCCCAAGACAATTGGGACGTAAAATCGAGCGAGCCCTGTTCTGCCAGAACCGATTATCCAGTCACCTATTGGCAACTCGCCGAATTGAGATTCAAGAGATTCAAACAGCATTGTGTGATCAATGCTGTTCACTACGTAGGTGGATACAACCTCGAGATACATCCAAACAAGAGCAATGGTCGAAACAATCTGAAGCGTGATGATTTGCCATTGCTTTCGCAATGTTTTGAGATGAAGAGTGCGTGCACGGCCCCCCATCAGGGAAACATCGCTCTGTGGGTCAACTTCGCCTGCCATCTAAAACCCCCTAACCTGCATGATCGCTTGTGACAGATCCATGTCTGGCATCCAATCAATGACTTGAGCTCCTGAACCAGCGAGCGTTGTCAAGCGATTCTGTCGTTCCAACTTGAGAACCTCATAGGACATGCGTGGTATGCGAGATACGAGCCGTTCGAAATCGATGCTTGATGGTGAAAGGACGGTCACTTCATGACCACGCCCAACCAAATCGCGAACGGCTGCAGGAACGGTTCCATCTCCTTCGCATGATGAAATAATGAAGACAGGACTACCCCGACTGAATCGGCCGCTGAGTGAGTTGGTAACCGCTTGGAGAGGCATACTTCCTTCTGGTTTGACACCTGCAAGTGAGCTTAGAATTTTGAAATACTGCTTGTCCCCTGTATCCGGTGGAAGATAGGCAAGGCCATCCCCGTAAATACCAAGAGCAACGCTATCTCTTCGTTTAAGGAAGAATGCTGCAAGGCTTGCAGCGCTTACAGTTCCCATTTCAAGCGGGTTCTTGAGAACGGTCCCAATTCGAGAGACATCTCGTGAGTCGAGGAGGAGATACAAGTCGGTCACAGCGTCTCGGCATTTCTCGTTTACCATTAAGTCTCCAGTTCTGGCGAACGCCTTCCAGTTGATGTTTTTGAACGGATCTCCCGGCACATATTCCCTTAATGAGTAGAATTCTGAACCCTGACCTGGGGTTCGTAGAGTTGTCGCTCCTGTGTACATTTTCGGCGTACGTGAACGAAGGAAGGCTTCCTCTACTTCCTTGATTTGAGGGAAGATAACAATGTCAGAATGGTGATCGACATACATGTCTTCGACACCTAAGTTGAATGTGTTTCGAACACGCAGTGATACAGGTCCAATCGAATAATGCCCTCGAAGCGGACAACGAAGTACGTATCGAATGCGAGCACTTTCACCCGGACGAAGGTTTAGTCGCATTTGGTTTAATCCGCTTCGTAGTTTCATTTCATGGGGAATGTTATCGTAAACATCCAACAATTGTGTTCTCCGATTTGACCGGTTGGTAACGAGCAATTCAACATAAAGGTCATCACCTTTGTACAGGTTGTCTGCAGAAAGTGTACGCTGTACCTCGATATCGCCATGGCCAGATACCCATGAATTGACGACGATAAACGTAATCAGCGTCAAACCAAGAATCATCATTTGGTTGTTCGTAATCATCATTCCAATGAGAATGAGAGCGATTCCTCCGGTGAAGGTGAAGGATGCTTTGCGCGTCCACATGATGCTCACCTTCGCCCCCATGCTTTGATTCGTTTGACCAAAGCGACCGACTGTTCCAAGGAGTACTTACCTGGTTCAATGGCAAATTTCGCCAACACAGGGTCTTGAATGAGGCCAACAAGTTCCTTTGCTGACATGGCGTGGAATTCTTCGACTGTGAGTCCGTTTTGATTACGGACTTTTGACAAGAACACCTGCCGAATTTTTTCGGTTTTGGCATAGTATGTGTACCGATTTGCATCACCAAACCCGTAGTAAATGATGCTGAAAACGTGACGCCAGGGTTCTGGATCACGCTTCTTGAGAAGCACTGCCTCGAAGGTAATGAAGAGGACAACGAAGAGTGCTAGCATTGCAAGTCCCTCGCCCGTGAAATAAACAAGGAGGAAGTAAACGGTGTTGTATGAATCTGCGAGGAGAGCATTTTGTGGATGACGGCTCTCATCGAAAATGACCAATGCGTTTTCAGCAGGCTGCCCCTCTTCACCCTCAAGGGTGCTCATCAACGCCTCAGCAATTACATCGAGCGCCCATTTGGCGTTATCGTTTTGTGGGATAAGTTTCTCTGTATCCCCGTACTTGCCTTCATTGAATCCCTCCCAATCGTAGATTGCATTGATGAGCGCACTTCCGTCAGCCACGAAGAAGACTCGCCCTCCCTCATCAGGATCGCAGTTCGTTGAAGCGCATGCTTCGATGGAGAGATTAAACTGGCCCCACAGGTCTTGATTCTCACTGCTTTGTTCTTCCGCTGGGTTGAATTTTCCGTCTCCGCTCACATCCAAGGTAGCTTGGTTGCTGGTAACAGAGCGCACGTTTACGTCGTTCAGAGCTCCGCGTACACCGGGTACAATTTCCAGGCCCGTGACATTGTTGAGCAGCATTGTGTATGTTGCATTGTACTCAATCCGACCAAAATTTCCTGAACTTTTTACCCAATGGTGCGAGCAAACACCCGCTTCATCTCGCGTCATTTCTTCGCCGTTTAATTCGGAACAAGGATGGGCTCCAACTTCGGATGACCAGCGCTCATGCTCCTCGATTGTCGATGGGGCAAGGGTGGTTCCTTCCATGCCGCAGGGATTGGCCTGGAGACACATCCAGATGTAGTCTCTGTCGAGTTCAGGAACGTAATTGGTGTCATACAATTGATATCCAGTGTAGCGTACACCGTACGCTTCACCGATGCTTCCAGCATAACCAAAGTCTTCGAGGACAATGACCGTCCCCCCAGAGTCCACAAACTCAACTATTGCATCGACTTCGGACGGGGAGTATCCATCTTCCGTTGCAATCGTGATGAAACCATCTTCGTCAAATTGGGGGAAGGAGAGTGTATCCCGTTCAACACCGGCGACAATGTAAGTTGTATTACGAGGATCTTCAATGTCTGCGAGAAGAAGAGGGCTACTTACCAGAGACTTGGTTTCAATACCCATGGAATTGATGTCTTCTCTGAATGCCGACATGTCGTTCCAATCATCACCGTATGCTGAAAGTTGACTGGTTTGACTAATGTTGACAAAGTTCTGGAGGATGGTGAGAAGAAGAAGTCCAAGAACTGCCCAGAATGCAAATTGGAGTCCAATTCGCCTGAAATTTCTGTTCCGCTCAGCCGCCATCATCACACCTCCCTAGTACACCGTTCATACACACACGGTTTCACATCGGTTTAGAAGGTTGTCCAACTCTGATGCAAAAATGCTCATCAGACCTTCAGCATTATGACGTTTCCAAAGGAGGATACTTCTGTCGATGGAATTGCCACTGCTCCATCTTTGGTCGGGAAGGGTAAACGACTTGCATCGATATTTTCTGAACACTTGATGAGAAGTTCACAGATTTCTCCGTTGGACACGTCAACAACAAGATCCGTGAGCTTTCCAAGCTCTTTCCCCTTCTTGTCTTGAACCGTACGTCCAAGCATTTCTTGTCCGAAACTGGATGCCATCCGACTCGCCTTACGCTTTTGTCAGCGACGAAAGGATTTGACCGTTTCCGTCATCACATTGTTTCTATTCCGAAACCGTAGTCACGCGCTCGTTTGATGTTCGAGAGTCCTGACGTCAATCGGGTCTCCATCTTCTGATAGTACTCCAACATGTCAGGTGTGACGGTAGGTCGAACGCGTGTGACTGCCTCATCAAAGTGCTTCTTTGCTACCTTCTTTTTGCCTTCACGCATGGCGATGAGAGCAGCTTCTCTGCATACTGCCTCGATGTCGGCTCCTGTGAATCCTTCCAAATTTGAGAGCAGATCCTTGATTGAGAACTTCGAAAGCGGCATGCCGGTGGAGTGAATCTCAAAAATTGCCTCGCGTGCTGGCGCATCTGGAGGTGGTACGTGGAGGACTCGCTCAAATCGGCCGCTTCGAAGAAGGGCAGGATCAATCATTTCTGGGCGGTTTGTAGCAGCAACAACGATGACGCCGTCGAGTGATTCTACGCCATCCATGCTGGCAAGAAGTTGGTTGACCACTCGATTACCTACATCGCTTCCCTCTCCGTTCGAGGAACTCCTCATACTGGCGATGGATTCGAATTCATCGAGGAAGATAATCGAAGGAGAGGATTGCTTTGCCTTCTTGAAAATCTCACGAATTCCACGTTCGGATTCACCGACCCACTTGGAAATCATCTCAGGGCCCTTGATTGAAATGAAGTTGGCTTGTGCTTCGTTTGCAATCGCTTTAGCAAGGAGAGTTTTTCCTGTTCCAGGAGCACCGAAGAGCACGATGCCTCGTGGAGGTTTGATGTTGAAATGTTCAAACACTTCTGGCTTGGTCAGAGGCCATTCAACGGATTCCTTCAAACGGTCTTTGACTTCATCGAGTCCACCGACTTCATCCCAAGCAATCTCCGGAACCTCAACGTAAATTTCACGCAGAGCGGATGGTTCGACGTCCTTGATTGCATCCTTGAAATCGTTCATTCTGACTTCCATCTTCTCCAAGACTTCTGGAGGGATGGTTTCCTCTTCAAGGTCAATCTCAGGCAAGTATCGGCGGAGTGCTTTCATTGCAGCCTCTCGAACCAATGCAGCAAGATCAGCTCCGACAAACCCGTAGGTGTTGTCGAGGACCCAGTTGACTTCGAAGTCGTCTGCAATTGGCATTTGGCGAGTGTGGACTTCCATTATTTCTTTTCGACCTTCACGGTCTGGAACACCGATCTCAATTTCTCTATCGAAACGACCACCACGACGAAGCGCAGGGTCAAGTGCATCTCGACGGTTTGTTGCACCGATTACAACAACATTGTCTCTTCCTTGCATTCCGTCGAGGAGTGTGAGCATCTGAGCGACCACACGTCGTTCAACTTCACCGCTAACGTCTTCACGCTTGGGACAGATTGAATCGATTTCGTCAATAAAGATAATCGCAGGTGATTTTTCACTCGCCTCATCGAAAATCTCACGCAGTTGTTTTTCTGACTCACCGTAGTATTTGGAAATGATTTCCGGACCATTGATTGCCTTGAAATGGGCGTTTACTTCGGTTGCAACAGCCTTTGCAATCATTGTTTTCCCTGTACCTGGAGGACCGTGGAGCAAAACACCTTTCGGTGGGTCGATTCCAAGTCGTCGAAACAATTCAGGATGTTTCAAGGGAAGTTCAATCATCTCTCGAACCTTCTGAAGTTGTTGTCCAATGCCGCCTACGTCTTCGTAGGTTATCCCTTCCGATTGACCCACATCTTCGTCATCGATGGCCTCATCCTTGATGACAATGTCAGTATCACTCGTCACCTTAACGATGCCCTTTGGCGTGGTTTGAACGACTGCAAACGGTAATGCTTCAGCGAAAAGCGTCATTCCGGGAATGAAAATTCGGTCGCCAGCCATCACCGGACGCTTGGAAAGACCTCTGCGAGCAAATCCTTCAATGCCGGGACCAAACTTGACCTTCTGCTTGTTTGCCATGACTGGAGATAGCGTAAGTTTGGTGCACTCTTTCGCCTCTGCCTTGGAAATTGTAACGCGATCGCCGAGGCTTACTCCCGCATTCTTTCGGATAATTCCATCGATTCGAACGATATCCATTTTCGAATCTTCTGGCCTACTGCGCCAATAAATCGCTGCAGTTGAGCGCTTCTCGCCCTTAATTTCGACAATGTCGCCTGGTTTGAGTTCAAGACCATGTTCGCCTGAAATGCGGGCCCGACCATGACCTACATCGGATGGAATGGCCTTTGCTACTCGTAATGAAACTTCGTTATCATCGCCGGACATACCAAGTCCAAGTCCCGAGAGTACTAAAACCATGAGTTATGAAAATCCCGTCAGAATCTCATGCGATTGAATCGTAGCCTTCATGGAGGGAATCGAACTCGAAGACAACATGGTCCACGTACTTGAAGCAGGTCTGACGTTCCTTGAAGCCAACAATCCAAACAACCGCCCTAGCGTAAAAGGGTTCAACATCATCGATGGTCAATTGGTTGAATCCAGCGGTGGAGCCACCTTTGAATCCCGCAACCCGGCTCTTTTGGCGGATATTCTTGGAGCGTTTCCTTTGTCGACCAAAGAGGATGTCAACGCTGCGCTCGATGCTGCACATGCTGCGTTTCCCTCGTGGTCTGCCACACCTGCCCCAACCCGTGGCCAGATTATTGGTAACATGGGCCGGCTCCTTATGGAGCACAAAGAAGATCTCGTACGGCTGCAAGCTCGGGAAATTGGAAAGACGTTGAAAGAATGCGGTGGAGAAATCCAAGAAGCCATCGACACATGTTTGTTTTTCCAGTCCGAAGGCCGACGACTCTACGGTCAAACGGTGAATTCAGAATTACCCGACAAGGAGTTGTTCACATACCGCCGTGCTCTTGGCGTTTGTGGCATCATCAACGCCTGCAAC
>DAPT01000059.1:19807-20149 GCA_002502215.1 Euryarchaeota archaeon UBA124
CCAGCGATCATGTGCGGAAACACGTGCGTTTGGAAGTCGCCACAGGATTCTCCACTCCTTTCGTTTGCTCTTGCCCGTATCATGCACCAGGCTGGTTTACCCAACGGCGTAATCAACCTCGTTCACGGCAAGGGAAGTGGTGCAGGACAACATCTCATCGATGCAGTTGATGAAGGTCGTGTCAACAAGATTTCCTTCACTGGTTCAACCCCGGTGGGCAAAATGATTGGCGAAGTTTGCGGTCGGAATCTCGTATCGTGCTCGCTTGAACTCGGTGGTAAAAATCCACTTGTGATTATGCCATCAGCAAATCTTGAGAACGCCGTCGAAGGTGCATACTGG
>DAPT01000011.1 GCA_002502215.1 Euryarchaeota archaeon UBA124
CCAACCAACCTTGGTCGACGCGTTCAATGAATACATCCCAGACAACGGTGAAGGCGTCGTTGAAGTTCCGCTTGCTGTCGAGGCACAAACGTCGGGACGCGTGAAGATAACCAACATCGACATCGCATACAAAATGAACACACACGCGATAAGCGCAACGTTTGAGGGCGGTATGGCTGCACCCGACGGCATTGCACGAAATTTGATTGTGAAGGTTGCACACGGTGATGAGGTCAACTTTGTTACGGAAGTCACCGTATCCCTAAACAACTCTCACGGTGAAAATCCTACATTCAAGTGGCAACAAGGTGATTCCTGCAGCACACTAAGCGATGCAAGCGGTATCGTTGCCTTCGATACTGCAAATTGCACTTCAACAATTGATGCGAACGACGTTCGTACAATCCGCATCCCAACCACAGTCGATTGGAGTTGGGATGACGAAGCTGCCACAGAAGCCCTCCTCACCGTTAAGGATTCCTTAGGGACTGCGGTTGACAATTGGCAGACTGAAAACATGCGTCTACGTGTAGAAAATGACATCCAGCTAGATGGGATGCAAGTATTCGATGAAACCGGTCGCCAACTCTTTGCACAAGATTGGGTTCGTGGCGGGCAAAACCTGTCGTTCCTCGGGAAGATTCACTTCGAATCCTCGCAACTTTCCCCGCTTTCCGGAGAGTTCGACCTTCGAGTCATTGGTCAAAACGTGACCTATGATGGTGATCCTATTGGGCAACCGATGGTCCTGTCTCAGGAATCAAATCCAAACTTTGGTGCTTACAACATCACATTCACTTCTCCAATTGAATCATCGCCTGGAGGAATGCTCTTTTCGGTCGAAGCTGTAAACCTACCAAACGGCTCGACATTCACCAACCCTGGGTACAACACGATTCGCCTTGTCCTCGACGGAAATTCTCCATTGGTACTAGGAGTCACTCCATTTGATGGTCAAGAACGGCACGTTGGCCCACCCGCACCTGGAGGACAAGCCGTGGCTGTCAACATCCAGGACAGCGTTGACCCCCCTACCCAAATTAGTCTTCATTATTGGGTTGGCTGCAAATCAACGGTTGCAATTGGATGTCATGATTTCAATTTCGATGGATTCCCTCAGGAAGATGAATACGCTGAGAAAATCTTGTCATCGCCAGAAACAATTAGTGGCGGACTAAACATCTTCAACGGACTTGTCGACGATTCCATGCTCGAACATGGGCAAGTCGTCTCAATGTATGTGAGCGGTAAAGATGGGCAACAGAACCAAGTTGCCATGGGAGGAGGTCCCGTGTGTCCACCAACACCGCAAGTATGTGGCTATGCTCCCGGCCAAGTTATGCCTGCTTGGGATGCTGATGTTTCCACATACCGTATCCGTGAGGAATTCGAACCCGTTGTTGACCTCACCAATTCCAGCATCATCGGTCACGAAGATGAGCAGCCTCTACATCCGGGTGTGATGTACACTGCTCAAGTTGTTCTTTTGGATCGAAACGGATGGGAGGATATCCAGTTCGTGCAATTTGCTCTAGGCGAAGACGTGAACGATGATGAAACGTCGATTTTCATCCAACTCGAAGAAGATGAAAACGGAATGCCGAAAGCAAAACTCGAATCTGGAGGCGAATACATCGCTGTTTCGAATCTTTACTCTCAGGTATCGACCTTTGGCGATGACGAGAATCAATTGCTCATACGCGCCCGCTTCCAACTCACGTGGTCTTTCCCAGAAGCGTATGACACAGATGGAACAGAACACTTCATTCCAATTCTCAAAGTTACAGACAAACCCTGCAATGAAGGGGAGACAACGCCTTGTTTCTCCAAGATCAGTGGTTTAGGATCCAATGCCTGGAGTCTGGACAACGATTTCCGTTTCTACACTGAACCAGGTCATATCAAGGCTGTCGAACTACGAGACGGTACAAACCACTACAACGATGATGCCGATGAAACGCTCATCGGTAGCGGACAAGCCCTTCGTGTAACAGGACGGGTCCTGTTCAGCGAGGATGAAACACCAGCACCTCCAGGTTCATTCGATGTTGTCTTTGGAGATTTTGATCACGTATGGAGAACGTCTCCACGAGAAAACGGGGAATTTAGCCTCGACCTTCTCGTCCCTGCTGTAAACTCGGGCCGTCTTGACTTGCGTTTACAACTTGATGACTTACCTGGATTGGCACAGGATGAGACCAGTCCGTTGCCCAGAGTCCGATTTGTCGTTGACAGTTCCAATCCGACAATCCGAATGGTCATGTTGAATGAAGTCCCCGCAGGATCGCCTCTTTCAATTGGTGAGGCAAATTCATTGAGCGTCATGCTCGATACGACTGATGACAATGGATTTGATATGGACAACCCCGCTGTCCTGCATTACAGAATCCGTGCTGGTGAAGCAGAAATTTCCCGTGGCGCCACAGCTTTGCCCGAAACGACCCCGTTCGGCGACCAGTTCTTTTGGACGGGTGAAATTGATTTAACCGACATGGGTGCAACAACCCTTCTTCCATCCTATGTCGTTGACGTTTGGGTTTCTGGTTCGGATGAAACAGGAAACCCGTTTGAAACTGCAAACAACAACATCGACGAACCATTTGCAACATGGCCTTTGTCTCTTCTCGGTCCGAGTATTTCCTTCGATCAACCGGAAACAGAAATCAAGTGGAGAAATCCGAGTCCAATCCAAGGAGAGACCTCAGAACTTGACATTAGTGTCCTCAACCAAGGAGGGAAGGGAGACGTTCGTTTCGTACTCCAACGCTTGGTTGAAGGAGGCAATTGGAATGAAGAGTCAAATGCATCAGAGACGGTTTTGGCTGGGATGACGGCTACCGTTTCAATTCCGGTAGTCGCGGAAGTTGAACCAGGACAATCACAATCATACCGTGTGTTGGTTCTCGTCGATGGTGTTGAGATGGATCGCTACAATGTTGATCCACTCATTGTAAAGAAACAGACTGTCCGAGATGGAGACGCTCTTGCTCAACAAGCAAGCGATGGACAATTTGCCATCTTCATGTATGTGGTTGCAGTGGTATCACTTTCAGCATTCTTATGGATGTTGGTTATGTACCGAAAAATGAAGTATGGCGAAGAAGAATCTGAAGTAGATCAAACCGAATCCGTCGCAGAAGAGATGGAAGCAAAGACGGTTCCTGAATTAAAGATCGAACCAATCATGCAAACCCCAAGTCCTGTACCTGCCCCAGCCCCGCAACCCGCAGCAGCTCCACTTGCCCAACCTGATCCACGTGGCATAGCACCCCTACCACCTACTGGCCTTCCTGAAGGTTGGACACAAGAGCAATGGAACCATTTCGGATGGAAATACATCGAAGGATTTTCGAAGAGATAAGAGGAGTTGGCAACTTGTCAGCAACAGATTCAATGGTAACTTTGCAGGAACGAATGGTCAACTTGATTGGTCAATTGACAATGCCTGTTTCAGAGGTTGCACTCGTTTTGCAACATCACATTCAGGGATTGCTGGGTTCGCTCAATGAATATGCATCGAAAACCGGTGCTGCAATCAGTGAACGTGTCTCACAACCTTGGCCCATTGAATCGACAGGAGAAATCAATCAATCGCCTGTTGTCTTTGATGTCGAAAAAGTACTGAAGATTGTCGATCAAGATCGAATGGATATTCTCTCGACGCTTATTCGCGTCACGCTCGTTGAGATGGAGATGGATTTGGTCGAAGCCATCATCGCACTACGATCTTGGGAGCAACTCGTTCGACAGCAACTCGCAGAGGCCAAGGGTCCCGGACAATTGTTCTCACCGCTTGAGTTACCCGATGCGTGGTAAGGTCGTGAGATTTTAGAAGAATGAGGAAGTGGGTCAGGCATGGGAAACAGGCGATTGATGGGTTTTCTCCTTTCATGCCTCATGTTGTCAATACCCATGGCAGGTTGTGCGTCTGAGATTGAGAACATCTTAGGTGAAAATTGGGGCGTACCGGGAGGTTTAGCCCTCGCTTGTCTACGGGATGATGCATACAGAGAATTGGTCATCGAAATCGATCACGCTCCCGATTACAATCCTGAATCGTCAACTGTCAGCTTGCTAAAAGAAAGGCTTGGACAAGTTTGCGATAAACCGGATGGAATTCGAATTGTTATGAATGAAGTCCAATTCTCTGAGACCACAAGCTGGACAGCGAGTAAAGTGCGTGAAATAGGTCACGATACCATGGATTCACCTCCTCAGACCTCCGTTCTTCGGTGGCACGTAATAATGCCACAAGGAAAATACTCCGATGAAAGCGTTCTCGGTGTCGCTGTCGATGCCTCCACCATCGCTTTGTTCTCAGATTCGATTGATGATGCAACCTCAATTTTCAATCCAAGAATATCTGCTGAAGACATCGAAAACAGCGTAATGGTTCATGAGTTTGGACACCTTCTAGGCTTGGTTAATCTTGTGTACACGTCGCCTGCAGACCACGAGGACTCTGAACATCCTGGACACTCGAACAACGAGGATTCAGTCATGTATTGGGCTGTCGAGACCGTAAGTATCAGTACATGGTTTAGCGGGGATCTTCCAACAGAATTTGACCAAGATGACCTTGACGATATGGAAGGAATGAAGAGTGGGGAATTAGCAACTTCAGACCAGTTGTGGCGTCCTTAGTTTGTCTTTGAATTGGAGACAATGATCGTAGCGTCCCTCCACGCATCGTAAATAGACCAGAGCCAAAGTGGAATGTAGAGTACAATCGTCAATGCAAGCGGGATTTGCAAGAGTGTCCAATCGAAAGCCCGACGATGCTTTCTGTTGAAGTGTTGACCGAGAAAGAATCCTGGTATGGCTGCTAGGAGTGCTGCTAAGATGGGTCGCAGCGCTCCCCACATACCAACTCCGAGAAATATTTCTCTCCAAATCTCAGTGACGAGATTCAACGGTTTCAATTCTGACTGACCGCTGGGAGTCATACGCTTCATGCCATGGTCCGTGTTTTGGTTTGTCAATCTGTTGCCAATTTGTCAGCAAAATCAAGAACATTCACCTCTAGCCTGTACCATGCCACGGGTTCTTTTAACCGGGTTCGGCCCCTTTGGAACTCACCAACAAAATCCGACTGAAACAATTGTCAAATCCTTTCCAAGTCTGCTCCCAATCAAAAATCCATTCGGTAGAGGAGCAAGTGAGGTTTCGATTGAGAAGCACGTCCTATCTGTTGATAAACAAGGGTCACATTGGACTGCGGATGAACTAGAACATCGAGAGTGGGATGCTATTCTTCATCTGGGTCTTTGCGGTGAATGCACTGTTCCTCGTATTGAACTTCGCGCTCAAGATCGGCTCAAGATGAAGATTCCTGATAATTCTGGACGCCAAGTGTCTGATACCGAATTAAGTGGACTTGGTGATTTGGATACTCCAGTACCTGTAAAAAAATGGGATGTAAAGAATTGGGACGGTGAAATCGAATTGTCTTTTGATGCGGGTGAATACATTTGCAATGAGACTTATTTTAGAACACATGAGGCTCTGAACAAGCATAAATTTGCGATTCCTTGTCTCTTTCTTCACCTACCTTCCAGCGATCATATGTCGATTCACGAAGCAACAAAACTAGTTCGGAAGATGCTTGCTCACATGTTGTACAAACCCTCAATACAAGTTGCAGCGGGGATGTTTCTCTCCGAAAACGGCTTTTTGGCAATGAGACGAGGCGAAGATGAACCCAAATCCGGAAAATGGGAATTTCCAGGAGGGACAATTGAGGCGAATGAAACCCCTGAGGCAGCCCTTCTGCGAGAATTGAGTGAGGAATTGAAGATTGAAGCAACAATCATCAAAAAATTAGGTGTATGGCAACATACCTATCCTTTTCTCCATGTTGCAATACATGGCTTCCTTGTCGAATCATCTCAACTTGAAGACATGCAACTCACAGTCCACAGTGAAATGAAGTGGATTTCTTCACAAGAAGACCTTGAGCTCGATTGGCTAGAAGCGGACATACCAATTGTTGAGGATCTCCTAAAGATAAATTATTGATGCCAAGTCGATGCTTCACCTGCAGCATCCATTGCAGCCAAATCGTGCAGTTGTCTAGGAACATTTTGACGTCCTGAATGCCAAGTGCATGCTTCAATCCAATCGGATAAACCAACCCCCTCGAGATGGATATCAAAGCATCCACCTAGGGGAACGTCATCAAAAGTAAATGCTATTTTCCCCGCATACGCAGCTAGACGAGAAATCTGAAACATCGTCTTGCTGTCTTGCAGATGTTGCCCCATCGCATCCATTGCTGTATCGAGAATTGTTTGTTTCCTTAATTGCTCAAGAAACGTCTCGAAAGAGAGGTGCTTGCAGACGATTTCAACATCTCTCGTGCTGGGGAATGTTTCGTTCTCGACATCCCCTATGATTGCATCAGGGAACAATGAATGGATTGCAACTGAAACATTCACAACATCATCACCAGGTCGAATTTGGGTATGCAAGGTAACCTCGATACCTTCGTTTCGTCCGTTGTATGTCAACGGTTTCAGGTCCATGGATTCAGCAAGAAGAAACCGCTTTTGAACCTACTTGTGAATGTGAAGTATCAAAACAGATTTGATTCAGTGCAAAACAATGCGAACACAGGGGCCTTGGTTAGCTACGGTTCTTCCCGTTCTAGACGAGGAGGCTCATATTGAGGCATGCTTGCGCTCCTTGCTTGATCAATCGCTCCCTTCTACGGAACACATGATTATGGTTTTTGATGGCGGTTCGAGCGATGCAACACAAGAAATTATTCGCTCAATTCAGGAGGGTTTGGACAAGGAGAAACATCCAGTTCTGCAATTGTATGACAACCCTGAACGTTTTGTTCCTCATGCACGTAACCTCGCCCTCAAGCATCTTCCAGATAGTGTGACACATGTTCTCGAATTCAACGGCCATATCGAGGTTTATTCAAACCATCTTGAACAACTAAAATCGGCATGGAATCGATTGGAGAGTGGACATCCCAACATTGGTGGACTTGGATGTCGAGTCATTGGTGATGAGAAGCAACAAGGAAAAATTGAATCAATTCTTGACTCAACCCTAAAAAGCCCACTTGGAGGCAGTAATGGCCAATTTGCGATATTCGATCAAGAAGGGCCGACAAATGTTCCTGCTTTCGCCTTGCATCTTCGAAGTGCGCTTGAAGCCGTCAATGGTTGGGATGAATCGTTTTTGACCAGTCAAGATAGTGATTTGAGTATGCGTATGCTAAATGCGGGTTATGAGTTGTTTCGAACGCCTGAACCTCTCGTAAAAATGCGTAGAAGGACGTCGTTTAGGTCATGGTTTTTGATGAGCCATCGTTACGGGTTTTGGAGAACCAAAGTACTTCTTAAGCATCCACAACGATTTGTTCTTCGCGAGTTTCTACCATTGATTGGTCTTTTTGCAACCACTCTTCTTCTGATGATAAGCCCAAATCTAGCATTGATACCACTCATTGCATATGGAGGCGTTCTTTTGTTGTCCGGGTTGGTGCACTTCAAAAAAGGGATTTCGCATGCCCTAGGTGTTCCATTTTCCCTTTTCTTACTTCACACAGGATTTACACTCGGACTGATCGACGGTTGCGTTCGAAAAGGCCGCGCATCTCGTGATCGAACATGAAACATCCAAGGCGAATGCATAAGAAGAATGTGACAGAGTCGATGTTATGGCAACAAGACAGTCCTCATCAATTGGTCTGTTTGCCTTGCCCATTCTCGTCATGGGATGTTTGCATGTTGTTGTCACCCCATTGGGAAGCATTCTCGCATTGTCATGGTTGTACATGAGTCTCTATTATGCAACAGGGGTTCTGATCGGCTATGTGTTGTTAGGCAGGACCCGACTGACAAAGGACCACGAATATCGCCGATCGGAAATTATGAAGAAAATGAAACATGTCTATGATGCTGAAGCGAAGGGTGTGTGGGAAAAAGACACACAACTCCAAGCCGATACGGAGCTGAACCAGGCCAATCTCGATTCTAAGGTCGGATCCTTTGGTCGCGAAGCACCTGAGTTAGAACTTGACCGAGATGACAAATCGGATGTACAAATGCTAACTGAGCAAGGTTTCGTTCAGAAAGCAACGCGTCGAATGAATGGTGATGGCGCGGAGATGGATGAATCGATCGATTCGACCGTAGGTTCAGTACGACGCACCAGTTGGATGGATGGTATTATTGACAGCGTCTTCGGCTTTTTTGGAAAAGACAAAGCTGCCGAACGGGAAGAATTACGCCTGGCTCGTTTGCGTAACAATTCTCAACAAACGCCCGTTATCGCCCAACGTCCTGTTGCTCCAATCAAGGAAACGATGGCTACAGATTCCCGCTCCGGTGATGATTTGACAATGACTTCAATGAGCGACGATGGTGGAATTCTTTCATCGACATCGATTGAAACACCACAACCCGCACCGATTCCAAAGAGAGAATCAATCGAAGACCTAGCCATGCTGAGTGGAGGTAGTGTTTCTGTTTCAACTGCCAACCTTTCTGGAAAATGTCCCTCATGTGGGGCTTCAAACCCACCTTCGGACCGATACTGTCAATCCTGTGGTGCGTCACTCTCGGTCTAATTTCAACGTGAGGTTTTAGTGGTGCGCCTGTTGGCCAAGGATAGGTGGAACGTTGACAGACAAACGAGACTATTACGAAGTTCTCGATGTTGACCGTTCGGCAACCGAAAAAGATCTGAAGAATGCATTCAGACGTCTTGCGAGAAGATTTCACCCTGACCGGAGTGAGGAGCCTGATGCAGAAAATAAATTCAAAGAAATCCAAGAGGCCTATGCAGTTCTCTCGGATGCAGAAAAGCGCGCACACTACGACAGATTTGGTCATGACGGCCCGTCTGGTAACCCATTCGGTGGCTTTTCAGGTGGAGGATTTAACATCAATCTGGAGGATCTTCTTGGTGGGGATTTCTTCTCTGGCTTCTTCGGAGGTGGACGCAGCCGGTCCCGTGAACGCAAAGGATCCGATATTCTTGTTCGACACAGCATTGAGATGGCGACTGTCATAACGGGTAGTGAGGAATCGATCGAACTCGACCTACCAGTTGAGTGTTCGACTTGCAACGGTACCGGTGCGAAGGATGGGAAAACCAAAACATGTGGGACTTGTCAAGGAACAGGTCGTGTCCGAGTACGTCAACAAATTGGACCGTTTGTGAATGAGGTTGTTCAGGAATGCAGGGATTGTGGCGGAACCGGCTCAATCATTGAATCTCCTTGTGGGGATTGTTCCGGTCGGGGTCACCGGATTGAGGCGAAATCCATCAAATTCAATGTGCCACCAGGCGCAGAGCATGGCACGCGTCTAAGGTTACGCGGCCAAGGCCAGCCTGCTGAGCGGGGTCGAGGCTCGAACGGTGATCTTCTCATTGAGATTGAAGTCCTAACGCATCCTTGGTTTGAGCGGAATGGTTCCGATTTGATTATGTCCCTTCCGCTCGGATATCCTGACCTCGTCTTGGGTACGAAGGTCACCATTGATCACATCGATGGCAAGAAACTCGACATTGTTATCCCTCCTCGCTCATCTGCTGGCCATACTTTGGAAATCAAGAAACGCGGGCTTCCTCACATGAGGCGAAGTGGTCGTGGAGATGTTGTTGTCCTGCTCAAACTTCACGTTCCGGAAAAGATTTCCAAAGCAGACAAGAAACAACTTGATTCGATGAAAACGTCCCTCAATCCAAGCGACCAATTGCAACGCATTCTTGATGATGCTGCAGATCGAAGAGCGAATGAATGACTATTCTTCTTCAACAAAACGGTTCAACGTAGTTGGAATACGCATTGCTCTGGGCGTTCCTCCAACGTGACCATTGAGCTCAATATCGACCTGCGTTGCATCCCCAACAAGGTCAACGGTTAGGAAAACGGTTGTGCCTTGAGCAATTGAATCAATGAAGACTTCCTCTCCTTGGTGCAGCAGACGGGGCTCGACTCGGTCGACAGTCAGCGCTTGGCCATAGGGCGCATCAAATCGGAAAGCTGCTATTTCCCATGTTTCATGCTCAGTATTCAACCCAACAAGAATCGGCCAATTTCCGAATGATTTCGCCAGTCGAGGATCCAAATTCCAAACTGCAATCGACGTTCCATCGGTCGTGTACGAACGTTGAGGTTCACCCCATGATGCAATGGCTGATTGCCACGGAAGCGTTGCAACTGCTTCCAAAGATCGAACAAGGGATTTTCTGGTTTGTTCCGGGGTTTCCTTCCCCTCATCAAGAAGATTGGATAGAAGTTCCAGTCTTCGTTTAATGGCGCCAATTCGGACAGCATGGCGCTTGGTTTTTCTTATTGAGTAAAAGAGATACAGTGCTGGTAGTATCATGCCGAGGCCAAGAATCCATCGAACCGTTGAGCCCCAAAATTTAGCTTCATCTGATGGTGCGAACCAAGGCTCTTCCCCAATTTCAGTGGTGACTTTGGTTATGGTGATTTCATATTCGAGTGGATCGAGATTGTTCCCCCATGTCTGATTCTCAAGAACAGAATCGTTTGTGTGATACAGTTTGATAAGGTGAGTGCCGGGTCCGACTGTGATGTAAAGGTCCATGCTGTTTGTGAACAAATCAGGCGTGAGTGTGTACTCTTGAAGTGTTTCCATTGTTTCTTGATTCAATTCTTGCACGTCAACGAGCAGATCCTGACTTGTACCATCGATTTGAATGTGCAAACGGTGTTCTGAATCCACCCATCCCTCGACTGAAACAAGATACACGTCAACAACGTCCATGGTGGGAAGGGTAAGTTCGCCTGAAAACGCATCGGTATCCTCTGAATACAAGATAGGCCAATTTTCGCCGATAAGATTTGATGGAAGATATCCGGGTGCATCGACCGATGTATTCCCGTCCGTAAAATTCTCTATCGTGACGTCAACCCAGTGGACTGCGCCCTCAATGGTAAGCATCGCTGTAGTTGTGTTCGGATAGGCAAAGATTCGTTCAACTGTGTTTTGCTCAACCAAAACATCAGGCATGTTGACCCAATTGTCACCGATTCGAACCGAAAGCTGGGCAGTAATGTCTTCAATCACGGGTGCAAGTTTGACAACACCAGTGGATCCCAGCACAAACGCAGTTTTGGATTCGCCATGGCCAATTTGATCAAATTGTGAGGTATTACCATCGATGGTCATTGTCAATTGCGGTTGGTGAATCGTTCGCTGGAGAGCGTAGGACGAGACCTGTGCTGCTGTTGAAACTTTCACGATAATACGCCCATCCTCCTCGATTTCCAAGTAATGTGTCTCTCCGAGGGTGTGGGGGTTGGTCGAGGTCATGGTTTCGATGACCTTGCTAAGCAGTACCTCTTGGTTATCACTTTGCAAATAAAAGTCAAATCGGATTGAGTCTGAAGCATGGTGAAGTGTTAGTTCGACAATTTCTCCGCTGCTGACTGTAAACCCGTAATACTCTTCGGCGTTTAATTCAACGGCACCAGCATCGAAACCAAGTGTTGAGTAATTTCCATTTGTGATTGCCTTAAGATTACCACGGTGCATGTCCAAACATTCAATCGGACTCGAGCAACGGTAGGAATCAACAAGGTCCATTTCCGATTCAGGACTTGGTCGCTGATTCACATGACTTTCATCTTGAACAACGAGGAATGATGTCGATACGGTTTCAGTGGACGTCGAACGTATGGTGATGCTCACCGAGAGATTCTCAGGTGCTTTGTAGGTCACCGAGGTGGCAGATGTGAGTGTGGTCTCTCCTGCTTCAAGTTCGACTTCACATGTACTGCAACCGACATTGACGGAAACGATGGTTCCTTCCTCAACATCCATTGTCTGGTGGTAGACTTCCGCTTCAGAAAGGCTGATCATTTGTATGCGACCATCAACAACAAACGCATTGAATGGTTCTTCTGCATGGGTGACTGGAAGAATGCTAAGAAGAACAACACAGACAAACAAGGTTGCTATCGAGCCTCTTCGTTGCGCTTCACCCTCCATAAATGCGGCTCGTAGGCCTAGTCTTTCAACACTTTCTTTCCAATACGTGCCATCTTTGAAAAACCAACCACCTCAGCACAAGCCATGGCAGAAGGACTTGGTCGCACAGTTCTTCATCGCCATCGATATGCAAGGGTTTGGGGTCTAGGTGATCGTTCGTCCCCGGCTGTGAAGACACCCGCATTCATTTCGACTGAAGATGACGATGAAGCATGCAAAAACATCGCCGCCTTCCACTGCGTGCAAAGCAGAACCATCCCAGCGAGAATTACAATCTCAACAAAGCATTGCCTTGTACCACCGGCATTTGATCAATTAGGTCCTTCAATGGAAGCATCGGTTGGTCATGTATTACCGCCTTCCTTGGATGAGGCAAATGCAGGTGAATCAGCTGACACCGGCCCCCTACTGCCTGTTTCTTGGCAACGATTGCATCATGATCCATCGCTGTTGAACGATGATTTACAGCCCAGCATTGTCGTTTTGCTCGATGCAGTTCAACTTGCAGCCCAACCCGGGAAACTTGTGAAAGCGATTCAAACACTGAAGCACCGATTTCCTGGTGCGCTGCTTTGGACACCTGGCCTTGGCGGACCCGATAATGCGGCGGTCCTCGCTTGGTTTGGGGTTGATCTGTTCGACACGAGTCGTGCTCGACTTGCAATCAGTACAGGTCACTTACTCACCTCCTTCGGTCCTCGACTACCTGTGGATGGTGAGACGCTCAACACGGACGTAGCATTGCATCATTATCGTCAAGCAATCCGTTCCGTTCAGTCAGCGATTGAAATAGGCACATTACGCCGGCTCGCTCAACAGCAAAGTTTGAACAGTCCTCGATTGGTTGAACACATGCGCCATTTCGATACCCTAATGCGTCCAATCGAAGATGTCTTACGCGCCCACCCTGCGGGGATTGATGCAATTGAATTTATGGCACAAGAAAGCCATCTTGACTCAGAAGTCCATGCATGGGTTGAGTTCATGATGCATCGCTACACAGCACCTGAGGGGCTCGACCACACACTTGTGTTACTTCCGTGTTCTGAGCGAAAGCCGTATCGTCTATCAAAGTCCCATCGTAAATTTATCGAAGCCATTGGCAGCAATGGTTGCCACGAAGTTATGGTCACATCTCCACTTGGACTTGTTCCAAGGGATTTGGAAGATGTCTGGCCAGCAGGTTTCTATGACATTCCCGTAACAGGTGATTGGACAGTTCAAGAACTTGAACGAATCAAATCCATGGTCCAATCACTTCTTGACCGTCATGCTTACCAGTGCATCGTCAATCACAGCGGAATTGAACTCGATATCGAAGGATTTGATGTAATCGATACGCGACAGGGGGAATCTTCAGGGTCCCGAACATCGCTACAACGATTAAATGAAGCGGTAAAACACAGCAAAAAGGAACTCGATCTTCGGCGACGGAAAGGGGAATCCCTCAACATGGATCGCTTCAAGAGTATTTCTCGTTATCTCTACGACACTGACGATTGGCTTGAAGGATGCCGAATTCGGGGAAAACCTCCTCGATGGCGAATTGAAAAAGACGGTGAGCAAGTGGCTTTGTGGTTTTTTGACCGCGCAGGTTTTGCCTTTAGCAAGGGAGCAATTCCGTCTTTGTTTGAACACAAAACGCTACCGTGCGTTCGACTCAAACCCTCAATAAAATGGAAAGGAGACCTCCATCTTGGCATCATCGATTCGTACGATGGAAAAATCCGTAGAGGCCAAGACCTTCTCGTTCTTCAAAACGAGGAACCGGTTGGACTTGCGAGAAGTCTTGCGCCGGGTTGGGAATGGGCAGGCACGCCAGGACGATTGGCGAAAATGCATCAGAAGCGATGACCAGAAGAAGCGATGTGGTTAAGAAGGGTAAGCAGGTCGCAAGATTGCTCCGAGTGGTCCATATGGCACGAATGTATTCATCACGAAAAGGAAAAAGTGCTTCTTCGAAGCCGTTCATGACCGAGCCATCCTCTTGGTCCAACACCGACGTCAAGGAGATTGAGTCTCTTATCGTCAAGTATGCAAAAGAAGGCATGAGCACCTCCCAAATTGGACTCGTACTACGAGATAAGCACGCAGTTCCAAACGCCCGCCTTGTTCTTGGCAAGCGAATTGGAGCAGTCCTCGCAGAAAACGACCTCGGAGGAACCTATCCAGAGGATTTGATGAATCTCATGCGACAAGCCGTTGCAATCATTGACCACCTAACGACCAATCACCGTGATCTGCACAACAAGCGTGCGCTTGAGATAACCGAAGCCAAGATTCGACGACTTGGTAACTACTACAGGGCTGAAGGTCGCCTTTCTGCTGACTGGAAGTACAAGCGTGACCAACTTCGACTCATCGTCGAGTGATTGGGAGCATTCATTTGTCTGGGGGTTAAGGCCCCTTTGGGACGGCCATGAAGGACTTGAGAACAGCTCCGTTTTTCAAGCCAATCGATGGTGTTGTAGATGATGCGATTTCGTTTCTACAGTCCAACTCGCTGATGCTGGTCGCAACTGCTGATCTCCACTCGATCATTGCACTCGGTTTCTTGGAATCAGCCCTTCTTGACAAAGGTGTTTCGTATTCACGCAGGATTCTCCCACCCTCTTCTCACATTCCACCTGATGAGACGAGTTTCATTCCCGAACAAGCGGGTTCAAACATCTTGTTTATTGATGCCTTTAGCAGAGTCGAAGCGCCTCCAAAGGAAGCATTCCTGCTCGCTTCGAAACATGTAGAGGTTGAATTCAATCATTCGACGACCAAGCGAAGAGGGAGCGTTGATGTTGTTCTGCAATCCTCAGCCATTGCTTTTGCGATCGCACCAAAAGGAGAGCGAACAAAGCGTTGCCGACCGTATTCAGGATGTGGACAATGGCTGATGGAGAGTTTGGATACGACCATGGACCCGATTCACACAATGATTCGGGACTATCTTCGAGATGAAGGCACGATTCAAGTTTGCCCGTTGCCAGAAGTTGAGGATGCATCAGTGGAAATGATGCCTCTGGCATCGCCTCGAAGACTTCAACGTCTGCAAAAGCTGTGGAAAGACTTGGATGCATCCTCAAGGGCTCAGGCTCTCTCCGAATACAGCCTTCCATTGTTGTCGAGTGAGGGGCTCTCCACGGCGCGTTTGGAGGAACTCATTTGGAAGCGTATGAAGATACCAAATACGGCAACGGACCTAGCAACGATACTCCATCGTTTGTTGAAGATGTGGCCACAAGATGCTGATGATGCAGTCATTCATGCTGGACGATTGCTCGATGAATTCCTAAGATCTGGCAGGCTTACACCATCGACGGATTGAAACACCAAGAGGTATTGGCAATAGCATGGCGATTGAACGATTATTGACAGGTAGCATTCGGGAACGTGTCCAAGACCTGATGTCAACGGAAGATCTCATCATCGAGTCGTTCAAAGACATCGTTAAGGATGAACTCAAAGCTCACATTCGCAACAAAATCGAGGAGGATCCGGACCTCCATGCTGAAATCAAGGAGGCGGTAAACTACTACTTCCAACAAAAGGCACGTTCGGTTTACGCAGAACTCAAAGCTACGAGGGCCGCAACCCGCCTTGGTCTCCGTCTCTTGCCAGATGAACTTCAAGGTGAAGTTGGTGAGGCTCTGATTGGCTTGTTTGAAAAAGAGTTGGGCGCAATGTTGGACAAAGCCCTTTGATAAGAAAACGAGGATAGTTCCACTCATTTTGGCGTTGGTGTTATACGCTTCCTTCCTGAGCGCTTGCCGGGGAGAGAATGCGAGGGCGGGTCTTCTTTCTGCTGAGTTGCTTCATGCTCTCACTCTTGGTCCCATATTCCCCAATTGCGACATTTGCAAGTGCTGAAGACACAAAAGTGTGTTGCGATGCCTCCGAGGTAGACTTGTACCTTCTTGGAGACGGGAACAAGCAGTTGTCTCCTTTTGATGGATTGCTCTCAGAAACGGCCACTTCAGTATCCTTTGAAACCTCAGTTGCATCTGCCGAACAAATCGGGAAATGGGAACTTGAATCTGCATGGCCTGGCACGGTTCCAGAATCGACATGGACCATCGAATTGGATTACGAAGTATCTGATGCGGGCGGGGCTAATCTCAACATGTCTGCAACAATTACCATCGGAGGTTCATCATTCACAGCCTTCTTGGGTGTTGACCAATCGTTCATCGCACAAGGTACTGGAACGATTTCCATCGACGTACCCGTGGAAGAAGTCTCAGTAAGCGGTACCTCAGAAATTTCAGTCACAGTGAGCGCTCGGACCATCGTTTTCAGTGTGCCTGCGAGCGGAGCGAAGGTGGAATTTCTCTGGGGAAGCGAAGATCATGCATCCATGGTTCGTGCTGAATTGCCACTCGTTGATCTGACTCTTGATGAACCGGTCGTCGAAGGCGACCTAGTGTACTTTGCTGTACGTATCGAGTCGCCATTCGGAATGGAAGCACTGGTGTTCTCAAAATCAATTTCGCTAAAGGTGGATGGTGTAACGATAACTGAAGATCCTACTGAGGTACTTGATGGTGAAGCCATCCTTGTGATATGGACTTGGGATGGTGCATCCGGTGGAGAAGAGACAGTGAATGTCTCCGTATCCTACGAATTACAAACAGGAATCATCCTTCAGGGTGCGAGCGATTTCGATATTGAAACCTTTGACGGAACCGGCGAAGGCGGTGGATATTATCCGCAGAATGAACCACTTCGAACAAACGGCAAAGGCTCGCCACTCGATATTTCCATTACAATGGATCTTGAAAGGGATGGATCTGAATTGCTCCTCGAACAAACAACCATCTTGACAATCGAAGGTGAGATGGCGTTCTGGATTCGATGGGGGCTCGATCATTTGGGTGACGAGACCATTCCGCTCTCAACTGTGTTGAAGAATATTGATCAAGGCAACGTCAAGGACGAGGAACGAGGCAGCCGAGTCATAGAAAGTGTCGAAATAAGTCAATTTGAGACCGAAATGGATTCCTACTATATCACATTCTTTCAATTTGGCCTTGGTCTAGAGTCGGATGAGATCATCGGTGATCTCCAAGAGGCCGATTCCTTTGCAATTACACTCGATTTGATGGGAGAGGACCGTGTCCGGAACGCACCTTTGAAATTGAGAATTGATTCCCTCACCAAAATGAGTTCTGGCTTGGATTTCAGAATGTTGAACAGCGCCTTTATGACCCCGCAACCCTCGCCGCTGTGGTCAACCTATGACTTATTCATCACCGTTAAATCGAGCTCTATGTCTTCTTTCTCCTACATTGATGTAAAACAAAGTGATGATGTGAGTGTGAACTACTGGCGATTCCCGTGGGGCGAAGCTGCGACCATTTCGGCTTCTGAGTTTGCACAATCGGATAAATTCACCATCGACTCTAAACCAACGACATCGATTATTCACGCCCCTATCGGTTTGACGTTCATCATGACAATCATGTTGGCTGGAGGATTATGGTCTGCTTTCCGGATGGTCTCGAATCGATCTAAGTATCCACTAATGATTGAGATGATTCTGGTTCCAGTGGTCTTCTTGTTGCACTTTTCCGCTTTTGAACCGCTCTACATCCTTGCTTCGAGCGGAGGCATTGTATTCATTTGGTGGGCTACAGCAATCATCTCTCCAAGAACAACCACGGGAAGCAAACCGAGTTCAAAGCCACAGATCATTGTTGAAAACTTCCCAACAATTGCTTGTCCTCAATGCCAAACCTCGAACCCAGTTACTTCTGATTTACGTCCGATTCGAATACAATGCGTTGGTTGCAATCGCATCATCAAGATTGTCGCTTAGTGTCAAAACACTCATGAACAGTCACCTCCAGCGCTGTTTATGAGCGAAACAGTTGCAGATTTGGAACTTGATGATGAACACGTTACAATTGGATTGGACGATACCCTAGTCGAAGGATGCAAGCGCCTCGTGAGTATTCCATCTGGAATCCTTGTTGTTCTTGACGATGAAGATCAAGTGAAAGGTGTCATCGGCCAACGCCAAATGTTGAAAGCCATCGGAAACGGTGTTGACGTGACCGAAACCACATGCAAGGAAGTCATGGAGATGGACGTGCTCAAGGTAGCCCTATCCGATTCCATTGCAGATGTCATCAAGTCCGTGAATGAGCGCATGCCGCAAGCTGTTGTCGCAGTCGACGATTCTGGCGCATTTGAAGGATACTTTTCGCCGGATGATTATCGTCAGGCACAATCGATTCTTTCTGCGAATCCTTCGCTCAGTTCGCTTTAATTGCAGTTTAGATTGTATTATCGCCTTCAAAACTACAAAGTTGGAGGTAATGAAAAAACGCCAAAGGTGCAGTCAAAACACGCCTGCACTCCTCAACGAAAAGAAAGCGATGATTCCACAAACGATGTAAATAAGAATTCCAATTGGACCTCTCTTAAATTTTGAAGAAGGTTTGAATCCGAGAACCGGCTCAGCTTTTTTTGCGAGTTCTTCTTCTATTTCTCCAACTGACTTCATGTGTTGTAGCACAACTGCTCACGATTTGAACATTTTCCATCAAAATTCCCTTTTTTGTATTATTTCCTCATATCCATGGGGAACCAAATCTATGTTAGTATAGATTATATCTTTAGATCAACTGAGGGTACACATGAGCAAAACTCTAGACTTCTACGCTAGTGCTTTTTCTCCTGAGAGTTTGTATGGTTTTTACCACATTGTGGCTATCTTTTCGATGTTGGTTTTGCTTTGGATGATTGGGCTTTCGTATCTTGTATTGAAAGCCAACAGTCAGTCTGCTGAGAACCGCTTTATGGCTGTTTTATTGTTCTGTGAAGGTATCAAAGCGTCCTTTCTCGCATTGGAAATTGTCCCTTATTCATCGCATTGGCAAGGTCTCTGGGACACACTTTTCCCATTGAAGATGGAACCCTTCATGGTTGCTCAGATTACATCCATTCTGCTTTACATTTCATTCCCAATATATTATCGCGTGAATTTCCTCAAATTTCTGCACAATGATACACTGAAGAAACATGTTTGGTATCTTGCACCATCCATTGGGATTTTGATTTGGATTTTCCTAAGGGGCCAAGAAGGGTTCGGTTTCGAAAATGCTTCATGGATTATATGCAATGAGGCAGGTAGTGAACCAATCATCAAGAACTGGTGGGGTACAATAACGGAGCGAGTAGAGCAATATGCAGCAGATATTGGAACCTGCTCCAAGAATTTTGATAGGGCGGTTGTCGACGAACCAGCCGGATCTTGGGGAATAATCTTGCTCGGCCCGATTTTCTCTCTCATTGGTCTCTTGTTTCTTCGCGCATCGATGAAGCAGAGTCAACGTGATAAGGAAGGAACGACGACACATGGAACGTTACCTTCTCGCTCCCTCTACATAGGATTTCTAGGGAAAGTAATGGGTCAATTACTATTCTTCTTCCTTGTACTGGCTATATTACCCATTCTAAACGGAGGGGTGTTCTTTGAATTTGCGGACAGTATCCGTGTTCAATATGGGGATAATCCTACTTCGCTAGATAGAGCACTCTTTCTCATCTGGAGCCTTACGCTCGTCATCACGCCTGCTGCCATTGGGTTTGAAGCACTCATGTTTGTTCATGCCACATTAAAGGATACAGTGTTTGGAATCGATTCCAATTTGCGAAAAACGTTTAGAAATACGATGTTCGCAGGAATTGGTGGAATTTCATTTGTCCTTGTAAGCGAAGCTATGGAAAACGTATTTGGTTATGGTATGGCGGGAGGTGTCTTAATCGGTGCAATAATCATTGTTGGAAGGCATCCGATTATCAGCCTCATCGATGCAATCTCAAGCAGATTAATTCCAGAAGAGTATACTCCTGGCGAATTGAAGTATCTTGAAACGTATGCAAAAACCATCGATGATTTGGTGTTGACAGCACGGGAGAAGGAGTTGTTGGCAACACTTGCCGTAGCCTACGAAATCAACGAGGATCGTCTGGCAGTGATCGAGAAAAAATACAGAGAATCATTGGCCATCGGATCAAATACCACAATACTGGTCAGAGAAGAAGAATAATCTTTAACAAAACGTTGTAGTTGTGTCACACATTTGCGTTGTCGACATAACCTTGGTGCTCAGAAATGTTTCAACCAGAATCCCAGAACGGTTCATTTGTGGAGACTTCATTATCATGGCCTTCTGCCTGTAAATCTTCATCATTGATGATGTAAGTTGTAGTGTTTGTTTCAAACCGATGCATGTTTCCATGCCTCGTGCGTTTAAGGATACGGCTTGTTCTTCTGTTCATGTTCCCAAACGACGGATGGTCAATCATATCGCCCTTGATTCGTGAGTCTTCAATTCGAGCATTCCGCATCCACACCTCATCTTTGTAACCCTCAAGAATTTCAAAATCGACCCGCTGGTGAATCTTGTACCCCCCATCGGAAAAGACACGTATGCTCCATTGCCCCATGGCCTGTCCAGGCAGTGTTGCATTGCCAGCATCGAGATCCCTCAGCCACTGCCAACGGTCACCGTGATCACGGTCATCGGCAGCGGCTGGATAGATTCCTACCCACGCATCGTTGCCAACCGGAGGGTTGTTGATTCTGAAGCGTATTGGTTGATTGTGATTGAAAGACAGGACCTCGAGGCTCGTTGAAGCGCCACCCGCGGCTCCTGTTCCCGCCAAGGACGCGGGTCCTTGCGTGGACCCCATCCTAATCGCAACAACAACTGTCACAAATGCGCCAATGCCTAACATTACCGCACCCGGAATTAACATTGCGAGGTTGTCCCCGCCCGTGGATGTTAATCCTATGATGAGAAGCGGTAAACCCATAATGAACAAGATTATGCCAACGACTGCTCCTCTCTTGGAAGACGAGGGAGCATTGGATTTGAATCCCATATTCAGGAGAACAAACAGGCTTACAATGAACATAAAGCCGCCTATACCCATGAATATGGCGCCTGGAATGAGCATCCCAAGAACTTCCCTCTTCTCCTCGTTTTGAATCCAGATGACGACCTCGCCACCGTCGGTGTTTTGTGCCGTAATGGTGGTCGTGCCGGCCATGCAACCGTGGCATGCACGTCCAATCTTGACCAGGTCTCTTCCGTCGTGATGGCGCATTTCGGGCCAAACACCAGCGTTGCTGTTGCAGTCACTCCCTTCGTGTGCCGTTTCGAGGTAGAACACTTGTCGGGTTTCGTCTGGGGCGTTGACTTTCTGATACCCCGACCAGGGATCAGACATCCAACTTCCCGAGTGGGTGGCGTTCACAATGATGTTTTCGCAGTGGTCATAGATGCCGTTTGAATTGAAATCAACGGCGCTCCCCTCGACATAAATTCCCCATCCTAAATCGCCTTGCCCGTCGCCGTCGTTGATTTCCAAGGTTGCGGAGGTCATGCCGTCGCTGAGGCCCTCACCCAAACCGGCGATAAACAAAGGAATGCTCGGTGCGAGCAGAACCATACCGATGAACAAAGCGATTAATGCCGACCGCCTACTTGATTCTAAGACGGCTGGTTCAATCGGTTCAGGCGGCTTCACATCGAAGTCTTTCCGTTCGTGGAGGGCGTGCCCTCCGTTGGAGAACACTCGTATGCTCCAGGAGCCTGCTGCCCGCTTAGGGAACGACACGTTGTTGACATCGATGTTGCGAAGCCATTTCCATCGATTGTTTTCCGCTCCGTGGTCTTGGTCGCTTGCGTTCGGCGGGTAGATGCCGACCCATGCATCGTGGTTGGTTGGAGGGTTGTTGATCATGAAACGGATGGGCTTTTGAGCCACTGCTTCCAAAATCTTGATCGATTCCTTTGTCGCTGATATCGAATCGGTTGGATTGGATTTGTGCGCCGAGTGGATGGTGAACTCT
>DAPT01000002.1 GCA_002502215.1 Euryarchaeota archaeon UBA124
CTTGCCCATGGACCTCAAATCCTTCTGCTCGACGAACCAACAGGTGGTCTTGATGTTACATCAGCGAGAACCGTACGATCATTGGTTCAAAAATTGAAAGATGAAGGTGGAACGGTTATTTATTCAACACATCATCTTGCCGAAGCACAGCAGGTCTGCGATCGTATCATTATCGTCCATAATGGGGTAATACAAGCGGATGGAACTCCCGAAGAACTGCTGACCCTTACCGAAACACAAACGTTGGAAGAAGCATATGTATCCTTGACAAGTGAAACAGCTCGCCCACGAATGGAAGAATCCGAAACACCGTCCAAGTTCTCTGCAATGTGGAGGCGACTCTTCACACCTTCGGGCAAATTGGAGGTGGTTGAAGATGAGTAGTCGGAAGAGAATTGTGATCGTTGCCAAGAAAGAGATTATTGAATTCATAAGGGATTGGAGGACCATTGTTGCGTTGGTTCTCATTCCATTGTTGTTGTTTCCTTTGTTGTTCATTGCGTTCCCGATTGTTATGCAAAATGAAGCGGCTGAAATGGATGAAAAGACAGTGGATGTATTGGTCCAATCCGATGACATTGAAACGTACTTGGTCGAAGAAATTGAGAACCAATCGGCACTCGTATTTGTCGAACCAATGCCATTGAATTTATCCACCCTCTCCGATTCTGGAAATAACACTGAACAATTACGTGACTTGCAATACGATGCTATTTTACGAATAGAACTCCGTAACGACACTTGGTATTACGCAATATTACACCTGTCTACTTCCGAACAATCGAATGAAGCCCGTGGTCGTATTCTAGAGGTATTGGTTCAGTGGGAAGAAGATCTCACATCCCAACGAATCGAGTCCGCTGGATTGGATGTTTCGTCAACACTGAACCCAGTTCAATGGGATGGTCCAATTTTGAGCGCTGATGTTGCTACAAAGGGCGAGCAAGCGGGGATGCTACTCTCACTTTTCATTCCATTTGTACTCGCAATTTGGACAGCGAGTGCTGCTGTTCAACCTGCAATTGATATGACCGTTGGTGAGCGGGAACGAGGTACACTCGAATCCTTGCTAAGTTTACCATTGTCCAGAACAGAACTCTTGCTCGGAAAATGGCTCGCAGTGGTTTCCATAACCGGCGTTGGTGTCACCTTACAGATTGGTGGTTTGTTGTTTGGAATCGCATATCTCGCCAGTGATTTCATTGATGTCCCATCGTTGAGTATTGGAGCAATTTTGCTTCTAGGACTCGCAATCGGCTTCTATGGGACGATGATCGTAGCACTCTATCTAGCCCTCGCTATGCGTTCAAAATCAGTAAAAGAAGCAGGATCAGTCCTTACTCCGATAACCCTTGCGATGATTATGCCAATCCTCTTGACTCAATTTATCAATCTTGATGATGTTGAGATGTTCTGGTTTGGCGTACCGTTTGTGAATGTTCTTCTTGGATTACGCGAATTATTACTTAATCGAATCATCGTTGAACACGTCCTTGTATGGGTCCTAGTGTCGTCCATGATGTGCATTTTGACGGTTCGTTATGCAGCAAAGCAATTTCATCGCGAGGATATCATTACGACAAAATCATAGTATTCTTAAAATATTACCAGGCTATGGGCAGAGTATGCCTAAAGTAAGTTTGGATATGCCGAATGAACTTTTGTCAGATATCAAACTCCATGTTGGTGACGACAAGAAATTTATCAGTGTAGCAGACGCAATACGGTCTGCATGCCGGAAATTGTTGGACCAACTCGATACAATCGACATGCGCCAAGGGCGAATAGGAGGAGATAAATAATGACAACAAAAGACGAAGCGGAAAAAGCGGTATTCCAATTGCTGAAGTACTTGGAACCAGATCCTACTCGAGAAGGCCTACGGAATACGCCACGTCGTGTTGTTGATTCTTGGGATGAAATCTTCTCAGGGTACAATTCAGACTCCGCTAGCATATTGGAAGCCACATTCAACGCCGAAGGCTATGACGGAATCGTGCTTTTGAGCAACATTGAATTTCACTCTACATGCGAACATCATTTACAACCATTCAGTGGAAAAGCCCATGTCGCTTATATCCCAGTCGATCGAATTGTAGGTATATCGAAACTCGCTCGTATTGTTGATCATCACGCTCTGCGACTGCAAAACCAAGAGCGAATTACCAACGACATCGCCAACGATCTTGTCGAGCATCTCAACCCGCTTGGAGCAGCTGTAATTATCCAGGCCGCCCATGGTTGCATGCGATGCCGTGGCGTTCGCAAACAAAATGCAATAATGACAACAAGTGCAATGCGTGGTGTTTTCTTTGATAAGAAAGAAGCCCGAAACGAACTTATGCAGTTAATTGAAAATTCGAGTTGAATAGGCATGGATTGCGAACGCGCTGGAGATGCAGTGGGTGATAGTGCTACGGACCTTTCAACTGTTTATCCAGTTGTAGAAATTTTTTATTCTGTCCAAGGCGAAGGCTATCATGCAGGTATTCCGCATGTTTTCGTCCGATTTGGTACATGCAACCTCCGATGTTCTTGGTGTGATACAGATTTTGATACCTTCGAAGAAATGAACGCAGTGGATATACTTGGGGAAATACTGCAATACAATTGCAATCGTGTAATCTTCACAGGAGGTGAGCCGATGTTGCATGATTTGTGGCCCCTTCATCGCTTGTTGAAGCGTCGGGGATTCTCTCTCTCCGTGGAAACCAATGGCACAATTTCGATACCTGAAGGACTCATCGATTGGATTTGTGTATCACCAAAAGACCAAGTCTATCCAAATTCGATTATTCGACAGAACACGGGCAATGAACTCAAAGTGGTATACTGTGGCCAGGATATGGCAATGTACGATGAAATAAAATCTGGTTTTGATCATCACTTTATGCAACCCTGCTACATCGATACGGCTTCAATCGAGGAGAATGGCAAAATGTTTCAGCAAACCGAACAAATCGTCAAAGAGCACAACGGATGGAGATTATCATTGCAGACACACAAATGGATGGGAATTCTATGAACACAGTTGTTATTGCATTAAGTGGAGGCATGGATTCAACATGTTTGCTTATGCATTACCTAGCTCAAGGATATCGTGTTATTTGTATTTCATACAACTATGGACAAAAACACGCAATCGAACTTCAGAAAGCGAAAAAGACAATTCAACTCTGTCTATCCAAGGAGTACGACGTCGTACATCACGTTGTTGACTTATCTCCAGCAATGTCATTGTTTGATTCTGCACTGACCTCAAAAGACCAAAATGTGCCGCTCGGACATTATGAAGAATCACAAATGAAACAGACCGTGGTTCCAAACAGAAACGCTATTTTTGCTTCAATATTGTACGGCTTTGCAATTTCTGAAGCAAAAAGAAATCAAAGCCAAGTCATACTTGCACTTGGTGTGCACAGCGGTGATCATGCGATCTATCCTGACTGCCGCCCAGAATTCTACCAATCGTTGCAAGCTGCATTTGAAATTGGCAATTGGGATAGTGACATGGTAGAGTTTGATTTACCTTATCTTCACGGTGATAAGACAACAATTCTGCAGGACGCACTAAGCACGACAGAGAGACTTGGATTTGAATTTGATGATGTCCTGAGGAATACCATCACATCTTACAATCCGGATGAGCATGGTCGAAGTTCAGGTCAAAGTGGCTCTGATGTGGAACGCATTTTAGCTTTTCACTCAATTGGTCGGAAAGACCCGATCGACTATCAAGATGACTGGGACAACGTTCTTCGTCAAGCTCTCGAAATAGAAGCCAATCATAAGGAGGGATTGAATTGAAATTTGAAGAACGCATCGCAGCATTATCAGATCTATCGTTTTATGTAACACAACAAAACGGTACTGAACGCCCATTTACTGGCGCATTGAACAAAGAATATCGCAAAGGCGACTATTTTTGCATCGTATGCGAAACAAAGTTGTTCACAAATGAGATGAAGTTTGATTCTGGGTGCGGTTGGCCTGCATTCCACAGCGAGCATGGTGATGCAAACATCGAGCGTATCATCGATACATCGCACGGAATGACACGCGTGGAAGTTCGTTGTGGAACTTGTGACGCTCATTTAGGGCATGTGTTCAATGACGGCCCACGCAGGCATGGTGGTGAACGCTACTGCATCAACAGTGCGGCAATGAGGTTTGAGGTGAATGAATGACGACAAGAATTCGAAGATATGTTGAAACCGATACAGGTCATCGTGTGCCTAATCACAAAAGCAAATGCCGTCATTTTCACGGTCATCGTTACAGATTTGAAGCTGAAATTGAAGGAGATATCGTTGAAACCTCTGGCGTAAGCGAAGAGGGTATGCTGATGGATTTTAGTGATGTGAGCAAAATTCTCACAATCCACATACACGATGTCGTTGACCATGCGTTTGTCGTGTACGAAGGCGATGAAGAAGCCAGAAAAGTCCTAGCTGGGTTATCGCCGGATCATCGAACGGTTGTGGTTTCGTTTATTCCAACAGCTGAAAATTTTGCAAAATGGGCATTCGAGCAAGTTGAGCCGCATATTCGTACAGCCTATGGAAATCGACTACGCTTAGTCGCTATGCATGTACGTGAAACTCCAAAAAGTTGGGCTTCATGGTATGCTTAGTCACTCTTCCTCGAGAATGACTCGCCGACGGCGACTTGATTGCCACTCCTTCTTTGATGTAGCATATTCAAGTGCAGTTGAGGCATCGACAAATCCACCTATCAAACGGTTTGTCTGGTCTGGTTCTAAACCAGAACGTTGTAGTGCTCTGGTCAATGAATGTGTAAAAGAAATTCGTCGTTCATCACCACCCGGAAGGAACTTCGCAATGTCTTCAACTGATTTCCTCAAAACATTCCTTTGCTCAGGAGAAATACCCCGGTGTATAGGTACAATGTCTGGAAGTGCTTTCTCATGTCCCTGGCGTTTCAGAACCCTGTACCTGTGTAGTTCGTATGTGAGTGTGTGAACTGCGTGACTTAGATTCGTGATAGGGTAACCTTCCCAAGTCGGGAGCGTTACGAGATAATCACAACGCAAGAGATCATCAATGCTGAGCCCTTTTCCTTCTTCACCGAAAACCAAGGCTATGGATTGATTTACATCATAGATGCGTTCTGAAAATTCCCAAGGGTAAATGAAATGCCTTTTTTGGGTTTTATCACCAATTTCACGTTTTCCTGAGGTTCCAACAACAAGGGAACAATCTTCAACTGCATCTTCAAATGAATCGTAAATTTGACACGAATCTAGAATTTTTCCCGCATGCTTGGCTCGATTACGCGCTTCGATGTCATCTGGATGGCAAACTGGCAGTACAAGGCGTAGTGAATCGAAGCCATGGTTCAGAAGAGAACGACAGACAGCTCCAAGGTTCCCTGGATGTTGGGTACCAATCATCACAACGTGGAGTGTGTAGGCAGAAGTGGGTAAAGGCAAGTCACTGCGTTCACCCATCATTCTTCCTCCATACGTCCAGTAAATTCTGCAATCCACAGGGGATTGCATGCCTGGTAGATGAAAAATAGAAATCCTCCGGTTTCTCGGTCGGGCATTACCAATGACCGACGACGTACGTTGTAAGAATTTCTCAGGTGGAGAATCAATCGTTCGAGTGATTCTTGATCAGGTGCATGAACAGACACAGGTGTTCTGTTCCAATCAACCCATATGGGCACGACGATGACCCCATCAATCAGTTCGCCGTTGACGGTAACGAGTAACGTAGCCTGCAATCCAGTTGCGTAGCTTCTTTGTACTTACATCGGTCAATTGCTCAACCATTTTCTTGTTGTAATCAAAGTCATCTGTGAATTTCTCACCGTGCTCTTCAACAAGTCGGATAGCACGGATTTTGATAAAACTCGGTCGAATATTTCCCATTTTCAGGCCTCCTCAAACAACTTGACTTCAATAGGAATGTCGGGTTCATCGTGTCGTATTACGGTGAGTCGAATTTTTCTTGGTGGGTTCTCTATACCACGTTCCCAAATCCTTTCATTGACGGAAGGATCGATGTAGATTTCTTCCTCTGGTAGGACTTTGAGGTGACGGATTACCTCGTCACGGATAATTTGAATTGCACGTGGTGCACGCTTGAAACGTGTGATGTTCCAAGCTTTTCGTAGTGGTACGACCAATTCAGATGTTGCTGCTCTTGCCATGCCACTTCACCTCATCGTTGCAACTTGCTGCGTCGCCAATGGTGTCGCTTTGGGTGCGACACTGTGTTTCTGTTCGTTTTCAACATGACCCATACTGGGACACGGCGGTTCTGTTTTCCTGCCTTCATAAGGCGAATTTTCTTTGCTGCTGGTTTGTTTTTTGACATATTCGAGCACCCCTCTCAGATTCGACGGATAGACGCATCTCTGCGGCTCTTGGATAGGCTTGTTAGGATTCTTTTCAACTGTTCATCGTTGACCGGAATGGAAATTTTCTGTTGTTCGTGCAGCGTGACCAATTGGCGTTTGAGTAAGTTCGCCTTGTCGGGATCAACCAACGATATGTTGGTGAGGCGACTTCTGGCATCGGATGTGAGAATGGTTCTCATCGCTTGGTCCAAGGCTTGCTGTTCTTGGGCTTGTGAATGAGATTCAATCTCCGCTGCTGCTTGTTGCTTTGCTTGTTGCTCAAGTTGTTGTTGGAGTTCGAGTTGTCGGCGCTGTCGGAAAGCTTCGAGTTCCATCGAATCGTCCGTTGCGCTGGTCATGAATTCACTTCCAATCAATACTTGTCAAGTCCGGGGTAGGCTGCTTCGACTTCAGGTCGAACGCTATGAGCGACTTCGTTGAGAAGCTTCTGTCCTGCAGGAGTGATTTCTCGGCCATTGTAGAGTTGGGTCGCTTCGCGTCCCTCTGGTTCCACCAATCTGCCGATTTGTGTTGATATGAGTCCAGCGTCTTCAAGTTGTTGAACGAGTATTCGGATAACTTTGCGCGAGCCGACTCCAGGGGTGTTCGGTTTGGAGCCGTTGTTTTTTCTGCCGCCGTATTCCTGCGACAAGGCGGTAACGCCGATTGGGCCTTGTCGAGCAATCTTACGCAGAAGAGCAGCTCCCCGTGTGTGCCACCAGTCGGTTTGACTCGGAGGACGCTCACGAGAGGAACCAGTTTTGACGACATCAGCCCATTCTGGCATCTTAATCGCCTCATTGCTCTTCAATTGCTCAGCCAAAGCTGGGATAAGAAAATTAGCAGGTACATCGTAAAACGTCGTCATGACTACACCAAGCAACCTTGCGACTTATCTCCCCTATTTGAATAAAGCGGGCGAATACGGCTTAAAAATGAAGAGCATTCTTGTGATTTTGGGCTCGTGCAAGTATTCTTGAATGGCTGCGTTTTCGGATGTATGATGAAGAAAGCCTTGGCTCAGAATCCGAACCTCTTGAGAACGCTTATTGGCTTGTCTCTTACCCTGATTGTGTTGCTTTCCTATGCTGTCTATGGAGCAACCATTTCACCAAATTATTACATCTATGAAACGGAGCCGACAGACAGTTCTTTCGAGGACATTGAACTTTCGAAAATCTACCAAAACAACGAAACGACTTGGCTTGCTTCTATCCCAGCTGACGGTCAGAATCTAACCTGGATTAACATGACTGTCGACAACCTAGCAAGTGGGGCCATTGTCAAAATGACCAACGATGGAAAGTTGTATTCGCATCCGTTCCTCGGTGTTCCTGATGCGGAGGTCGAGGTGGATGGAAAAACGGTGGATTTTCGTTGCTCAGAGCATTGCGTTTATGATGAAACAATTGAGGTCGAAGCCGATTCCAGCTCAGTAACAATTCAGGCATTGACATCAACAGACCCTGCAAGACGATCCAATGGCACCGTGTACGCGGACAACGCAGCCGAGGCAGAAGACCTTGCACGGAATGAAATCGACTACGAACACACACCATCGGTAATAACTATCCAGATTATTGAACCCGGAAACAAAACGGTTCAACCGCAAGTGAACATTTACACCGTAAACGAAGGATTCTACAGTATCGAGATTTTTGAAATTGATGCTGCTACAGAGTTTTTGTGGGCACTTGCAGCTGTTGTAGGCTGCTTCTCCATGGTTTTGATACCGTCGTTTACGGTCTATTTCGCCTCCCGCGCTAGAGAGCGTCGTAATGAAGAAAAACTCAAGCTCGCTGTCGTAGAAGATTCAGACGAATAAGTCAAATACATAGAAAGGGGGTTGGGAACCATGCCAAGAATTGGTGTGGTAGGATTGCTCATCGCACTTCTGCTCGTTCAGCCAATTGCAAACACCGGTCTACCTATGGTTGAGGAAGTCCAGCACAGCAAAAAAAACAGCGGTGTCGACCTTCGAGCAACCGACGTTTCAATCCGCTATTCTAATCCCGGTGATGAATCACAATTCAAGATGTTCTCCTCAAATCATCCTATTTTGGGTTTTGAACGTCCAGAGGATTTGTACGTTGTAGATAGCGTTAATTCAACACCCATGGACATCGAAGTTACTGTGAGAAACGATGGCACTGCAGCCTCAGGAATTATCACGGTTCAAATGTTGGTGTTGCACAATGAATACGATCGATTTGAGCTTGCAAATCGAAGCATCACCATGAACAGCCTTTCTGCAAATGGACAAGCGACTGCCACCTTTTACAACGTGTATGTCAATTACTCAGGAAATCACACTCTGCAGGTTACACCATCATTTCAGGGAGTTGACGATAATCCATCCAACGACATTTTGAATCGTCACTACACTGTTGCGAATTTCTATTTTACTTGCACCTCGCTTGTTGGCTGGAATGCTGGACAGTATTGGGGTACAAGTACTGATACAGCCCTTAGCATGGGCCAATCTTGTCACATTGGCCAAGGGCAATCAGGGTCCTATGTCGATAACCTGCAGACCGAATTAATGACACCCATATGGGATATGAGCGACATTGTTTCCAACCCAACAAGAACGAACGGACTCACCTTCTTTTATTCTGGTAGCGCACAGCCAAACGATTCAATGAAAGTTTATGCCATGAACAACCAAGGCAATTGGGACGAATTAGCGACCATTGCAGGAACGGTCGGTGCCACGTTGTCCAATTGGCAAACGATATCAAACAACCACATGGGGCATACTACTCCGTTGATTCCTGCTGATACTGCGTCGCATTTCCATTCCAATTCAAGATTCAAGTTTACCTTTACGAGCGACTCATCAGGTACAGATGTAGGTTATTGGTTTGATGATTTTGTTGTGGTTTATGATCAATCTGCACGGATGGAAGAGTACAATCTCGATGTTACTGGGGTGTTCACGGATGGTTCAATACCCGGCTCATGGGGAAAGATTCGAATGGAACTGACCAATACCGGAAACATCAGTGATTCATTGGTTCCGTCGGTGACCAATCTTCCAAACGACTGGAA
>DAPT01000098.1 GCA_002502215.1 Euryarchaeota archaeon UBA124
TGATATCTTTTCAATCGAAATCGAATCGCTCTTACAGTATCAAAATCAATGATATCTCTCATATTCAGGATTGTTTATTGAGCAAACAGGGTCAAGGTTCATAACCGAACCATGTCGTCGTTGGGATAGTCAAGACGCGGAGGCTTCATCCTATGTCACTCAATCACAATCAAATGGCTTATGCTGCAATCATTTCAACGTTGATTTTTGGATCTCTTTTTGTAGGGATTAGTGGATTTTATCAGACGTCCTCTGGAGTAGGTGATTTTGACAGTGCAGCGGAAGAGGATATCAACCCAGATATCGCAATACAATCTGAAGTTCCAGCAGATAATGATGAAAATGTAGGTGACGGACTTCCCGATATTTTGGAAGAATCCCAATACGGTACGGACCCCAATGACATTGATACAGACGATGATGGAATGAGCGACGGATGGGAAGTCAAACACGGATTAAACCCGCTCGACAATGGCGAGGCGGATAATGAAGAAGAAGAAACAGGCGGCACGAATACTGCTGATGATGCTGAAGTAAGCAACGAAAGCGACTCTTGGCCCGATCCAAACCAAGGAAAATATGGTGATCCTGACAACGATGGTCTCACAAATGAACAAGAGGCTGAGCTTGGGACGGACCCACAACGTGCTGATTCAGACAACGATGGATTGAACGATCGTTGGGAATCACTCTACACGATGGAGGTCTCATCACCCGATGGGACCATTACGTTGTTCAACCCACTTTCAGGTAATTGGGGTTGCACACTCCTCAACGGTCCACTTGAACAAACACTATCAGACATACTCGAAGACTTCGAGGGGGCACCAACATGGGAAGAACTTGAGAATCCACTTGGAAGGCATTCATGCGACCAAGTCCTTGATTTCGATGACGATGGGCTGCTCAACTTCCAAGAGGAGCAGTACGGAACAAACCCTGCTGCAAAAGATTCAGACAGTGACATGCTACCGGACATTCTTGAAATCAACAACGCCAACATGATTCTCGATTTCCAACTTGGAGCAACTTGTGGTGAACCTGTCATAACACCTCCATCCCAGCGTCTGCCCACCGCTGCTCCGTTTGCAGATGAAGTAAGCGCAGCGTGGTTCATGTCCGATATGGACGGCGATGGATACCTAAACGGTCCGAGCGATTGGGATACCGATGGCGATGGCATGCCTGACGGATTCGAGTATTGTTTCTCGTTCAAAGACAACCACCCCTTTTCGACATCAAATCCTCAAAAGGCAACATCAGAGAGACTCAGCCCATCCAACGCTTCGGATGGATACAGTGATTGGGACGAGGACGGTCTTAACAACCTCGAGGAATATCAAGTTGCACTAAAATTCGACCTCACAAACGGTCTACCTTCGTTCACATCCCCTTGGAGTGAAGATACCGATCAGGATGGCATGCCCGATGGTTGGGAGGCTTCCCAGTACAATCGAACAACACTCGAGTACCCACTCAACCCTCGCAACGCAAGCAACGCTAACGATGATATCGACTTTGATGGTTGGGATTCCGACGGAGACGGAGATGTCGTCTTCGATGAACTTGAACTTACCACAACCGTCGTTGATATTTATGTTCAAAAAGGTGATTACGTCACTGCCAACTCAACCGTTGCACGTGGCCAATACACAATTGGTGGTGGAAACAAACAGACAGTCTACCTCGTTGCGCCAGTCGACGGCTATGTTTATCACATCAACGTAGCGCCGGGCGACCAGATTGAATCGAGACTCTTTGTTTGGATGAACTTGGTCGAAGAATCCGAACGATTTACCAACCTCATGGAGTACCAAGCCCGCTTGGATGACAACGGAAATGAAGTTTCTCGTTCAACCGATCCGACACACGGTGACACAGATCTTGATGGTCTTCTCGATGGAATCGAGGTTGGTGGATGGGAGATCCTTGTCGTGAACCGTGGAGTACAATTGACTTGGGTTGTTTCAGACCCAGGCCTTGCAGATACCGATTCCGATGGACTGTCAGACTTCGTCGAATTCTCATCGACCTGCGAAGGCCAAGGTTCGAATGCTTCGAATGTAGACACCGACGGTGATGGAGAAAGTGACCAACAAGAAGTTATGCTGGGTTACATCTTCAATGGTGAGCAATACTTTACATCCGCATGCATGTTTGATACAGATAACGATGGGCTTGAGGATGGAGAGGAAGTCATCGCAGGTGCTGATAATTTCGTTACTCACGCCAACAACTCGGATACGGACAACGATGGGCTCATCGATGGGAACGAAATCCTCTTCATACCAAGACCATTCCAACATGAAACAAATCCGTTGATTAACGATACTGATGCAGACGGCATGCTGGATGGATGGGAAATGCAAGTAAAATCTACGGAAGGCAACACAAACTCCCACTCACTCTGGGTAGCGGTTTCTACTTGGGACCGACCTGGCTGCACTGAAAGCACATCCAACAGTTGTCTTATGGAACCGGGTGGGTACGTTTGGATTAACTGGCTCGGTGGTTTTGAACTTCAAAAGAAATACGAAGTTCATGAGATGAATCTCTCAGGATTTGACTTGCCGGGGAACACTCTATGCGACGGCTGCAAAGGACGCTGGGCTCTTGACCCCTCTCTTAATTCGCTGAAAGATGATACCTATGACATCGACAACGATACACTTGCAAACGGTGCAGAGTCTCCTTCGAATTGGAACACCAATCCGGTTGATGATGATACGGATGGGGATATGTTGCCGGATGGATGGGAGGTCGAATACTCCTACGAAGCGATCAACAACAATCTCGTTGACAATGCAACAATTAGCGCCTACGGTGCTCGTGGTGTAATGGACCCATCCATGGCAGACAGCGACCTCGACGGCATCAATGATGGTGATGAGGACCCCGATAGCGATGGCTTAAACAGAACAGGACTCGTAAAGAAATACTGTCCAGGATACAACGATTCAACAAACGCAGAATGCAACATCGATCCAGATACACCCGATGGCATGAAATTCTACAATAACCTCGAGAATTATACCAACCTCGAAGAATTGCAAAATGGAACAAATCCTGTAAGCAACGACACCGATGGCGATGCATGGGAGGATGGTCCAGAAGTCTATTACATGGATCATGATGATGATGGAATGGCTACCGGTTGGGAATATCATTTCGAATTTGATCCGTTTGATGGGGCTGATCGTTTGGTCGACAGTGACGGAGATGGCCACACGAATTATTGCGAATTCAAGTGGGATACGAACCCTCGTAACCCAATCAGCTTCCCAGGCCAAGGAGAGTTGTGCGATCCGTTTGAAGGTCAGTGATGTGTGTTGAACAAGTCCAAAACGGCAATATTGCTCGTTTTTTTCTTGTTGTCATCGTATATTTTTCCGACCACAGTAGCGGATGAGTCCGAAGCACCACTGTCATTGATGTTTGATCAACAAGACGGTTTGCATGTTGATGGGATACTGAATATAACCGGTGATTCTACATTCCCTTTGACCTCTATTGAAATCCATGTTTGGAACATCTCCAAACCCGATCAATGGGACTCTGTTCACTCCAGTCCATATTTGGATTCAGTTGTACCATATTCAGACGAATCTTCAGATTCTACGATGTGGTCATGGCAACACTCGTTTGAGTTAGGCTCAGTCGATTGCACTTGTTATGTGGAAATTTCTGTAATGGAGTACACAGATTTGAAATCATTTGGAGTTGTAGTTTATGTTGGTGACGAACACCATCGACCCGTCTTACGTCCATCTGTCTCAAAACCCGTTCACGAAACCTATTCAACACAGATATTCAATTCGAATACATTTGAAATCGACTACAATGTATTACTACCCACTGAACAGGAGGATTCATTCCCATCAACATCGATAGACATCCTTTCCAATGTACGTATTTGCCCAGCTTCTTTTGGAATCTGTCTCGAGAACTATTCCTCCATTGATGCAATTCATGTTCTAATCGACAATGAATTACAAATGATTGTTGATGTTGATGCAAATCTCATTTCCGATGGGTTCTATCAACTACAGGTTCAAGTTCAAGACGATGCCTTGAGACTTTCAAACAATGTCACACAATTCATCGTCATCGATCAAACGATGCCTGCCGTTCAACTGAACGCTATCGATGCAGTCGATGAGGCAGATTCGATTGTCGTGGACATTGATGTCGATGATGGGTATGTTGGATCAACCTTTGTCATTACTTGGAGCATAACGCAACCTGATGGGACACCACGCGCAGTTTTGGACACAGAGATTTTGGACGATAGTCGTCTTGAATTTAATCCAACAAAATCTGGCAATTATATCGTCAATGCTTTAGTGAGGGATTTAGGTGGGCACCTCGTGGTTGTTAGTCACAATGTTTCCGTGTCGAACATCGCACCAAATGCGGTCCTACGATACGATGGGTTCTTGGTAGAAAACATGACTGAAATTACAATTCCTAAATCAGGGGACTGGGTTTTCAGTGCAAATGAATCAACGGATACGCCAAATGACCAAGCGACACTTTCGTATTACTGGTTCGTCGACGGGAAGGCTCTGTTGAGTGGAAAATCCTACTTGTCCTCATCGGACATACAAACTCCAGACTATCGTGAGATTCGGCTTGAAGTTGTTGACGATGATGCCCAGTCCGCAAACATATCGTTCAATGTTCGACAACAAACCGAATCTGAACAAACGTTCAGTGATTCCTCACTGAGTTTTGGAATAGCATTATTTTTCATACTTAGCGTTGCTGTTGTTGTTTTAATGCGTCAACGTTCCAGTTCGGAGGGTACTTCCGGGTTCGTAAAATGGACAGAGCGTGGCAAGGAACCAAAGAATTGATTAAAGAACCGTGACGTTTGGATAGATACAGTGAGTACGATGTTTGACGCAGCATTTGAGGAATTACCAGAGAAACCGCTGGCCATTTCGAAAGCAGTTTATCGGCAGCGCCAGCAACGTTTTCTCTCACAATTTGATGTAGGTGACCTCATCGTGATTTCGGCTTTACCTGAGGCGACACGAAGCAACGATGTTCACTACCCATACCGCTCGTCAAGCGATATGCTCTACATGTGTGGGTGGACAGATCCAGAGGCAACCTTGCTGTTTTATCACGAGGAAGGTCAATGGACTACGCATCTATTTGTTCAACCAAAAGATACTTTGATGGAAATCTGGGAGGGTCGAAGGCCCGGTGTTGAAGGCGCCTTGAAGGATTGGGCTGTTGACCGAGCGGACTCCTCTCATGAGATATTGACTCATTTGGATCATCTTCTCGAGTCATCTGTGCGTGTCCACGTCCGAACGGGCATCAATCCAAAGATCGATTCCTTGGTTAAGAGTGCGGTTGAGAAACGTGATCGTAAGCGGCAGCATTTCGGTTCAGGACCAATAAGCGTTGAGGATCCAAGTCGTCGAATCGCAGAGATGCGATTGCGAAAATCAGAGGAAGAGATTCTACAAATGAGATACGCTGCCGAAGTCTCCTCGAAAGCTCATGAATTGGCCATGGCCGCAAGCAAGGATGGAATTCATGAATTTCAAATCCAATCAATCATTGAAGGATTCTTTGTTTATGGGGGTACAAGCGGATGGGCATATCCATCAATTGTCGGTTGTGGTGAAAACGCAACTATTCTTCACTACACGGTCAACAATTCGCCTTGCGATTCCAATGAGATTATTCTTATTGATGCTGGTGCAGAATACAGAGGCTATGCCGCAGACATCACACGCTCTTGGCCGATTGGTGGTGTATTTTCCGAGGCTCAGAAAGAAATCTATGAAATTGTACTCGATGCTCAAGAGAAAGCAATTGATGCCTGTCGAGTCGGTAATCCGTACAACGAACCACATGATGTTGCCCGAAAAGCACTAGCCGAAGGCCTTGTTCGACTCGGTGTCATCAAACAATCCGTCGAAGAGGCCTTGGATATGGAATCTGGTGAACTGAAGAAATGGTACATGCACAACACCGGTCATTGGCTTGGTCTCGATGTGCATGATGTTGGAACTTACAAGCCGGATGGGACACCACGTCTCTTGGAAGCCGGTATGGTGCTAACTGTAGAACCTGGTCTCTATTTTGGTGCTTGGCGCCCAGACGTTGATTGTCCACAACGCTATTCTAACATCGGTATCCGAATCGAAGATGACGTCCTCGTCACGGATGGAGATCCTGATGTCCTTACGGGCTCATGTCCAAAAACAATTGATGATATTGAACGAATTGTTGGTAGACTTTGAGGTGGCCTCATGGCTTGGAGTCAGATTCTTGAACGCGTCAAGTCCTCAGACACGATTTGGAGGCTCTCCGTAGAGGATTGTATTGAGCTCTATGACAATGCACCCCTACATCCTTTGATGGCGGCAGCACACTATCGAAGAATTCAACACAATCCAACGAATGAGGTGACTTACCTTGTTGATCGCAACATCAATTATACAAACGTCTGCACAATCAACTGCCAATTCTGCTCATTCTACAGGCCACCTGGACACGATGAAACCTATACACAATCGTATGATGAAATCCATGGACGTATACACGAGTTGGAAGACATTGGTGGCTCTAGAATCCTTATGCAAGGGGGAGTTAATCCTTCATTGGAGTTTGACTGGTACATCAACCTCATCAAGGAGTTGAAAGACCAACACCCAAGCATTGATCTCGACTGTTTTTCGCCAATTGAGATTGAAGGAATCGCAGAAGTGACCAATCTCTCAACGCAAGAGGTTCTTGTCAGGCTCAAAGAAGCGGGCATGCATGGTTTGCCAGGTGGTGGTGCGGAAATGCTCGTAGAAGAGGTCCGAAAGGATGTATCTCCAAAAAAAGGTCATCCGGACAATTGGTTAAGAGTTATGAAAGAGGCTCAGCTTCTTGGTTTAACCACAAGTGCAACGAATGTGATCGGTTTTGGAGAAACCAACGCTGATCGAGTTCAACACTTACGACGCATCCGTGAACAACAAGACGAAGTTCGAAAACTGAATCTACCAGGATTCACATCCTTCATTGCATGGCCTGTTCAGTTGGAAACCAACACATTTGGAAAACGCAACAAGGGCCAAAATAAGTTTGAGCGTGGTGCTGGACCAACCGAATATCTTCGACATGTTGCAATCTCTCGTCTTTTCTTGGATAATGTTGACCACATCCAGGCATCGTGGCCAACTATGGGAATGGGTATCGCCCAAATGGCTCTCCTTGCCGGAGCAGATGATGCGGGTTCTACCATGATGGAAGAGAATGTTGTTTCTGCTTCTGGTACCACGAAGTTCAGCGCCACTGAATACGAACTACAGTTATCGATCCATCGTGCTGGCTTCCTACCAGTCCGAAGGAACAGTGACTATGACCGACTCGATACTCCAGATACGCTTGCCGGTTCTCCAGAGGCTATGTGTCAACCACCACTTCATGCTGTTGAATTGGTATAGAAAACAACCCATATTTCAGCAGCAATGGTGTGGAACAACTACTGGTTGCTGTTCAACATCGGGGCTCTATGGCTCGGCTTCACCAAAGCATCCTGAGAACATCAATAAGGAAAGCAACACGGCTACAAGCGGTTTCCTGACCATGTCCACGACATGTTGATGGGGGAAATGAACCTAGCGCTGGCCGATGTACAGTTGTTCAGTTCTCGGGTCTTTGATTTCAAGATGTCGAAGATGAATAATTTCATCAGGAAATTCAACTCGAACAGGACAAACCCACAGTAGTGGCATCTGTTTCTCGCGCTTTATTTTGAGAATAAATTCCCAATGGACTCGATGCAAATCTGAGTTAACTGTACCCGGCCAAAGGTTCAGGGGAGGCTCAATCTCAAACGAGCCGTCATCGTTGATTTTTGATTCACCACCTTCCTCTGAGAATCGCATAGGTCGTAGGAAGACACCGCCCTGGATGTCTTGCCTTTCCATGGGCGCGTCCTCCCCACCCGCCGTACCATCGTCAAGACCTGCTTCCCAATGGTGTGGTAAAGGGGTTGAAAGACCAACAGGGGGTTGGGAATTGTGGGTGGAGTTTGAAATGTCAATAAGGGCACTTCGTGACGGTGGCAACGTACCGACTTGCCAGTGTACACTCATAGACTTCCAGTCTGGTAACTGATTTGGAATGTGAATAATTCCTTTCAGAGGTTGTCCACTAATGATGGAAGGTGAAAATTCAATGTCGGGTTGCTCCACCGGCGATTGAAAGAAATCCTGTTGCCGTTTCAAATCAACAAAATTTGCAATAAGTCGCAGTCCAATTGGAAGCATGATTACAGGCACAACAATGATGCTCAAAACCGGATAATCGAGGAGCCCAATCTGTATGCTTTTGGTTCCAAAACTCGGAATCCCAATTTCACTCAACAGCGGCTCCAAAAATAGGTAAACCAATGTGCTCAATAGGAATATGACTGCAGCGCTAATCATACTTCGAGCATACCGGTGCAGATTGTTCGGAAGAATGTACCAGCCTCTACGTTGTTGATTGATGAGTTCAACAAACGGTCGCTCGTCTTTTCGTGCAACTGTCATTTTT
>DAPT01000134.1 GCA_002502215.1 Euryarchaeota archaeon UBA124
CGCAGTTCGATGAGTTCGTCAGGACCAAGACCGGGGGCACCGAGTTTAGGGATTTCAAAGGCTTCATTGAATTCAAGCAAGGACTTGACAATTGGGTTCATGAATCAACTTCAGCGTTCACGGCACTTGATGGTTCTCAATGGCCATGCTCAAGCAAGCCTGCTGCATCTGCGCCCGCCAAAACAAGCACCATGCCGACAGCACCGATCAGGACATAGAACAACGCAGTTCGACCGGTTTCAGGGTTGTGGATGTCTGGAAGTGTGTCAACTGCTGCGACATAGAGGAACGTTCCTGCCGAGAACAACATGGCAAGACCTATCATGTGTGTTTCTAAATCGGAGAGTGCAAAGTATGCCAGCATCATCATGATTGGAGTTGCAAGTGAAAAGATGACAACATCTCGAATTGAATCATTACGCTCTTTGCGTTCATGCATCGAGAACACACCAAGACTGAAGGCAGCAGGTGCTCGGTGAATGAGCACAGCGATGGCTACTGTTGCAGTCAAGGCGACACTTCCTGTGGCAGCAGCAGCTCCAATGGCGACACCGTCGGTAGCAGAATGTAGAGTAAGCCCAAGAACAAGACGCCAACCAGAATCGCTGTGATGAACGTGACCATGTCCATGATGATCATCATGATCGTGGTGCTCTTCGTGAACGGCGTGTCCAATTCCCGCTCCTTCAAGGACAAACATCAGCAAGAAACCTCCAAGGATGGCACCACCAAGCAACAATCCTGAGGCATGCTCATCGTGCTCATCCTCTTCGGAATGACCCACAGATGAAATGGCTGTTTCAATCTCTTCAAGAGCAGTTGTTGCATTGATGAGTCCTTCTTCGTATTCTTCGATTGCATGCTCAACGGTTTCTTTCAAACCTTCGCTCTCATCTTCATGTTCTTCTTCATCATGCTCTTCCTCATGACCGTGACCATCGTGTGAAAGGAGACCCTCGATTTCCTCAATGGCCTCAGACTCGTTTACTTCTCCGTGGTTCAATTCGAGAAACACCAAAGCGATGGAACCAGCCAACGCCTCGTCGTTCTCTTTGTGCGAATCACTGGATGCGATTTCATACCCCTCAGGGATAACAATCAGCATGGCGGATGCAATAATAATTCCAGATGCGATTGCAGTGATCATTTTGAGGCGCTCTGGGTTCTCTTTTATCTTCGAAAAAACGGGAAGCAGTCCGGCGATTAAGGCTACGATTAGGGTAAGTCCAGCGTACAGAATTGGTGCAGAAGACATACCCTTCCCTCGATTAATACATATTAGAAAATTGTTATTAATTTCCTTCCAATCGGGATGGTATGAGCCGTGTCCTCTCGTTCAGCACAGATGATGCATTTGCAAATCAATTATCCAGATTGATTCAAGATTCGGGTTATTCCAATCGAAGTCTTTTCTTGCGTGATGCAAGTTTGCATTTTGCAGAAGCAAAGCAACGTGGGTCGATCGAAACGATGGACAACGAGATTGTTCTCGAAGGAACGATGATCATCTACTATCAGCACGGAATCGAAAGCAAACTGATGGATTTGCGTCATTCACACGAGCTTGAAGTGTTTTCTTTTCATCACAATTGTTTGACAAAAAGTCACTCATGCGTTGACACATTACAGTTGAGTGGAACGGCGAAATCCCTGCGCAGTGCAATGGAGAAATTGAACGATATTCGGGATGTTGACAAGGTCGAATTCGTCTCGGCACCTCTCCGAGATCACGGCTGTTGCTGAAAGGAATCAATCTTCCAATCCAGTTGGGACCTCAATTGCAAAGCCTACGATAAGTGAGGCAAGTAAGACCCATCCCGTTAACATGGATACTCGAAACAGTGTAGTTTGGAAGTCCGAGAAACTGTCCTTTCTGAGAACGACGTAGATGTTGGCAATTGCCATTAAACCCGACGCAGCAAGGAACCAAATTCCTTCCATTGGATCAGAGAAAGCGAAACAAGCGAACCACAAGAGCGTGAGTTGTATCGTCGTTCGAGTTGTTGCTCGCTCACCGAATTTTGATGGAAAGGAATGGATGCCTTGCTCACGGTCACTTTCGACATCCATTCGTGCGTAGTTGATGTCAAACGCTGCAATCCAGAGTGCTACTCCGAGTGAAATAGGTAAGATGGTTGGCGCCCAAAGGAACTCAGTTTGCGTATCGAATAGACCTGTGATGGCCGCCCATCCATGCGTATCTGCAGCGATGGCTACCCATGCACCAGCTGGAGCGAGTCCAAGACAAAGGCCGAGCCAGAAATGGCACAACCACGTAAATCGCTTCATGTAAGGGTAGATCACGAACGCAAGGACAGGTAGCCAGGCCATCATCAAAGCTACTTCATTGAGCAAGCCAGCACTGATGAGGAGCATCAGCAAGAACACGGCTGAGAGAATCCAAGCCGTCTGCATGCTCATTGTACCTGATGCAAGGTGTCGGCCTTGTGTTCGAGGATTTGCAGCGTCAATATCTCGATCGATGATCCTGTTCAAAGTCATCGCAAGTCCACGGGCGCCGACGGCAGCAAGGAGAATCCAGAGAAGATCGATGCCATACCCGTGATTAAATTCCCCACTCGCGATGAGGTAGCCGATAAGAACAAAAGGTAGCGAAAACAGCGTATGTTCGATTTTCACGAACTCAGCGATTTGCTTTACGTTCATACCCTCACCTGAATTCCAAGTGCGGGGGCCATTGGTATTTGTCAAGTTCGGGATGTTTGCGGACCGCTTCCAATGTTTCATCGGAATGCATGGTAACGGCAGGCCATCGACGTACACCGTGTTCGCTTGATGGAATGGGCGTGGTAGCATCCCAGCACATTCGCTCCTTCTCGTCATCAAACGTAAGTCCACGACCAACATCGAAGCGAGACGTGAGTTGCCACAGCAATCGACGACGAGCCTTTTCACAGTGCAAATCAAGATCGTCGTTGGTGATGAATAACCATCGCAAAGAAGAGGAAGAATCCAATTGCCAAATTTGATTTTTCAATTGCTCTATTTTTTCTCGACGAGCCGTTTCTGCAGCGTCGTTTGAAGCGTCTGAACCATCCCTTGGGGATGGTGAAGCTGGAACGTTCGTTGTGACGACGAGCATACTGTCTCGAAGCATGCGTGCATCTGAAACGTCATCCAATGCGAGAACAGAATCAAGTCCATCGAAGGAAGGTGCAGGTTCAAGCCCCTGCCTCCAAGCAGGTACTTCTTGCTTGAACGAACCTTCAAGCGGATCATTTGACGAACGGGGGTCGGCTGCTGCAAGCGTTGTTGCATCGATGAGAAGTTTCGAGTGAACATTCTCATACGGGCTTGCAGCTTCAAGCGAATCGGCTACCATGCCATCAAGAACAATCACATCGGTTGCAATGTGGACGTTGTTGTTCATGGCATCGAGGAGTGCTTCCAAATCCTTTGGGTCTTGGTCTGGGTCAACGACTATCATGCTCTTGAGGAACATCATTTGGCCAGCACCGAACAATCCGAGAGCGGTCTTCCTTCCTTGTCGAGGGTAGCGTTGCTTTGATGCAACGATAGCAAGGTTGTGGAATCCGGTTTCAAGGGGGAGATGAACGCCGATGACATCCCGATGTTGGAATCGTAGAACGGGAGAAAATTGTCGTCCAATAGCCTCACCCAAGTATCCGTCTTCCATTGGAGGAAGGCCAACAATGGTCGCAGGAAGCATCGCATCCTTACGATGCGTAATGGCTGTGACGTGAAGGACAGGATACTGCCCTGTGAGGGAATAGAATCCGAAGTGGTCTCCGAATGGCCCTTCAGTTCGTGTTTCACCAGGAATGCAATAACCCTCGATGACGATGTCTGCCTCTGCTGGTACCATGAGGTCTTGGCTAACAGCCTTGGTAATTCGCAGGGAACGTCGGCCCAGGATTCCCGCAAACTGGTATTCGCTCAGATTGTCTGGAAGAGGGGCGATAGCCGAGAAGATGAGTTCTGGAGGGCCGCCGATGCAGATGGCAACCGGCATCCGTTCTCCACTGGCAGCAGCATGATCTGCGGCATGCTTGTGAATCTGCCAATGCAATCCGATGTTCTTCTCATCGAAGACTTGGGCACGATACATACCGAGATTGTGATCCCCTGTCTTCGGGTCTTTGGTCACGACCAAGGGCAGTGTCACGAAGTGACCCCCGTCCATCGGCCACGTCTTTGGAATAGGGAGTTTGGTCAAATCAGGATTCTTCATCCGAACTTGTTGACAAGGGGCCGCAAACCGCTTTTTTCGAGGTGGCATTGCAAATGCATCACGGGCGAGCGGGAGTGCCTTCCATGGCATTTTGACAAAGGTACCAATGTCTGGCTTCATCATCGCAGTCATGCGGTCGCCAACTTCTGTTTCGTGCGAGGCACCCAATGCATCCAAAGTTCGTTGATGACTACCAAAGAGGTTCATGACCAGGGGCATAGGAGAAATCGATCCATCTGCCAGACGTGGTTGCTCAAAGACGACAGCAGGGCCATCGTTCTTGACCAGAAGGTCAGCGATGGCACCCGCCTCGTAGGCGACGTCAACCGGACGGTTGATGCGCAGCACCTCACCTCTCTTTTCGAGATGCTTCAGAAATCGCCGTAGACGTACCCAAGCCACAACCCACCGACAGGCCATTTACCTTTGAATCGTCGCATTTGCTCATGAGCAAATCCTCGTCGGTTTGTCTACAGATTCTCTGAAATCATCGAATAGTTAGTATCAGCTGAAAATAGTGATGATAACTAGCGTATTCCACCACGTAAGTGTGCTGAGACGGCATATCCTGTTTCACCAACAGGGGTTGCGGATCTTGATGTTTTCATAAGGTAAATTCCTAGAGGAATGAATACAAAAGGAATCAATGTTGCTATTAGACTAATTTCATCATGCATGAGGAAGTCAACAAACATCAAAACGAGGAGTCCTGCACCTAACCAAAGGATTAGCATGCCGAAAACATATCTTAAATCCACGTCTTTCTTATCGACCTTTATCTGCATCATAGTTCACCAGTAATGCAGCTATTCTTCCTCAACCAACGTCTTCTTCTCAGGTTGCATGAGCAGGAGCCCTAGACCAATTGCAGAAACGATGGCCATGGCCATGGCAATCAGCTGGGTTGTCGATTCTGCTCCCGAGTCCTGGTTTTGTGTTTCTGACTGTGCATCGTCGTGTGTGTGGTTGCCATCG
>DAPT01000028.1 GCA_002502215.1 Euryarchaeota archaeon UBA124
GAACCCGGGTTCAGGCGTTGGCAACGCCCGGTGATAACCACTACACTACGCTCGCAGGTAGCAAGCAACCCACCGAGCAGGGGTATAAACGATTGTCGGCGTAATTGTATGCTCACTGGAATCCAAATCGATCGTGTCCATCCTTGGGTGGCTGACGTTGCCGGAAATAGACCACCAAACCTGCGAGAAGAGCCGCCACACCAACGGCCACTGCGATGAGGGTAACCGAGAATTCACCATCGCTCGACCCGAGAACTCCTTCATCAGCTTCAGCAACAGTTACAACGAACGATGTTGGGGATGTTGCATCACCAAAGGAGTCGGATGCTTGAACGAAGATCTCGTGCGCACTGATCGGTGTTGAGGTACGAATCGATGCTGTTGCGGTGTATATTCCGTCGTTTGCCTCTCGGTCCAATCCCTGCCCATTGTCGTACAAAGTAACCCATCGATTGGTTTGTCCAAGTGGTTTGAGTACGCCAAGATCTGCGCGCACGAGAAGAATACCATCCGGGTCTTGGACACGAATTTCGATTGCCTGTAACGTATTGGAATCAGATCGCAGCAAGGATTCAGTGGTTGCAAGAGAAAGTGTAGGTGGTGTGTTTTCCACTGTCACGGCCAAATCAACGTCGCTAGAGCTCGGTTGGAAATGGTGTTCCGATGCTTGTGTCTTCGTCACAAGAATGGATGAGCCCAGCGCATCGGTTAAGCGCACCTTGATAAGACGAACTCCGGGAGTCATTCCTTCAGGTATCACAAGTTCACAAGCCCATCCCTCAACTTTGAAGCATGCGATTTCTTCTCCACCGTATTCTCTCAGATCGACAACCACGGAAGCAACGCCATGGTAATCGAGGACATCGAGGATCATGAGCGCAGCGCCACCGCGTATTACGGTCTCTGGCTCAATCGATACATCGAGGATTCGAGGTGCTTGATTCTCAACCGTCACGTTGGTCGAAAACACGTCAATTTCACCCCATTCATCGATGACTTCAACGCTGATTTGGAGTTGTCCTATTTCCATACCTTGAACGGAAACCAATGTTGTCCACTGATAATCACCGATGGTCTGATCGCCATCAAGGCCTCGGTCATTCATGGAAACGGTTCCAAGTCCAATCGAGGAAAGGTCAACAACAACACTGACAACGTTCCAATCAGGATCGTCGACTGTGGCGACCAAATGCGATGGGGATGCTCCTTCTCCAAACACCAATCCTTCCATCAATGACAAGTCCAAAATCTGCGGTGCCGTGTTATCATCTGCAGAAACGATGCTCGGTGAGAGAATTGCATCGACTGCTTGTGATTCGTTAAGGAGAGCAACCTCTTCGTTCTCACCAAATTCAATTTCAAACGAACGTGTGGCGCTTGCGAGGAGACCTGCCAACGGACCTTTGTGGACGATTGAACCCTGAGCGGTTCCAGCAACTGCATCGCTGTACGTTCCAGTCCATTGAATCACGCTTAGATTTTTAGCGTCTCGCGGCTCAATCGTCTCTTGGCCAGCAGTGACGGTCAGAACGATTCCGTCCTGAGCGAGGAGACGGACAACATCTCCGGTCTCCATTGGGACGGGAACCAAGCCTGCCTCACGCCCAACCGAAATGTTACCAAGGGCCTCTTCGACTTCTGGCGGCGTCGGCTCGCGCTCGATTGGACTACGCTCAGGACGCTCATCCCCGTTGGAGGGGTCGGGGCCTGTTTCGGTCCAAACGAGTCGCACGGTACGATTGTCCCAATCTGCGTTGGTCGCTTGGTAAATGTAAGAATCGTTGTAATAGGAACCAACTCCGCTACCTCCGAAGAAATTACTACCTCCTGCACCGGTTACGTTGAACCAAGTCTCGCTGTGAAGAACATTGACGTCGTGTTCAACAAGCGTGTGATTAAGTTGTGTCCCTGTTTGCTCAATGCTTTGAACAACACCGAATGTCCCCTGAACGTCTCCGGATAAAGTACCGTCGACGTGGATATTGTCCACCATCGTGATCCCATCCTCAACACGGTTGTGAAACGTGTATACAGTTCCGTTGACAACCATTGAGGCGTTCTCTTCTTGATCTTCAAATCCGAACGTTCCATCGCCTCGAACGACGTTCAATTGGTCAACCCGTTCACCGTTCTCCCAGCGTTCAAGCGTCTCAAACTGATCGAGTTGGAGATTAAATTCTGACCCGTCGTCCCTCAGCAGCATGTCTGCCGTTGCTTCGAATTGTGTGTGCTCAAGAACGCGTATGCCATCGATGTCGATTGTTTCCAGCAGGAGTAAACTGATGTCGCCATCAACGTCGAATTCTGCGTCGTCTTCTTGACCGGTAACAAGCAATGCACCGAATGCTTCCAAGCGAAGGCGTTCTGTTGCGACGTTATCGACGTTTGAGCGGTTGAGGAGGGCATCAACCACCGTAGCGTTGATGGTCGTTACCAACCCATCTTCCTCAAGTTGCAACAAAATATCGCCGTTTCCGCGAGCTTGAATGACCTGTGAAGTCAACACACCTGATGTGACGGTTTCATTTTTCCAAAACGATTCAAAGTTGAGAGAGAGTTCGGTTGTTGAATTTTCTGTGATTTCCGATGTGAACAACGTCCCGTTCCCTAACTCATAGGAATTGAGAACCTCTCCTATGCGTTGCTGCCAACCGTTTCCTTCGAAGAGAAGCATGAACGATTGGTTTCCTTCGTTTGTTTGGTAGGTTTGTTCAAGCGACCAAGTTGTTGAGGTTGTCACCTCGTGATCTGCCATGGGCTGGTTCCAAGAACCAACTGTGAACATACGTTCGACAACAACGGGCGATGGAAGTACGACTCCATCGTGGCTGTTGATGGTAACTTCAATCGAGATAGTGTCGTTCCAAGCAACCACTGTGTCGAGAACAACACGCCCCGTAAGTGTGCCAGTACCTTCCAAGAAGGTTGTTTGAATGGACGGGAGAAGGTCGGTGGAGCCACGCAAATGCTCCACAGAAACATCATAGTCGTGGGAGGATGAATCACCGAATGAAAGCACATAAGCGTGTTCGTTACCCAGGGAAGAAGAACCGTTCCAGTCAGAGGTAATGGTAACCGTTGGTGCGTCTTGTGCAGAAACAAAATAGGACATCGGCGTCAACAAGAGAAGGAACACAAGGCCAACACTTCGGTAACATCCCATGCCCATCCCTTTGCGCCGCTCCTCTCTAAGGGTGTTGGCGGTTTGCGTCAACAATCAGAGGTTCAGTATGTAGGCGAACAGGAGGGGCGCAACGATGGTTGCGTCACTTTCAACAACAAACATCGGGGTTTTCGCATCGATTTTTCCCCACGTAATCTTCTCACTTGGGGGTGCACCTGAATAACCACCAAAGGATGGACGTGATTCAGAGATTTGTCCAAACCAAGACCACAAAGGGACATCACGGTCCAAATCTTGGTTGAGCATGGGCACAACACAAACTGGAAAATCTCCAGCGATTCCTCCCCCGATTTGCAAAAAAGCAAGAGGT
>DAPT01000066.1 GCA_002502215.1 Euryarchaeota archaeon UBA124
TTAACCTGCTCTTCTGCCATCATCGACCCTCCAAAATAGATGTAACCTTACAGCCATTCTCATCCTTACAATCCAACCACTTTCTCGCCTTTCGGTGATAGTACTGTAGTGTCTTGATAGTAGTCCCATTCAAGCCCTTCGTGAACTTCCAGCGATGAAGGGTAGACCTCCTCTTGAATGGATTTGAAAATCGCTTCATCAAAACCACCCCTGCTCATATCCACATCGATAGCACCAGTAGGAGAAGTGCTTGTATTCATCATTCCATTTCCTTGCTAGTCGAACTCGGTAATTCCTACCATTAGATCTGAACCAACATTTTCCTGTCGGGCAAGGTGGGAAAGCGATGATTCTCCCATCTCGAACCACTGCACCCATCTTCTGATGCCATTCGACATCGTACGGAACATCATCGTTCATTCTTCCACCTCCTCTGCGTGGAGATCACAGCCTGCGGGACTGCCGTAAATGTAGTAATTACATGGGCAGGCATCACAGCATTCTAAACACCAGTAGCATCCACAAGAATACTCAGTCCTGCTGAGATTACCACACGAAGTGCACCGGATTACTTTGCTACTCATTCACACACCTCCTTTGAAGGGTGCAATGGATAAGATGCCTCACAGTATGGACAGAAGAATGCTGCTACATCGAATCCCCAAATGGATTCACGTAGATCATCAACCATCGGTTTGCCACATCGGTAGCAATTGACACGGATTTCGATGGTGTTCAAACCATCACCTCCAAGAAGGTCTTGAGAACTGACTTGGCGTTACGATTGTTACCTTCTTCCAAGTCCTTCAGAGATTGCTCGATATTCTTGAGCAAACGAGTGGTAAAGATGTCATCGACCAGTCTATCGTTTATGGTCCCCGCTCCCAGACTTGAACTGATCTGTGGCAGAATCATGCCGGAGAATGTGAGTGAAGTTCAACATCTCGTGACCCGTAGTGCCAGTTACCTGTTCGAACGCGTTGTCAATCGTTTGAATCCACTTATCCTCTGGTATTTGTTTCCAGAGGTGTTTTGGGATTTTTTCTCTCATGAAAGGTGGCAAAGGAAAACTTTGGTCAAAGGAACGGACCAAATGAGGTGCGAGTTCTTCTGTTATCCACTTAGGAGGGGATTCAATGTCTTTCCAAACACGATCCCTCAATTCCCGTAATTGTCTCGCACGAATTCTCAGTTCAAGATCTGTCCAAGCGATGTCATTTCGTCGATGGAGTGCAATGCTTCGACTTGCGGCTTCGGACATCAAAGCTTTTCTGAGGTCTGGATTCTTTTTCATTTGGCCCATTTGCACTGCCGTCTCCATTAGGTCTCGAATCCATGACAGTTCAGTTTTGGCGTCACTCTCTTCTTCTAACCCCGCTCGTTGTTGAATAAGAAGTTGGCAGAGGCGGAAGAATTGGAAATATCGCTCGAAGTCTGGTATTCTGCCACTGTCGTCAAACAACTTGGATGGGGGTTGAGAAAACTGTTCACCTAATTTTTCCACATGACAGCAGAATGCAGTGTATGTGTAGTCCTTACTCAAGAAAAGTATGTGTCGAAGAAGAATTTGACCAAAATCGTAATGCAAGAGCATCAATTCATGTCTTGACTCTGATTCGATTGAGAGTGCCTCTTTTGAAGCGATTAAAAGGGCGATTTCTCGTTGGGCATGTGATTCAAACATCAGTAAATGCTGGGCTTGGTAATTAATTTCTTTCATTCTCCAAATGTTTTCAAGTTCTGGGTCATTTTTGAGAAACGTATTTTTTGCCTCCTCTTTGAGTCGATTCCATTTATCTGTTTTCCAGAATTCATCCATGCTAAGATATGACCCTTTCAACCATAATTGATAGATGAGGGCCGCTTTGGCTGGATTGGATGTTTGGAATTTGTCCATGTGTGCGATGATAAATTCACCAAGGAATTTGCAAGTTGATATTGAGAGGCTTGGAATCCTGCATCTCAATTCAAACAAGATTTGATCTGGTATTTCTTCGATTGAGTCCATCATTTTCTTGGGGTTTTTGAACCATATTTTCAATTCATTATCCAGGACGTTGGTTTTTTGATTGGTTCCTGCCCGAAGGATTGAGAGTAAGTATTGGCCAGTGAACTTTCGCTCTTCATTCTCAATGGGCTGGTTAATTCTGATTTCCATCTCAGAGTTATCGTACCCGTCGGAAAGGTAGGGCATTTGACCTGTTGGATCGATGGCTAAGAGGGCGTTCATTGCAAAGCGCATTGCTAAAGCAAGATCTTTGTGTTTCTCCCAACGCTTCACCTCTTCTGCAACGTAGGTGTTGATTGTGAAGGCAGTGAACAGTTTTGTGAAGATAGGGTGCTTTGGTAGCGCAGGGTTGTTTGGGTCGTCTAAGTCGATCAGAGCTTGCATATCCTCATCGGGGATTGTGATGTCTCTCAGGAATGCTGGAATTTTTTCCAGGACGTCGTGAAATTCATCTTCGCTGGGGATTTCATCTGAATCAAACCAATCTTGCAGGATGTCAAGCGAGCATAGTGTTTCAAAAACACCGCTTTGGGTTTGAACAACACCTTCCTTGGCCAGTTTATCCCAAGCAACCATGCATCGGAGTTTGCACGCAATCGGTGTTTCAAGTTCAGAAATCATCTGTATGGCAAGGATTTCTTCATCTGAAATGGTTGATAATCGATTCAACAGCGGGGCATCTCTGGGACACTCGAGCAGGTCCAGATTGGTGTTTGAGTTGACAAAAGAGTCAACAAATTTTGGCATCCCAAAGAATGTGCTGTTCATGCGCACACAAAGGTTCAGAGCTTCTTCCATGCCAAGTTGAACACCAAAATGAGTATCCATGTAACCTGCTAAACTAACCGGAGTCATGGTATGTGGTTTTAGATGAATCAATTCATCAGGGTTCAAACCAAATTTCTCGAAAGGAAACATATACAGCCCCATATGTTCTTGCCTCTCTCTGGTTATGAGGAGTAGGGGAACAACTCTCGAGATTTGCAGTAATGTTTCAAAAATACCAGTCCCAAAGTGATTAATCAGCACCTCCGCATCGTCGATAATCAATGGTAAGAGCGGTGCTTGGTCAATTCTCTCCAGTTGGTCTTTGATGGTCTCTACTGTCTTTAGGAGGGGGTCATGTCGTGCTGATTGATAGCAAATTTCAATCAATTCGGTGTCGAAACCAAGAGTTTGAAGAGCGAGCTTACTGATTGAGGTTTTTCCAGTGCAAGCGGGTGCTGACATGATGTAGAGGCCAGCAGAACCAGGCGAGAGATGTTCACAAATCATGGTATGATTATGAATATCGATGAATGGTGGGTGGAATTCACCTGGCATAACACCGGGGATTACAATGTTTTGAGATGGTATGATGCATCCGTCCCTTCTCGATTCAAAAAGTGCATACGCCAACCAACATGCATCACGATTTGGGTGAAGTGATTTCAACCCCTTTCTTGCAAAAAGAACCGCTGAACGCACATCAATGGAATATGCTTTTTCGGTGGAGATTTGAGGTATGGCCTGAGTCACATGCGTCCAGAAACCGATGCTGAAATCTCTGGCTGCCACGTCCCAAATCTCCCAACGTGTAGCAACCACGGCGTCAACGCCTCGTATGCAGAATTGTTCTGCTATAGGTCCACTTATCCCGGAAATGTCAGTTTCAACCGAAGTATCTCCACTTTTGCAAGCATTGAGGATGACAAGTCGTGGAGGTCCAGCACGGCAACATGAAGCAACAAATTCTGTTGCTGTTAGTCCCCCTGAGTGACCAATATAATGCCCGTCTTCGACGCTCATGTGGCCACAGAAGTGAATGATGTCCCAATGATTGGATGCAAGGATGGATCTGAGATTTTTTGGATCTTCATCTTCACGTGCACAAACAACTGTTGTGTCAATGCCTCTTGATTCCATCAGTTGTTGAATTGTGTATGCCTCTTCTTGCGCTTTTGACAGTTCAATTGAAGATTCCAGATTGATGATCAAAGCCTTCTGACTGCCCCAGGGCAATCTGGGAATCCTTGTTTCAACCTTGAGGGGAATCACTTTGTACAATCCTTGGTAGGTGTCTTCATGCGGTTGAGATTCTTCGATATCCTGGTTTGGAATTAGTGGATACATTTCGGGATTTTCTTGATTTCTCACGGCCCAATTCACCCAAAACTTTGCATTTCCACGGAAATCAAGCTTTGATGCCACCATCTCACCAAAGGCGTCGTTGAACTGTTCCGCATTGAACTTGTTGGCCCAAATGGATTCTGGGGATCTCCTGTTTGGAGTCGACCAAATTGAGTTTATGAGCATACTCAACGGAATCGGCCAGATCTCATCCATCCAATCAAGCGACGGATGACACTCTCTCGAACCGAACGTCGTACGAGTTTTTTCAGAGCAATTTCGATGTTCGTTGCCCTTTTGTGAAAGGATTGGGATACTTCAAACGCGATATTGAACATCATCCTGATAGCGTCGCTGGTACCAAATGTTTCTTCATCAATTTTGAGGTAGACTTCCCCTTCATCTGACAGCAGAATCCGTTCATCATCGCTGATGTATCCCCAAGCACGATAGTTGAGGTATGAAGAATCTCGAATGCCAACTCGCGATGCTGGTTCAGGTGGGCGGAACGTACCGATGTCGTCCTCGTTCAACGGAACCAGTGGTCTTGTGTCTGCGTCGTAGTCATCGGGTTGCTCGTTGAGGAGCTTCAGTTTGTCGATTAGGTCATCGGGCAGTTCGTCGTTTCTGTTTCTGCTCATGGTAGCAATCCTCCAAAGAATTCAACCAGCGCTTTGGCGAAATCCACTTGGTCGCTTTTCGCCTGATTGTGGGTTTCGCAATACAGCGTAAGGTTCCAAATGCGTTGCGGCCCTCCCAAAGAGAAGGGAATGAAACGGTGGTCGTATTGCAGTCTCGTTGTGGCTGTGCATCGTTGCCTGAAGTGGTCGATGTGAGTGCAGCGGCCCCGATCTCGTAAGGCGACGGCAATCTTCACATCCTGTGGAATGTGCCTCGAAATCTCTTGATGGAGGATGTTGCGTTGGACGAATCGCATCGCTGTCAAATAGGCCTCTTCACCTGCTTTGGCGATGATGCTTACTTCGTCACCCTCGTCCCTGAGCACGTTTTGCTCAACGGAGTGCAGTACCTGGTCAAACCGTACATTCCCTAAATTCAGAAACATTGGAGGAGGTGGTTGATTTGGCGGAACCACCGGTGCAGGAAGTGGTCGTGGTTGCTGAATCAGCAACAAACAATCCGGCATTCCTTCCCACGCCTTCAATCGAAATCCGAGCCCTCTCACGAGGTAGATCTGTGAGGATGGTCGGGTCGCCTTCGGATTCAGTGGAACCATGGTGGCCATGGATTGACTGACCATCGCAGACCATTCCGCAACGTGCATGCTACGGCGAAATTTCCCTGATTTGACCGTCACTTTGCTGGCGTTCGTTATGATTTGGAGCGATGCGAACTTGGCCAAAACATCACCACCTCTCTGCATTGGGCAATGTTCGGTCAACCTTCGACCGAACTTCGGTCAACGCTCGGTCAATCTTCGGTTGAACTTCGGGCGAAAAGGCGGAGAGGAGGCTGGTTGCCTCCTCGATGAGTCCTGCTTGGAGCAAGGCGTGAGCCGACCTGATGGTTGCTTCAAGTTGAGCTACGTGGGTTTGGGGAGCGGAGACTGGTACGTCCGCCATCCATCAATTGGATTTTAGTCTTGAAACACCGACCCATTCGTCCCAATCTGAGGAATAATCGGTGTAGGTAATGTGATACTGATCGGCGGCCACTTCCAAAATCTGACCGTCCCACCACTGGCCGTTCCATTCAATCTTCACGTGCTGTCCAACGCTGAATGCGTTATTTGGCGATGGGTTTCCATTGTGTTCCACAGACGGATAGGGCGCCTCACCTTCGGTTTGATCGTCGGTTGTCCAGCCCGTGCTTGGGGGGGTGTCAGATGATGATTTAACCCGGTAATAGTCTCCTCGTTTCCTGTCCAGACTGTTGCGGTTCGCCAGATACCACCACTGGTCTCCGTTACCCATTCTCCACCGGAGAAGGAGAACGTCTCCGTTGATGTAGCTTGGAACGCCGTCAAACTCGGTGGAGGGGAGATACGTACCGTTGCATTTGGCTGTACCTGCGCCCTGGACCGTGTAGAATTGATTGTCTGCATCGTTGAATGGATGATTGGGTGGTGTTTCTTTCCAACCGGTTGGCCCAACAACATAAACGGTGTTTTGGGTCTCAACCCTTGCTGTGGCTCGCTCGTCGTATGTGACAGCAACAATGGTTGATGAATTGATTCGACCCTCGCCGAGTGTTGGATGATTGTAGGCATATCCGGACAGCCTATCCCCCTCAATGGCCGCATCGTGTATGACCACTTCCTGCTTGGTTTGTTGGCTGGGTTCGTCCTGCTCTGAAGCAACCATGAATTTTGCAAGTGCACGGTAATCAATTTCGGAATCCAATTCAATCCCGAGTTCAACAAACTCTTGCAGTACATCATCAACGGGCAGAGGATTATCACCAAGTTCGCTAAGGATTCGAAGATATTCACGGGCAGAAATCGTTCCCGTGTTGTCGTTGTCAAAAACCCTGAAGGCGTCAACCAACTCTTGTTCTTCGTTCATAACGTTTTCAACGTACGCCTGAACCTCGACAGAATCTTCATCCAACGGCTCGATACGAATCCATTCCACGTTGTCTTCGACATCTCCGTCGTCAAAGTGAATCAAGAAGGTGTGATTCTCATGCTCCAAAGCGATTCGACCCGGATAGTAATGGCCGTATCGTTTCCAATCGACAAGCACACGGTCTCCAGCCTTGAACGGGGGACTCGCAGGACGTATGGTTCCAGGGGCTGAACCAATGACAACAGCATGTTTCGTTTGCACGACAGAATCTTGGTAGGGAACTTCGATTCTGTAGGTTCCGTCATCGTTGATTCCTACGACCTTACAGCGATCCAACCAGCGAGCGTTGGTCGGGCTATGATACTCGACGTGGTCGCCAACATTGAACGCGGCCGGCAATACGACCTCGGGTGCAGGTGGAGGTGCTGTAGGAGTAGCAGGTGTCGGATTGACCATGCCCATTTGCTGCAGTGCGGCAATCACAGCCGTCGTCACAGCAGCTGGATCGTTGTTGACCACCGTATTGTGGACGACGTCTCCACCAATGACGGAATCCTGCATGTTGAGTTGTTGCGAACCTTGGTCTGGAGGTGCAGGAATCCATTCGCTTCCCGACCACATCCACTTCCCATCAGGGCTGAACACGGGTTCGTCCATGTGTAGTACTATCGGTTGGAGTTAACCAAATTTTTGGTTGAGTATCATCGACTGGATTTTCAAGAATTATCAACTAAAAAACAAACATGATGGAATTGAAATTCCCGATCCTCGATAGCATTGGAGATAACCTAATTGAAGAGAAGTCCAATAACTAACAACTCCCGTCAACCCAAAAATGACGCAAACTAAGCCTTGATGCCAAAAAGCATTCAAAACATGACTCTCAGGTGGTTACATGCAGACCAGCGTCACGCAGATTTTATTAGAAACAGACAAGAGTATGGAGGAACTTATCTTGAAACAGTCAAAGCCTGGTTCTAGGATTTCACTCGTGGTTGGTGAGAATTTGTTTCAAGTGATTAGATTGAATCGCAAAGGGGAGTTGCGGCATGAATTTTCAATAATGAGAGAATCTGTCTTAGGATTCAGACACAGAGGATTTGAGGGTCTACACAACATTCGCATGCTGCTGTTTATTCTGACATTTGTATCATTTGTATTCATCACTCCGATTACCTCAACATGGAGTGCTCCATGGTTTATTATTGACATTCTCTTTGTTGTATTACTAGGTCTAGTCTTGTTTACGATGGGCAATCCGCACATACTAACTTTCAACACTCAGTCAGGAAATTATTCTGTCTTCTTCTATCAATGGGGCTCTCGCCAACAAGAGACTGTTCGAGCGATGTCTCGACTTGGCATTGCAATGAGTACTTTCTTGATTTCAAGGGAGTTTAAATTGCCAGATGTTACTTATAATATCGGACATGTTGGTCATAACATAGGTAGGGTTGGAGACACAATTGCCAATGATTCTGTTGTGATGGAAGATCATTCTCCAATTACTGAGGCCGAATGATAGCAAATCTGTCTAACGATACCTCAATAAATGACAACATTTTTCCGAGGCATGATAACTAATGAGCGTCAGTTCCTATACCCTTGCCCTTGAGGCATTGAAAACAATCGTCAACGCATACTCTGGCTACGAAAAAGGAAAATTTATGAATTCAGATGAGGCAATCCGGTCTGAAATTCAACGCCGCTGTGAAATGATTACTCGCCACGCAGAAAAAATACAACAAGAGGTTCATAGTGATGGCCACAGAGCCGCAAGAACGATGCTTGAAAATTTGATCGACAGTTTGAGTTTGTTTCGTTCAGAGGCTCAATTCTCGATTTCAAGCAACAGCGTTTCCCAACATTCTGCTATTGGAAAATTGAAAAACAAAGCAATTCGGAAGTTGGTTACCCATGACCACGAAGTCCTCCAAGGTCTCGTGGAGGCTACGAGGATGGCGAATGAACTTGTTGACCAACGACCTGGCCTAGATCAAGGTCAAGTTGAAGTTGAAATTTCCAATTGGCATCAAAAAGTTACGAGGGTCCGGAACATGTATCTTGAACGAAATATGTTTATTGACGGACTTACAAAGAGGTGAACTTATGCATTTTAGATGGAGAACAAACCCTACTGTGATAGCTCAATACATGAATGACTCAGATGTTCCACGTCATTCGGAAGTAACGCTCAAACCCAATGAGGTCTGTGTTGTATTAGAAAATGGGAAAATCGTCGGTTCCGTTTCTCAAACCCATATGGAAGTCAATCCTCAAATCGGATTCTTTGGGTCTTTGTTCGGGCGTGCTAACCCCGTTCGATCATTCATGTTTGCATTTACTGGCCCCCACTCGATTATGATTCAGGTCCGAGGAGTTTCAGACTCAGGTGATGAAATCAATTGCTTACTCACCCTGAAAGTAGAGATTACAAGAGAAACCGCACCTCGTCTGATAAGCTTTCCAGCGAATGGTAACATGACAGTCCAAGCGAGTCACCTGGTTGAACTCCTTTCGCCGATGACTATTGCTACTGCGCTTGAAGAACTCCGTAAATTGGATTCTACTACAATGAGAACTGCAGAGTCTTCGGACGATATAATGTTCGCATTGAAGAGCCGCTTACGCGGAACATTGGACAGTCATGGTCTTTTATTTCGGGGAGGATTCATTACTTGGAGCAAAACTGCCGCTGAGCAACAACTCCAGCAT
>DAPT01000123.1:0-32224 GCA_002502215.1 Euryarchaeota archaeon UBA124
CGCCAATGCCGCCGATGGCTGAAGCACCTCCGGCTCCTCCGGAAATGCCGCCGATGGGTGAAGCACCTCCAGCTCCGCCGGACATGCCTGCAATGCAAGAAATGCCAGCGATGCCTGATGCACCTCCGGCTCCGCCAGAAATGCCACCAATGCCAGATGCATTACCAAACCTTGACTTGTTGACACCAGTCGAGCCTGCTGCGCCCGTTGATGAGGCGCCCTTAGCACCACCGGGACTTGACTTGCTTGCGCCGCTGCCACCTGCAACAGAAGAAACGGCTGAAGAAGCTCCAGCACCGACACTTGGAATGGATCTTCTCACACCGCTTTCACCACCTGAAGATGCTCCTGCAGAAGATGCACCAACCGCAGACCCACTTCTTTCTCCACCACCCGTTGCTGAACCTGCTGCTGATCCACTGATGGCGGCCGATGAGAATGCGGTCCAAATCGGAGAAATTGCCGGTGCTACGATTCGTTCCAGTGCAGAAGTCGATGAAGTCCCAGGAGACAAACTTGAAGGAACGCTCCATGAAGTTGAAACCTCGACACTGTCAAGCGATGGAACCGTGGTAAAACAGAAAATCCAAGGAACACTGACTGTCAACAATCCGTCTTCAGAGGACAGAATTTACGACATCGATGTGCTTCTTGATAACGCTGATTCTACAGACATTGGTGGAGACCAGATCTCCGTTGATGAACTCGAAGCAGGGAAAAATTACGTCAAGAAATACTCCGTTTCTGATGCTCAGATGCTTATCCTCCGTGAAGCACTCGACACTAATCCTGCCCGAGACAATGAGCGTTCATTGAGCATCGCTTTGTCTGAAGAAGCAGGAACTGTTGCACTAACCATCGAAGTCGAAAACGTCTCTGGAGTCTTGCTTCACAACGTAAACGTCACTCGGAACATTCCTGACTGCCTCGCTTTCAACCATTCGGGTGCTTCCACAATTGAATCCGGAACACTCACATGGGCTGTGGGTTCGTTGAATCCTGGTCAGAAGCAAGTTCTTTCGATCGAAGGTGAAATCCTCGTTAGCTCGACTAAAACCATCAATGCAGGTGTCTCCCAAGCTACCTATGAAGCAGATTCTACACTCTCCAGTCTTGCATTCCGAGATTTGGATGCCTTCTGCCGTGGGTTCACGTACATGCGAGTTCGTGAAGACGAGCGCCCGGACAACTGGATTTGTCAGACCATCTTCGAAAACCGGTCATCCTTTGCTGTTGACTTGGTCAAACTGCAAGTTCGCATGAAGGGAAGCGATGATTTGCTGTTCGATGTTAGCGACGTGAAAGAAGACGTTCACCCACAAGGGAAGTGGGAAAGCGATGAACGCACCATCATGGCAACCGCTGAACCTGACTTTACTTACGACCTTTCGTACACGGTTCTACCGCGTGCAACTCGAAAAACAGAGGGTACATTGAAACTCGAAGAGAGCACGTTTACTGTCGTTGATGCTGAAATATCAAAGAAGTACTCGACGGATACGCTTCGTTCGTTCCGTCAACAAGGTGTTGATGCAACAATGGTTGTCAAGAACACGGGCTCAGCAACGATCAATCTCATGCGAGTCACCGATGACATCCCCGGCTTCTTCGAAGCACCTGACATGGAAACAATGACCATCATGGTCAACGGAAAGGAACTACCGGAGGATCAGTGGAAAGGAGAATTGGCTGCTGGAATTACCCTTGAAAAGGAACACCGATCACCTGATGGTGATGGTCATACCATGACCTTGACCGTTGGAACAAAGGGTCCAATCGGGTTGAAGCCTGGCAAGACGATGAAAGTATCCTACAAACTCAATGCGCCAGACCCATCACCTTCCAACGAGCGTGTCGATGCACCGGCACGTTTCCAATTCAGTTCCGAGCAATTCGGACCTGTCTGCGTCCGTGATGCTCCAGAAGCACCATCCATTCGCGTAAGCCACTTGCGCCGCAACTTCTCGGCGGGTAAGCAAGCAATTCCAATGGGTGGAAAAGGCCGCTATGAAGTTCTCATTCTGTTTGAAAACAACGGTGATACAGCATTGCAAGATGTGTTTATCCGCGACGTCATTCCTTCAAACTTTGAAATCAAAGATTGGCACATTCGAGGTGCTGGTGGCGACAAGCGAAGTGATGTTGAAATGACAACAACCGACACAGAAGACGGTGTTGAAATCACATGGAAGGTTCCTGTCGTAGCCAAAGGTGAGCGACTCGATGTCTCGTTTGAAATCAAGGGAGAGGGTGAAATCGATGCTGAAGCACTCAACCGATTCCACGGTGCTCATTTCGGTGACGAGCTAGAAACTGAAGAAGAGGAAACCGAGGAAGTCGAAGAAGTTGTAGATGAGGCGGTTGAAGAATCCACAGAAGCAAGCGATGAAACGCCAGAAGAAGCCGAAGAGAAAGCTCCTGCTATCAAATTCCGAGAAGATATCATGCTCCGAGTCATGGAAGAGTATGGCATCACAGACAGGGATGCTTACCTTGCCCATTCGATGAATTTTGATCTTGATGACAACGGCTATCTCAAGAAGGCTGAATTTGTTGAAGCTGCGAAGGCATTCATTGCAGAAGAGGATGGTGATGCAAGTGAGGAATCCGAATCTGTGGAGGCTGAAGAACCGGCTGCAGAAGAAGCCATAGAAGACGCTACTGCCGATGAATCCGCTGAAGAATCATCAGAACACGAATCAAGAGACTGTCCAATCTGTGGAACATCAAACACTCATGACGCTACGTCATGCATCGCTTGCAACTACACCTTTGAGTGAATCAGAACGGTAATTTCCACTGTGGCCATTCCTCATTGTCTGAGGAACTGCTGACAATGATGAGCACGTTTCGTTTCGTATTTTCAAGTAGTTTTGCTAGAGGAGTCTGCGTTGAGGGCGGAATAACTCCAGCACGGAGATCGACAGCCAACCAGGCTGTTGGATATTGCGTTAACCAAGCATTCAGTTCTGCTTCAATTCCAAGCGGAGGCACGCCCTGTCGAACACTGGCGAGAAAACCCCAGTCTGAAATGGTCCTTCTTTCATTATCTGTCCACAAAAAAATGCGCTCACTGAACTCAATTTTACGAAGTTGATCCAGAGCCTCTGCTTCTGTACAACAAACAGGTCGTCCAGGCATCGGCATCGGCAGTGGATATTCCCATGTTTTTGTCACACCCAGAGGTTCCTTACGGCGCATGTAGTAGAGGAGAACTTCCTCTCGTTTGAATCCAACGGAAGACCAACCTTCATGACCCTGTTACCACACAGGGGTTTCATGGCGAATCGTGCGGCACCTCCGCCCCCTCCACCCAACGGTTCGATGATGACCATGTTGTTGGTCATGATACTGATGACCTTCCTGATTATCAACCCAAACATTCGAAATGCGCTGGGGAACATGGCGGACCCAATTCTCGCACCCGTTCTTCCTGAAACAGAATTCTTCGTGATAACTGTCCTTATTCTCGGTACCTTCTCAATGACACTCAACACGGTACTCAGAAATTTCTTTGCTGATCCTATCGAGCAAGCTCACATCGGCCACCGACAGTCACAGGTCCGAAAAATGATGAACGATGGACGAATGAGTCGAGATCCAATCCTCACCGAAAAGGCCAACACGCTTCGTGAACAAATGATGCCAGAACAATTGAAAGTACAGATGGGGGCAATGCGCCCGATGATGTTCACAATGATTTTCATTATCGGGATTTTTGCATGGTTAACAACTGCTGTCGAATCCTTCCGTGTTGACTATGTTTCGCTTCCCTGGGCACCTCGATGGCATCTCTTGGACGACAAATTCTTGTTCTTCCCCGCGTGGATTTGTGCTTACATTTGCATGAGTGCTCCGTTAGGAAGGATTGTCGATCGTCACATCAAGTTGATACGCTATCGAAAGCATCCTGTCGTTCTGGCGAATGAGAAATTGAGTGAACCATTGCTCCACCTTGTGGTAACGGATGACGGTGCGAAATCAAAGCAGGCGAAACAACGCAGGAATCGCTCTCGCAAGAATGGGCCAAAGAAGCAAGCAAAATCCACTGCTGTGGAAACTCCGAAGAAGACCGAGAAAAAATCGAAGGAAAGTTCAGAGGTATGTTCAGAATGCATGAGCGACGACGTTCATCGCAAGGGACCTCGCGGTTACCGTTGCAATGTGTGTTATCACGAATGGGTGTGAACGATGGCCCTCATCACCATCTCTGGTCATCCAGGGAGTGGAACGAGCACGCTCGTCCGACTTCTTAGAGAGGCCAAGGGTTGGTCTTCATTGAATGGAGGTGAATTGTTTCGCCAGGAAGCAAAAAACCGCAACCTAAGTCTCGCAGAATTTGGACAGCTATGCAAAAACAATCTTGACGTTGACAGAGAACTGGACAACCTCCTCAAGAAGGAAATGCTCAGAGAGGACAACAACGCCCCATCAATAATCGAAAGTCGGTTAGCAGGTTGGTGGGCGCACAAACTTGATCTCGATATCCCAAGGGTTTGGCTCGAAGTCAACGAGATGGAACGAGCAAGGCGTGTGAAAGCGAGAGAAGGTGGCTCAATTGAACAGATTATTGAAGAAAGCAATCAGCGAGCTGAAGTTGATGCACAACGATTTCTTGAGTTGTATGATTTACTGCCACAGCAAATCGAACCATACTCACACATTATCGATGCCAGCAGCCTAAACCCTCAAGAAGTGCTGGCCCGGGTTCTCAAAATAGTGGAGGGCGAAGAATGACAGGCACCATACTTCTCGATGAAGAGGCGAAAACCGACGATGCCATTGGCACCTATCCTGATCAGAAGACCATTGAGCAACGTCTGGAATCAGGATTCTTTCTCCTCGACAAAGGAGCGGGACCAACCTCACACCAAGTCGCAGCATGGGTTCGAGACATGCTCCAACTGCCTCGTCTTGGTCACGGTGGAACACTCGACCCTTTCGCAACAGGCGTTTTACCCCTCATGGCTGGAAAGGCGATGCGGTTGACAAAGCAAATCCTTGAACACAACAAAACCTACATTGCAGTCTTTCGCTTCAAAAACGATGTTGAACAGGAAGCACTGGAGAACGTCTTGAAACAGTTGTCCGGGCGTATTTACAACGTTCCTCCTGAAATTTCAGCAGTTCGTGTTCAAGTTCGTACTCGAAAAATACACGATTTCTCAATCCTTGATCAATCATCGAAACACCTCGTAGCAAGAATCAGGTGCGAAGCAGGAACCTACATTCGGACCATGGCAAGGGACATGGGTCTTCTTCTCGATCAACCCGTTGAGCTCAAGGAATTACGACGTGAAGATTCTGGCCGCTTCAATCTCGACCATTGCGTAGAACTCCATGAGATTGCAGACGCCATCTGGCTTTGGAAAGAGTGCAATGATGGAGAGGCATTAATGCGTATGCTTCATCCAACCGAGAAGCTTCTTACAGATTTGCCAAGAATCGTCGTCAAAGACAGTGCTGTGGCTGCGCTTGCGCATGGAGCACCATTGCTTCGTCCAGGGCTCGTTTCAATTCCTGATGATTTAACATCCGGTCAGAACGTTTTGGTCACAAGCATCAAAGGTGAAGCAGTCTGCTTCGTCAAAGTCAACACGGACAGTGAAAGCATCACCAAAATGGAGAGGGGTGAAATTGCTCGACCATCAGCTGTGCTGATGAGCGACGATGTCTATCCTCGTCGATGGTGATCATGCTTCAAAATACTCTTCGTAGATGAATTCCTCTGTTTCAATTCTTATTTTCAATTCTGACATGTCCCCACATCCATTCCATCAGCGTTGCTGAACGACCCCCACAGTCTTGGAACATACCGAGCAAAAATTCTCACCGTTATGAATGTTAACGTCCTTTTCAACATTATCCGACAAGGGAAGAGTGATTTCACTGTCGACGCATCATCCAAAGAAAATGGGTTCATCACCAGATTTCCACTGCTGATGCTTGACCATGCAATCAAGGAACACTTTACTTGTCAAAATTGACGACAGCCAACGGTGAAGGTTTGGAAGTGGTAGGTTGTCAAACCACGACCGGTCAGTGTTCGCAAACTGTCTCACAAAGGGTGCAAGTGCATGGTCGGCAATTGTGCAATCTTCTCCACACAGGTACGTCGATTGCAAAAGACGCTTATCGTATCGTTCGAGAAATTCAAGAACATGGCCCCTATGTGCTTCTGGCGCAAGTGGATTTTCATATCGATTGTTGTATTTGTAACGGTCCAAATGATGTTTGAAATCACCATCGTTTCCATCGATGAATTCCTTCCAATCACCGACAAGATAGGTTTCATCGAGTGACCAAAGCATAATGTCCAGGCTCTCCTCAATCACCGTTCCATCTGGAAGAAGCAATACTGGAACGGTACCTTTCGGTGAGATTTCCATCATGTGATCTGGACGATCCCGCAAAACAACCTCTCGAAGTTCCACCTGAATACCACCCGTAAGAAGAGCCATCCTTGCACGCATGGCGTACGGGCAGCGACGAAAACTGTAGAGAATTGGTACCGTCATTCAATCACTCATACTTTCGAATCTTAGCGGGTGCAAGGAACCGAAAGCCCGCAATTATGAGAATCAAAGCAATGAGACTTCCAACATAGATTGTTGTTGTAGAAATACTGGAACCAAGGTCTTCTTGTTCGCTTTTTTGTGGTTGATTTAGTGTAAGCGACGCCCCCATTTCGTTGTTTGATTCGTTTCGTTCATCGATGACTTGACCACCATCAACGATCGCATCAATAACCAGAAATTCACCTTCAATCGGTGCTTGGAAAGAACATTCAGCAACAGCCACCTCGCCAGCACCGAGCGTAGGTATCGTAGCAATATCTGCTGCCTGACCGTTCACTGTACAACGAATGGTCGCCATCTCTGCATCCGAGTACCCATAATTTGCTAGGTAAACTCGAGCTATCAGGAATTGCCCATTCTCCGCAGATTCCGATTCGATGAAAACCCCGCTTGAATCGTCTCCAACAACAACATCAGTAATCTCAAGATCGGGTAACGAAACAACATGAAGATCGAGAACGCGTTCATTGCATGACGTTGAATCACAGAGACTCAAAAGAACGGATGTGTAGCCCGGAGTCGGGGCAGTAAGTGTCAACGTTTCCGAATCCAAGTCCACTGTCACCCATGAACGGTTTGCGCTCATCGTCATCGCAGTAATTGAACTATCAACGTCCGACCAGGCAAATGGAATCGTTGTTTCGAGTGCGTGCTCGACCTGTACCAACGCAGGAAATTCATTCAACACGGGTTCATCATCAACGGATTCAACAAACACATTGAAGATCTCTGCATACGAATTTCCAGCAGCATCGGAAACGGTCATGGTAACTTGAGAAGCTCCAGACTGCTCGGATTGGAGAGAAATCCGAACTTCACCTTGATCGAGTGAAACATCAACAATGTCGGGTTCTGAATTCACAAAACTGACAACAAGGTCCTCTGCAAGTCCACGATCGTCTGTGCACCGAGTAAGAAGAGGTACGAACAAACCTCCTCCATCTTCGGTGAGGTATTGGTCTCCAACCAATTGACAAACCGGATCTTCATCGTAGAGAATCTCGTACCCACCGTCAATTTCTATAGAATTTATTTCCATTGCAGTTGTGCTCGAACTTCCATCTGAATCCCATGTAAACCACGTTTTGATAACAACCTCAATGTTGGTATTCTCTGAAATCAAGGTGTGACCGATTGGAATTTCATGTGAAAATTGACCCAAAGCCACTGGAAGGTTCGCTACCGTGATGTCATTTACGGATATGGTCCATCGAGAAAGCGTCGCATTGATTCCAAAAGCATCACCGTAAATCCGACCTACAACGAAAATCGCTGGATCATTAATGTCAATATGAACGGACACAACACAGGCAATGTCGGTTGAAACCCTTACTTTGACATACTCAACATCAGGCAAGACATCACCGGCAAACATCGTGAAGGAACTGAATGCAATACCATCTGTCGAAGTTGCATATTGAACACTCACATTTCCTTCTGTACCGGTTTCGTTTACGACGTAGTGAATTCGACCGAAGGATTGCTCGGCAGGCACGGTAATCGCTTCACTCGTCCATGTTCCTATGGTTTCTCCGTCGTTTGATTCCAGACCGCAAACGGACAATGAGATTCCGTTGTAATCACCAACGCTGATGTCAAGGTCAACCACGGGTAAATCGTAACCGGTTGCAGTCGATGTTGCTTGGGCAACTTCACCACCGTACCAAGGTGTCTCCATAGTGACTTCAATTCCGATGGCATCCAACTCCAAGCGAGCGTCATCTGTTTGACCGACTGAAACATAATCCATGGTGAACTTCGCGTTAGAAAGCATCGACCACGTCCATGTGTCCACTGACGAAATATCAAAACTGTAGTGTGAGCCATTGATGTAATCCACAGCAGCTCCAGTATTCGACCACGTTCGTAGGATTTCAGAGCCATTGGACCAATCCAATGAGAGTCGAACAGAATCGATGTTCAAAGCATCCGTAATTTTGAATGCTAGCACAACGCTCACACCGGTCATGACGTATTGCGTTGATGCTGTAACATCAAAATCTTGGACACTCATGACCGGTCCAGTCGACCACATGAACAATCCATCGGGCGCCCCAACCACATTGTCAGATTCAGAAGGACTCGTCAAGCCCCAAAAAGACATCGTATCCGTATTTTGGGGACGTTGGTGTACCATTGTTATTCGTTGATCCGCAACCATTGAATCCGTGTAACTCGCAGGCTGCGATGTAAAGGAGGTTGTTGCTCCAACCGACCATTGCGATGCATCTGTCAAATCACCTTGAGGAAACAAATCAACAGGCATTGTCTCATGAACCGAACGTGCTGTTGCAGTTGAAAGAAGAGGTGATGCGAGTGCAAAACTCAGGACAAAAAACAAGAAGGTAGCATTCCACTTTCGTCGCATGTACGTTGGATTAGGTGGTAGCATTTCAAACAACGGGTTTCTTGATAGGACGACGTATTGTTGAAATACCACGCTTCTGACGGACAACTCCCCATGGCTGTGGTGGTGTAGGGGTTAGCACGGCAGATTGTGGTTCTGCCAGCCCGGGTTCAATTCCCGGCCACGGCCCATTCATTTTAATTCGGTCGAATCAATGGTGTGACCCATCCGTTCGACCTTTGTTTGCAGATATTGTAAATTATCCTCACCTACGCCTGCAACCAATGGAACAGTCTTTGAAACAACAATGCCGTGTTGTTCTAGTTGTTTCACTTTATCGGGGTTGTTTGTGAGAAGTGCAAGATTGTTGATTCCCAGGTCACTCAACATCCTCGCTGCAATTTGGTAATCACGACCGTCGGCAGGATGGCCGAGTATGAGATTCGCATCGAGTGTATCTGCGCCTTTGTCTTGAAGATGGTAAGCTTGGATTTTCGCATGCAAACCAATGCCACGACCCTCTTGACGTAGATAGAGCAGGCACCCCCAGCCGTTTTCGACAATGGCTTTCAGGGCAGCATCAAGTTGTGGACCACAGTCGCAACGTAGTGAGGAAAAAGCATCTCCAGTCAGACATTCAGAGTGGACTCGCACAAGCACAGGATCTGGTCCAGCCATTGAACCAAGCATCAATGCCACGTGATCGAGTCCGGTTGATTCTTCATGATAGACGTGAATATCGAACCGTCCCCATTTGGTTGGAAGTTTCGCTACACTCGGAACTTCATCACGCATCTCTTCTCACCTCAATAAGAAAGGTATACTCGCCTTGGTTTGACTGTACGGAAAGAAGTTCATGAGGTGTTCGGCCAATCATTAAAGGAATATCATGCAGCGTTTCCGGATCGCTTGCAAGGACTTGTAACACCGAACCAATCTCCATGTTGGAAAGTGCTTGCTTTGCTTCAACAACGGGGACCGGACAAAAAAAACCGAGAACATCAAGCAGATGCGTAGCATCCTTGCCCTCGACCATGGTGTGTTGTCAAGCCCCTGCTTCTTGAACACATCCATCCTCATGCTTCAATCGACGCAAGACGTTGAACAGGAGCAAGTGCACCCATCATGCCATGGACAAGGCTTTGTTCGGCTTCGAGATTTACTTGCCGTAATGTGATTGTAGTCGCTCAAAGTGACCCATGCTGTTTAAGCGTAGAAGGACGAACGGTGGTTGTTGTGACTGCCAGTAATCATTTTTGGTCAACATCAACTGAGGAAGAAAAATGAACAATTTTGAATCGCTTGGTCTTTCCAAGCAACTACTCCAAGCAGTGGAGTCGGAAGGATATACGACTCCAACTCCTGTTCAGGAACAATCGATTCCACCATTACTTTCGGGCAGGGACGTACTAGGAGTTGCGCAAACGGGAACGGGTAAAACAGCGGCTTTTGCATTACCTGTCCTTCAGATAATGAGTCGTTCTATTCCCCAGGGTAAAAGGTACATTCGAGCCCTAATTCTCTCACCCACACGTGAATTAGCAGCGCAAATTGGCGAGAGGTTTTCCGCATACAGTGAACATCTCAACCTCAATCATAGCGTCATCTTTGGAGGAGTGAATCAGAATCCACAGGTGCGAGCTTTACAGAAAGGACTCGACATTCTTGTTGCAACACCTGGACGCTTGTTGGACCTGATAGGGCAGAAGCATATCGACCTCTCCAAGGTTGAGTTTTTCGTTCTCGATGAAGCTGACAGAATGTTGGATATGGGATTCATCAGAGACATAAACAAGGTACTGAAATTACTCCCAAAAAGAAGGCAAAACCTGTTGTTTAGTGCTACCATGCCAAAGTCAATTGCAGATCTAGCAGGATCATTTCTCTACAATGCTGTAAAGATTGATGTCAGTCCTAAAGAGGTTACAGTCGACCGTATTGAACAGAAAATTATGTTTGTTCGCAAGGCTGACAAAAGACGATTGTTGGTTCAAATCATAAAGTCCGAGAAAGTAAAGTGTGGAATTGTGTTTACAAGGACAAAGCACGGAGCAAATCGGTTGGTCAAGCAATTGGGTCAAAGTGGTATCAATGCTGCAGCAATCCATGGTAACAAAAGTCAAGGTGCAAGAACAAAAGCATTGGCTGGATTCAAAGCAGGACAGATTCCAATATTAGTAGCAACTGACATAGCAAGTCGAGGCATTGACGTTGATGGTATCACGCACGTTTTTAATTATGATTTACCCAATGAGCCTGAGAGTTATGTGCACCGAATAGGCCGTACTGCAAGAGCAGGCCGTTCAGGTGTTGCTTATGGCTTCTGTGATAATTCTGAATCGGGTTATTTGGTTGGAATTCAACAGCTTATTGGGGCGGAAATTGCAGTCGATGATTCGCATGATTTCCATTTTCAAGGTGCGATTCCTAAACCCGGTCAAAGGCCAGGGAAGATGAAGGAAAATAAACCTCAAACGAAAAAGAAGAATTCCAACAACAAACAGCCCCGAAGTGGTGCGGATAAAAAGTCGAATCAGAACAGAAGACGATCGAAAAACAATTCAAGAGAGGGAAAGAATGGCAACCCTCGAAGTGGAAAGAATCGCCAACATCAAGGTGGAAATCGTTCAAATCGGCAAAAGAATCGCCGTTGACGGATGTCGTCAAGCCCCTGCACCTTGAACACATCCGTCCCAATGCTTCAATCGACGCAACACGTTGAAGAAGAGCAAGTGCAAGCACCACACCATGGGTGAGTCTGCATCCTCAAAGGCGAGCGATGACATGAGTTGGGGTGAAGTTGCCCAACTCGGTCTTCGTTATGGGAAAATCCCACTCGCTCTCCTTGCAGTGGAAGCATTGTACTGGTTCATCACTCAACCATCGGATACGCTCGCACTGATTCAAGTTACTGAAGCATATATTTGGAACGAAGTAACCCAATTGATGTTTGGTGAAGGTGCTTCAACACTTAGTGCACACAATGGATGGATGACTCGAATTGATTTCTACCACGAATCATTCCCATATTTGGACAACCGAGTTGGACTCTATGTTTCCGATGAGTGTGCAGGAGTTCACGAGATGATTTTCCTCTCAACGCTCGTCCTAATGACCGATGGTGTAACACAACGTGAGAAATTCAAGGCGGTTGCGGTCATGTGCGGAATCGTCTATGTTCTGAACATCGTAAGACTCGTAGCATTTTACCCAATTGCAGTCGAGGATTGCCTTGCAAACCCGAACCAACCAGAATGTCTCAATGGAATGTGGAATTACCATACCTTCGTTTACCAATGGGGTTTCCTAATTGTGTTGTTGTTGATGTGGCTTGTTTGGTTCAAATTCATTGGTGGAGCATCCAGTACAATGAAAGCATCGCAAGAGGACATGGAACAGTGGCGAATTGTCATTCGTAAGCGTTGGGAGCAGAAACACGTTACCTTGGTCGGTATCATGATTGCCTTTTTTGCGATCGCATGGTTCTGGGTCAACGGAAATTCCGCCGCAATGGATGCAAAGAATATCATCGATTTTTGTGCATTCAGTGATTTGACAACACCAAATTGTTACGAAGCTCAAAACACCTGGGACAATGCAATACAAGGAGCTTGGTCGTTTGCCGTTCTTGGTCTTGTGATTGGGACAATCGGATTTTATGATATTGAAAGAAAAGATTCTCAGGGTAATTGGCCAGAATACGCATCGACTGAATCTGCCCATGCAGAGGTTGAATCAACAACCAAGAAAGAGAAACCAAAGGGCTCTTGGAGAAATCGCTCCCATGTTGATGAAGAAGAGTGATTAGAGCACTTCTGCAGTGACCATCTCTGAACCAAATGGATGCATCTTGATTGCTTTCATTGCAAGTCCTAACTTACTGTTGTGAATTGCGACAAGGGTCGAATTGCCCTCGAATCGAACGTCACCAACAGCAAGCGTATCGCATCGCAAGTGCTGTTCAAACCACGATGCAATTTGCAGCGGTGAACCCAGAGTGCTCGCATCAGCATCGAGTCGAATGTTTACAAAGCCATAGACATCGGCATTCTCACCATAATCGTCTTGCTTACGAACAGGATCTCGATCAACACCTTCGGGCAAATCGGGAGCATCTGATTCTTCAATTGAAAGATTGTAGGTTGCAATAATTTTCCCCATCTGAGGAGCGTCGTCTTTGGAAACCAAACTCCAAGCTTCACCATGACGACCGATGCGCCCAGTTCGTCCAATTCGGTGAATGAACGAATCGATGTCGGAGGGAACATCGTAATTGATGACAAGCGTGATTCCATCTATGTCGATACCTCGTGCTGCAACATCGGTTGCAACAATGGTTCGGACATTTCCTTCTCGGAATTTGTCGAGGATACGCTCGCGTTGGTTTTGTTTAAGATCACCGTGTAAGCCAGCAACATCGAATCGATGTTTCTGCAACCGCTGAACAGCAAGATCGACCATTCGCTTCGTGTTGCAAAAGATGATGCATTGGTCGTTGCCGCCCATTCCAACCAGCAAACGTCCAAGAGCCCAAAGTTTGTTTGCACGGCCAATTGAAATCCTGTAGAGATCGATTGGAGGGACATCAAGTTCCTCTTGGTTGGTCATAACGAACTCTGGGTTGTTTGTGAATTCATTTGCAGCATCAAGAATCTCTTGAGGGAATGTTGCAGAAAACAGTAAGGTTTGTTCTCGTGAAGTGGTGCGTTCAAGAATCCAGAGAATATCAGGTAGGAAGCCCATGTCGAGCATCCGGTCGGCCTCATCGAGACAGAAGATTTCAATCTTCGACAAATCGAGGTGACCTCGCTCGGACATATCCATGACACGCCCAGGTGTTCCGACGATAACGTCGACGCCAGATTCGAGCCCTTTCGCCTGCTTTTCGAGATCGGTTCCACCGTAAACCGTCATGATGGACAATCCTTGGTTTCCTTGAAGCAAAATCATTTCTTCAGCAACTTGCTGAGCAAGTTCACGAGTCGGTGCGAGCACCATTCCTTGGAGACTCCCTGTTGGCTGGCATCGCTCAAGAATAGGGATTCCAAAAGCAGCGGTCTTACCAGATCCCGTTCGAGCTTGGCCGATGACATCACGACCTTCGCGAGCCAGTGGGATTGTATCCCGTTGTACTTCGGTTAGACATTCCCATCCAAGTGAGGCAATACCTTGCATTATTGAGTCAGGGAGTAGCAGTGAATCGAATCGTGTTTTGGTGAACATGTTGCTCCTTCCGTCTCATTTGTTCAGGCCACCGAAACGGAAGTGGCCCCCCTCGTACATCAGAAATTTTCTCGATCCTTAATTTCAGCCTGAAGTTGGCCTAGCCAATACTTCTTGGCGTTGTCACGGTTGAGTGGTCGACGCATTTGTCGAACGTGCTCAAGGATGTATTGTCGGAATTTCAGAGCCTTGGTACGGTTGACACCTTTCGGTGTGATTCCTTCCCATAGTCGGTCGAACTGTAGTTCTTTGTCGTCCATCATGTGATGACCTCGATATTCAACCGACCAAGCACCCCCTCATAACCATGTCGTTATGAGTCAAGCAGTTCATCGTCCGTGGGCGCATCAAGAAGCGGTACATCGGGAGGTGCATTCTCGAGTCCGACCGCTTTGCCCTGAGCGTGTGCAACCTCTCGCTCCAGCGCAGGAACAGGTAGAGCGGGTGAGAGGAAGGCATTCTTCTCATCTTCTGTGCCTTCAATGGAAGCGTCGTACGTCATTTCAGTCAACATTTTCTTCAATCCAGGATCGGTTTCGCTTTGCAGAAGCTCGGTTGCCACAAGTCGCAATTGGTCTTCAACGAGCAACATAGGAAGCATCTCAATGCACGACCGACGGACGACAACGTTGGAATGGCGAGCGCCGTTCATGATGAGGTTTCGAGCCCGGGAATCGTCCGTATCCATCGAACGTATCGCTCTCAGCGCATTGTTGCGAACCTTTTCATCGGTATCGAGGATTGCTCGTTCAGTTAGCATTATGGCAATGCGTGGCTCCTTTTTCGACAGGGAAGAAAGAGTTTGAGAGGCATTTCTTCGAACCTCTGGATCCGCATCGTTCAATGCCCAAGAAATCAAATCCCAACCCATTGCACCCGCTCGCTGAACAATGTTTCGAAGCAATTTGGAGGCCTTTCTTCGCAGCCGCGGGTCGTCGATGAGCAACAACTCATCAATATGATCACAAACCACCTCGGGCCAAGTTTCTGTTAGCGCCTTCAAACCTCGCCACGCAGGCTCACTCCGAACAGAAAGGGTCGAACGGAGTTCTTGCGCTAGCGAACTATCAACACCCGATGGAAACGTCGGTGCAGCCTCTTCCAAACAAGAACTGGCTGCTTTTCGGACGCTTGGATCATCGTCATCAAGGAGAACTGAAAGCCAATCAAACAATTCGTCTGAGCGTTGTTCAGCCACTGTAGGAAGTACTTCCAATGCTGCAACTCGTACCTTTGGATCATCGCATTCAAGGGCAAGCAACAGACTTGCGTGGGCCCGATCTGCCCAAACGCCCTTCAAACGTCCAAGACCGAGCACTCCATCTGTGCGAGAGAGAGCAATTCTTCCACCATTCCAGTTAACAGTCACTTCCGGTTTTGCACCTGTCGCTAGGTCAAGAATCTCCTGTCGAGTGCATTCCAACCATGGACCAGTGCGCTCTTTTTTGGCAGATTTACGTGTCTTACGACCTCCCGTCGCTATGGGAAGACCCGTCCTTGGGTCACGTGCAACATACTCCCTTACCATCTTACCAATCATCGCTGGCATACTTCCAGTGATTATGAACCTTCACTTCAAACCCTCTGGACACAACTCGGGAAGCCATAAGAACGGGATGAAACAACGAAGACATATGTCGAATCATCGAACATTGCTCGGTTTGTTTCTCGTGAGCGTCATGGTTCTTGGGATAATCAATCCAGCACATGTTCTCCTCCAGGCAGATGAAGACAACATCGAGCGTGCAAATGGGGAAGAGATTGGCTTCAGCGGACAGGGATTTTTACTCAATAAAGTGAACAAAAACCCATCAAACAACGAACTCGAATTGCAACGTCCTGAAATTACATGGCAAGCCACAAACGGTGGTGGGTTGATGATTACACGAGGGCATGGATGCATGGCACATGATACAACCAATGAATTGGTCTATCTTATGGGTGGCCGCACCGACCCAGATCCTCAACAATCCAACGATGAATCGTCGACAAATCTCATAGAAATCTGGAATCAATCAACTGAGACGTGGTCGCTTGCTCAATTCAATATGCCCAATGCTCAACAGTACCATGAATGTGTACAAATTGGCGACAAAATATACTCGATGGGCGATTGGTACCCCGACGTTTCACCAGCACGAAAATCAACCGGTCAAGTTCAAATTTACGATCTTTCTTCTGAATCCTGGATGAACAATACGACGAGCATGCCTCCATCAATGGAAGTTGGGAACTTTGGGATGACTTCGATTGGAACGAAAATATACATCGCTGGTGGTGTTCAGAATTCAAGCGGGAATGATGCAACCGACCGTCTTCTTGAATACAATACAGTGACTGGGATTTGGACAGAACTTGCCAACATGTCCGAAAAGAGATTTGCTTTCCCTCTCGTTGAATATCATGGCCTGTTGTACGCCTTTGGGGGAATTCAAGGACCTTACACGTGGATTTCTCAACCAGTTCTCAACACAAGCGAAGTCTATGATCCTTCAACAAATACGTGGACGCAACTTCCAAACATGTCTTTCCATCGCTTTGGCATGGCAGCTACCGTTCACAACGACGAGATTGTTCTCATTGGGGGGCACAGTCAGAGCGGAGCAGTCAAGGACACATGGGGATACCTGCCCACTTCAGATGAATGGAGAAAACAAGATGACCTTGCCATCGGTATCTTTGATGTAGCAGCCATCGACGCTGACGGCGTTACCGTGTTTGCCGGCGGTGATCTCTCATCTCAGCCGTATTCAAGCGGATGGGGGACGCAATATCTTGATGAGACCGAAATGGCGCCAAGAATCGTTAATCACACGGGTTGGATATCCTCACCAATCAACAACCTTGCGACAACAGAACACGGCTCTGCATCCCTGATGTGGATGGAATTGAGTGGTTCCGAACCACCCTCAACCTCCATCGGCTTCCAGTACAGAGTTGAGAATTCTGAATCAGGCGTCGCATCAGAGACATGGAAACCCGTTGATACTGTCAATCCAGCGAATTTAGCCCTTCTTGGGATTGGCAATCACTCCCTTTGGAATGTTGCAGCAAGCGACAAAGGATTGATGGAATACAGAATTCAACTCTTCACTGAGGACGTACAGAACTGGACGATTCCGAATCTTGATTCAATGAAATGGGGGGCAGAAGAAGCTTCGTTTGCTTTGAGCAACCCAACTGCCGTTCAACCGAATGCACCACTTATCACATTCTCTACCCACCATTCTTCAATGGATAGCGAACTTACCCAATCTGCCGTATTTGAATTTGCAATGATCAAAGCCACGTCTGAAGGATTTATCCAAGGACCAAATTCGGTTTGGACAACCGTCCGAGTATCGGCAGATGGTTCGAATCCGATTGTAAGTGACACCGATGGTTTGTTGGATGGATACAGTGTCTCGATTTCACCAGCGATCAATGGTCTACGGAACGTGGATTGGTCGTTCTCTTTCAACGACTTGGATTCGGATAAGATTCTGATTCGAACATCCACGGAGGGTGTCGCTACATCCACGTACACGCACACAACTCCGGTCGACATTGATCGTTCAATTTCAGTGTTTATCGATTCCATGTCTTCGAATTTTTCATCGCAGGGTGGAGGTGAAGTCAGTGAAAATGAAATCCTCCGAGGTGGCTCAACATTGACCGTCGCTGTCGACCATGCTTACACAAGCAGTGGTCTGCGACCTCTTTCCAACAACATCAAAGTGAGAATTCACACCGATGTAGAGGTCATCACTCAGGATGCCACTGCACAGACGACGTGGTTTAATACATCAACAGCATTTGCGAGTCTCAATGAAAATCAAGCAACTGAGTTCATCCTAACCCTGCCAGAAAACGTCTCGGGTGAAACAACGATTCGCATTGAAGCACAAACAACCGACGCTCTCGAATTGCAGACGAGTGTTGCAACCACGACAGCAAGTTTTCTTCTCGATTCATCTGCACCTGTCGTTACGACCACCTCGCCTCTTGTTGATTCGTATCTGAACGTCAACAGCAATCGCACTGTAACCCTAAATTTATTCGATGCCGCTGGCTTTGATGAAAACAGCATTCAATCCTATATTTGGTTGGAAGGCGTTCATGACGCAAATGCAGACGGTGTATCGGACTTGAATGAACGGATACTCGTCGACCATGAAGTGATGAAAATTGATGCAGCTTGGCAATTTACGCTCTATCTTGATGAGACTGGAAACTCTGAGGGTGATTTGATCAATGTTTTCCTCGATGGAACCGACCGGGATGGTCGAGAAATTCCAACCGATGCATCAGGTCAGGGACATCTTTACTGGACGAGCCGGTTACCAACAAAATCGACCATCGTTTCTGTCGATGAGCGATACCCTACAGAAAGTGGAGTTGCTCAACGATTGCAGCCAACAAAGATGAGCGGATGGGACGTCGTTGTTCGAGACGAGAATGGCTTGAGTGACATCAATACGGTGAGGATAACACTCGGAGGGGACGATGACCTCGGTCTTCTCTATCGCTCGAACGAGGGATGTTCTGCACTCGATGGTCGACTGATGGCGACGGATGCATGCCTTGGGACAGTGGTCGGAGATGCGTTGCACATCAATTTCGATTTCGAGGTCATGTGGCAAATGACATCGGCGGGCATCAACATCGGAACATTGCAAGTACGTACGTATGATGCGGATGGATTTACGTTCTATGATGCTAGCAGTGCATGGACATTTGAGCGCGACCTAACCGTTGTCATCGACTCAATGAGGGACATCACCGGAAATGCAGAATCCTTCACGGCTGGGCCTCTCACAACGAACAGTGTTATGCAGACGAACGAGATGATTCAAATCACAGGCACTGTGGAACATACGACAAGTGGAGAAGCATATTCTGGAACGGTCGCATTGCGATGGGACGGACAATTCTTAACATCGGATTGGGCAGGCGGACAAACCGTTGTTGTCGAAGATGGATCGTTCACGACGACATTCAGCGTTCCTGAATCAAGTGGGAAAATCTTCGATGCTGAAATCGAAGTTTGGGATATCATCGAACATGATCGATTTTTGAGCATGGATTTCCCAGACTTGATTATCGATGGAGATGCTCCACTCTTGCTCGCAACAGACTTCAATGAAATCTCTCGATTTGAACTCGACCAAGTGGACATAGGAGCAAACATCGAAGAACCACAAGCATGGACAAACGGTCTCTCAATGACCTGCCAAGTTACCTCGACCACGGTAAATTGGGAGCCGATTACGCTCGTTCGAAACCCAATCACTGTGTTCGACGGACGAACGTTGTTTTCATTCAGATTTAACTTCTCAAATTCTGGTCAACCATCGCTTCTTGGCTCACAAGCAAGCCTAGATTGTTGGGCATCGGGAACCGATGATGCAGGTTGGGAATTGGTTGCTCAAGGGACGAACTCCCAAGAATCTCCTTGGACGTCCATCTCATTAACCTCAACAGGTCCTGATTTACAAATTTCAAAGGTCATTTTCGATGAAGACCTTGTTGCAGATTCTGAGGTCATTGCGACCGTACAAGTATTCAACGCCGGTGAGCGTATTGAAGACCCGTTCAACGTCAGTGTTTACTTGAACCAAGGCAATGAAAATCAACTCATTGGTCGTAAAATCTTTGATGGCCTTGACGCATCGGAGGCAGGAAGTATGCAAGTGATTGTGAACGTACCTGAAGGAACCTGGAACCTCAACATCGTTGTTGATAACGATGGACGCATTACTGAGCTGGATGAAACAAACAACGATTGGAACGAATCCTACGAGTCCTCGACCGAAGGATTTTCGTCGACAGTGTTTGTCGCAGGCGGTGCCATTGTAGGTCTCGTTGCTCTCGGAGTGGTTCTCTTACGACGAAAGAAATCGACAGGCGTCAATCAACCTGCACAGGTTGAGCCTGCAGAGCAAAAAACAGTCCCAGTCATTGAAAAGCGGTCGGGTCCAAGCAACGTGTCCACTGCGAACACGGGTCCAAAGAAACGTGGACCACCCCCCGCTCAACGAATTCCAGATCCCGTTGCACCAACGCCGGCAGAAGCCGCTGCTGCACAATTTGCTGCTTTGGAAGCACTCACTCCCACCAAGGAAACAGAACGTGTTGAGTCTTGGGAAAAACTTCCTTCTGGAGGCGATTATGATTACACTGCTGAAGGTACGTTCTATGTTGGTGAAGAATGTGGCCGATGGAAATTGTTGGATGATGGGCAGTTTGAGAAGGTTGAGTAGGGGGCGAATTCATCATGGAAACCGATGCAGAAGACATCCGACGAGTCCTTGCCATTTGTTTTCGTGGTGAAAGCGAATTGGATGCCCTCGATATTGAGCGGATTCTCTCTCTGGATATGGGATGGTTGAAGCCTGAAGAAGCAACAACTGCTGTTCAAGCGATGATCAAAACCGGATGGTTGGTAGGTGGACAAGAGGAATTATCACCCGCAGGTGATTTTTCAGCCTCCTCTACGCCTCTGGGTTGGTACCCACGACCACAGAGACTGCTGAATCCTGTTTCTTTTCGCTCGACGAGTGCAGTCGAGGGAGATGTTCGAACAGAGCCTGTGGAAGAAACTCAACTACAGCAGACTCCCATTACTGCTCAACTCAAAGAGGAAGCAAACGATCCCCGTGCAGCAACAACCCGACGTTTGCTGAAGTACATTGCTCGCTCATCCGGTCTTGAAATCGATGAGGTTCAGCGGCGAGCAACTCGTAAGCAACGAGCTCTCGTTCATGTTACTGGGTGGATGGCGCTCGCACTGGTTGCTCGTGACCAAGGATTGGACATGGAAAGCGTCATTCAAGCGTTGAGTTAAGCACCGTTTTCACCCGCTTCTTGTGCTCTTGCTGCCAATTCCAAAAGAACTGGGAGCAAAACCAGTGCCAAAACAAGTGAGAAGAAAACCGTGACTGCTGTGATGAGTCCAAAGTCTTGGATGACTGGCATTGGCGAGAGCATCAGAACGAGGAAACCTGCAGCTGTTGTCGCTGCGGAAAGCATCAATGCGACACCCGTTGTTTCCAGCGACGTCTTTAGTGCACTCCAATGATCATCCTGCCTTTGGAGCTCCCACTCGATGCGCCTCCACATGTGAATCGTATAATCAATACCGATACCAAGCGTGAGAGCTGTGACGAGAACCGTAAGAACGTTCCACTTGATGCCAAGTACAGCCATCGAACCGACAACCCAAAGTGATGCCATACCAACCGGCAAGAGAACAATGAACGCTGGAAGAATTCGACGAGTCAAGAGAAGCAGTACAGCGAAGGAAACCACCAATGAAATTGCTGTGGACTTGAGTTGTGAGGAGGACAATCCATCGAGAACTTGCTGCAGTACGACCAAGTCGCCCGTCACGTGAATAACGGCATTGTCTTTGAGCGAAGCCCGCAATGTCCCCGAATCCTCGCTATCGCCAATCATCGATTCAAATTCTTCAACAACTCGCTTCGACTCCGTGGACGTTGTCGCTTCAACACGAACCTCTGTTCGCAGGTGCGCAATGTTGGTTCCGTCCAAGTGAACTGTCGCATTGACTCGATCGCTCCAAGTCTTCCCGGACAATGGATCGGCGACGGTGTAGTTGTTTCTCAAATCGGCAAAAACCAATCCCAAATCAATGGAAAAAGCAGGATCATCCCAAACATCGTTTTTGTCAACTTCCAACCCATGGATTTCACCAAACGTGGTGTTTCTCATAATTGCATCACGTAGAACAACATACGGGCCTTCATACGACGGTGATGGAAACCTCTCATCCGTTCCAACAACATCGTGGTTGTTTCGCAGGTCGGAGTGAAGGTCGCGTAAATTATCCAAAAGGGTGACGTCATCGGGGATGACACCGCCGCCTACCGGTTCCATGAGCACGTAAACGTATTTCCACCCAGCGCTGTCGTAGTTTAAATTGATATCATCACGAACTGACATAATTTCCATGTCCTCATTGACAAAATCTGAGAGATCAAAATCCGTCTCTAGTTGCATTGCTCCGACAACGGAAGCACCTGAAATTGCAATAGCAACGAGCAATACTGCAACCTGTTGCTTCCGGTGCAGTTGGAGAAGAGGTTGTGTGAGATTGGTTAATTTCAGGGGCTTCCTCTGCTCAGATTCGGCTTGAACCTGGAAGGTCACATGCAGTGCGCCAATCAAGAGTGTCGACGTCAAGAATGCACAGATGACACCAAACGCTAGAGCAATGCCGAATGTGGATAATGGTGGTAGAGGGGAGACGACGTTTGCCAAGAACGCGGCAACTGTTGTCACGACCGCAAGCGAAAGTGGGACACTCAACTTCCCACAGGCACGCATCCAAGCCTCTGCAACATCATCTGTGTTGTTTCGGTGGTAAGCAAAGGAACGTTGTAGGTGAATGGCATAGTCAATTCCTAGGCCCAGAACCAGAGGTGCAACAGCGACTTCAAGAGCCGTAAATTGAATGCCGATAGCGTTCAAAATTCCATAGGTGAACACAAGTGCTACGTTTAGACTCACAACAGGAAAGAGCACGCCTTTCACATTTCGGAAGGCCACAAACAACAACGCAACAACAACCATTGTGGCAAAAAGAATGAGAATGAGCAAATTGTCAAAAGTCCCTTTGTCGATGTCGTAGGACATCAAATCAAGAGATGCCACAGAGTACGTGAGGCTTGAAGATTGACCAATGTCTGAGAACGCAAGTCGGATTTGATGTTGAATTTCTCGACGTTCTTCCTCACCCAATTCTGGATTAATTTCAATTACCCACGCAGTTGAATCAGCAGCCGGAACAGCGTCTCCCCCACCGTTCGCAAGATACGAACATGTCTTGGAAATATCAAGATTCTTGTTGATAAGAGCAGAGCCTACAAAGTTGACTGTGCTAAGAAGCGCATCTTCTGGATTAATCGCACACGTGGTATCGTCATCAATGACTGCATCAATCAGTGACGGCCAGTCTTGGTAATCTGTGAGTGTTGTTCCAGGAGATTGTTCATCGAGCGCTATCTGAATCATGCCCGGTGAAGTCGTCCAGGAAACTACCGCATTGAGTTGAACTCGGCCATCTGCTTTTAGTTCGGCAAGATCAGCATCCATTTCGATCAAGGAATCCATACTTAGTACGTTGCCCCCATCATCACGCGTAACGTGGACAAACATAGGTCGTGATTCATCAGGGAAAAAGGCATGAATTTCTTCGTGAGCTTTGTTGGAGTCTGACTCTGGAGCAAAATCGTTCAAATCCGTTCGAAACTCTGGAGGTGACATAAACAGATTTGCGCTGAGTGCAACGGTTAGCAAACCTGAAACAATGAGGATTGGAAGAGCCAGTCGATTAAACAGACCAGCATATTCTGCCATTTGGTCCTCATAATTCGAGGTGTCCATGGGCGTTGCGAGTGCAAGAGGGTGTTTAAGTGACAGGGTAAATTGACCATAGAGGAAGCAAATACCTGTTCTCAAAAGGACGGCAAGGTTCAATATGGGGAGGTTGGTCGCCAAAACGATAACATGCCAATTAAGGTCCTCATTCATGAGAAAAATGAACTCCGACTTCGAATCACTGGAGAATCCCACACGGCTCTCCAAATCCTTCGAGACCGCTTGAACAACCACAAGTCTGTCGAGTATGCCAACTACTTCCCAGGTCATCCTGACCTTGATCCACCGGAATTCTACATTCGCACAACTGGTAAAGCAAAACCTGAAGCAGTTCTCAACGAAATCGTCAACGGCCTGTCCAGCGATTTCGACAGCCTAACACTATGAGGTGGCTGCGATGCAGCCAAACACTTCGCTGGCAGACGCCATCGGACTTATTGGATATGCAACGGATGACAACGGCATCGGTGGCGTCCTCAAATCAAGAGTTGTGGATTTCCGCGTTGATGAGATTGCAACAACCATCGCGCTGAATCCCAAAGGCCGGTTTACAGTTGCAAAAATAACGCTCACAAACTGGGAAACCAACCGATTTTGCAACAACCTAGCCAAGAAACTGAGCATCTCACGTAACCGGATTTTCTTCGCCGGAACAAAGGACAAACGTGCGGTAACGTCGCAAATTTTTGTCATTGATGCTCCACAATTCAAAGTCGCTGAAATCGAGATACCGGATGTAGTCATTGAGGTTCTCGGCAGAACACATCAAAAGATTGGCTTTGGCAACCATCGAGGAAACCGGTTCACAATTGTCGTCCGCGGTTGTGCTCATCAAGATGGAACAGCAATGACCGAAGAAGAGGCTTTGGCTGAGGTTGAGCGCATCAAAACCTCCATGCATGAGAAGCTTGGAACTGGCCGTTTCCCAAATTGGATTGGTCCCCAACGCTTTGGAAGTGGACGTGCTGTAACTGCTGAAGTTGGTCGGTCTGTCGTTCAACACAAATGGGACGAAGCTGCGCTAACATACATCAGCAAGGAAGGTGAATATGAAAGTCCAGATGTTGCATCTTTCCGAGAACACATACGGAAGCATGGAATCACACAGGAAGGACTTGACCTCGCACCTGAATGGCTTGGATATGAACGCAGAATGACAGAACATTTGCTGAACAATCCGGACGATCACATCGGTGCTTTTCGGAAGCTCCCGAACAACCTCCAACTTATGACCATTCACGCGCTCCAATCGGTGGTCTTCAATCGAACATTGCGGAAGCGTCTCGAGCAAGGAATGAGCATCACCACTCCAGGAGCAGGTGATCTTGTTGGTCGGCTTGATGAAAGAGGCCAACTCTCTGCCAACAATTGCGTTCTTGTCGAAGAACGAACAGCTCCGCGTATCGGAAGAAACTGTCAACTCGGTCGGCTGTCCGTCACCGGACCGCTGCCAGGCCGAGACATCCGTACTTGTGAAGGAAAACCGGGCGAGTTGGAGGAATCCATTCTGGCTGAGATGGGTCTTGACGAGCTTAATTGGGAAATCGAGGACATCCCCCGATTGACAACAAGTGGAACACGACGATCGTTAACGACCTCCTTCGAGGAATTCACAGTGGAAGTTGCTCCGAAGGCGTCGGATGATTCATTGGGTGAAAATTGGAACAAAGGCCCTGTGGAAGGAAGCCGATGGCATCCTGATGGAGCATGTTTGAAGTTCCGATTCACACTATCAAGCGGCTCGTATGCAACAATCTTGCTTCGCGAATTTATGCGAACACCGTTGAATCAACTTTGACTCACAGAAGGCCCATCGAAATAACTTCGATTTCGCCGACACCTGAAATGGAAGCCATCTTCTCTTCGAATGCGTCAGCAAGGCCCTCTCCGTCGTTCATGACAACGTGAACTTGAACGAATTTTAGGCCAAATGCAAGAGGCTTGACTTCGACGCTTTGAACGTCGTAATTATCGTCACCAAACGTTGTGATTGTTGAAGAGATCATGTCAGTATCGACATTTTCCATCTCAGCGTCAGGATTTACTTTGTACGTCATCGCTACCATACCCATGTTTTCACCTCAGGGACCAACAAATCCACATGCAGAGCAGGTGTAGGAAACGCCTTGATCACGGCATCGTGGGCTTCGACCGATTGGATTGCCACAGTTTGGGCAAGGGAATGTGGTTGAACCAGCTTCGGTAAGTGGTATACCGGAAGATGTGCAATTTTTTGCTCTCTCTGTCATGGTGGTGCCCCAGTTGGTAATCGTCCCACGACCTCCCCTTCTTTATGCTTGCGTGCAAATCTTGAACTGAGCATGGATGCCAAGAGTGAGACATAGCCCCTCATTTTGATGGAAACAGTACGCATTTTTCAATTGAATTTCTTGGTTTGGCAAAATGTCAAAGGCGACGTTCCCCCAAATTTTGACGGGAACAAATCCACTGTCATCGCAAAGAACCATGTTGCGAAAAGCAATCCACCTTCCACGGGCGTGCTTCATGGTGAGAGGATAAGAGCGAGCGACAATCCCTACGATTGATGCAATTGTTCTTTTGGGCTTCAGATCATGCACGCATGTTGTGTTCATGCTGGGTGTAAATCCGTCAAAGGTTATCACAGTTTCATTCCGTTTTCTTTCGCCGTACGGTAAAACTCGTTTTTGTTGCAACAACATCATCGATGATTTCATCACCACCAAGCAATTTGTTCACCGCTACTTCGTATCCATCAAGGACAGAGGTGGATTTTGCATTCCATGGTGTGTGATTCCGACATACAAGATACACCTCAGATGAGGAGTTTCTCGAGGCTTCAGGTGAAAATCTTCGAACATACGAGAAATGTGGCTTTACAGCCTCAATCAATTCCTCAACTCCAACGCCTTGGAACAATTTTGTTACAAACCAACCACCGCTGCAGAGCAGTGGGAGAGAAAAGTCGAACACCTTTGCAACCAGAGTCATCGCTACTGCTTGATCAACGTCCCACTTCCCGGTTATGTGAGGAGAGATGTCCGATACAACCGAGTTGACTTGCCGATCGCCTAGTTCCTTGACTATTCGTTCTTGGGTGAGCGGATCCGTGATGTCGCCAACCATCAGCAGTGCTCCATCAACGGGTTGGCATGGTTCAAGATCGATACCAATTACAATACCGGATTCGCCAACCTCTTCGACCGCAACTTGAGCCCACCCGCCTGGATGACAGCCCACATCGAGAACGACATCACCCTCCCGCATTAATTCAAATTTGGCTTGAATTTGCTTGAGTTTGAAGGCTGACCGAGCACGATAACCGCTTGCTTTGGCTTGGCGACGCCATGAATCACGCTTGTGATTCTCAATCCAATGGTCCGCCATGCCGAATCCCCATTTTACCTTCCGAGAAACCTTAGACATAACTCCTTCCGTGCAATCGTGGATGAAACGATGAGATGAAGGAGGTTGAGTGATTGGACAGACCATGAGCGCAGCTCGGAAGGCAATGCTTCTGTGTTCAATTCTGTTGTTGGTTCCACATGCGAATGCAATTCAAATCCAACCCGAAGACTGGGAAGGGTTTGTTGAGCGAACAGGAGGCCACAGTATCCTCGTTGAAGAGTATACGGCAACACATTGCACGAGTTGTGCAGAAATTGACCCAGATCTTGGGGTTGTAGTCGAAGATCACGGTAGTCGAATCGCCATGGTGTCCTACCATCCGGACGATGGCATCGATGCCTTTGCTCCAGAAGCTGCGCAACATCGAATCGAACGGCTGAAGATTCAACACCCCGAGATGTTGAGAACTCCTTCCTTTGTTGTTAATAATGGAGAGGTTCGAGAATTACCATCATGGCCTGATGTTCAAAGCGACATTCTGAAATCCGAATCAAATCAACGCCAGTTTACAGAATTAATTGTCACTGCTGAGACAAATGCAACCCACCTCACGGTTAGCGTAATGCCACCACGTACAGGTGAAATTGTTAACAATACACAATATACGATTCTCTTTGTTGAACACAAAAAAACCGTTGAGGAAGGGTTTGTCAATCCTAGTGAATCTTACCGCGACAGGGTGCTTGTCGGCCTTGCCGAATTCCCGATGCAGGGCCAGCAACTGGCGATTGGTTCAACCATTGAAGCGCCGTATGCTGCATCGTACCCAGCGGAAGGGCTGGATGAATGGTCCGTCATCGTGGTCCATGAGTACACCGAAGAAGCACTAGAAAACCGCAGCATCATGAATTCACAACCCCTTGGCGTTCTCGAAATTGCCGTCCAGTCATCGGCCGTAGAAGAGGGGGCGGAACTACCTGTTCTTTTGCCGATCATGATCTTCTTAGCAATCGGAATGCTTGGTCTTGTTTCTGTAAATGCGCAAGAAAAGGTACGAGAAGAGGAGTAAAAGTAACAAAATTAAACTGAACGGCGGTAAAAATTACCGCTTTTCGGAAAAAACTGAGGCAAAAGACCCATTCATTCATAAGGTATTACGTCCATGTAGAAGCATGGAAGAAGCATTCGAAGCGGATACCAACGACGACCATGTCGGGGAATGGATGGTGGAATTCGTTGCCAAGGTCAATGGAAAAAAGCACCATCATCTATCGGTTCTTTATGGAGTCGATCGAGAAGATGTACAACAAGCCATGCTTCACGAACTCCGGCGTATCTACACAGATACTGAGCGCATCGATGTGAACATCGTTCGAATCGAAAAGATTGAAACTGAAGGTGATGGAGACCACTTCGAAGGACTGTTCATCCCTTAAGCACGAGGACCATAATCGATGAGAATCTCTTGGCCCTCAAGCAAAACGAAGCGATCGTAGGATTCAACGGTGCTTTGGTTTCCATCAGAATCGATAACACTCATGGTCAGTGCATGCGTTTCGTTAACTCGGTAATCGAAAATCCCTGTTGAATCGAAGTGTTGTCCCCAAATGTCAAAGAAAACACCCAGTTCAACATCTTCATTTGTTTGCATCTCGAGGTGGAGCCTACCATCGTTTGAGTGGGTGTGAACAACGTGCATGTTGGCACCTTGTTGATTGCATGTTCCCGTGTTAATTCCCGTATTCTCAGGTATGGTTGCAAATTCACCATTAATTCGAATGTAGAGGTTCATGTGATCGTGCCGAGTAAGACCCCCGTGGTCGAGACAAGTCGACGCCAATGGATGAATTTCATCGAGTGAAGATGGAAGGGTCTCACCATCGTTCACGGGTTCGGATTCAACGCTCTCGCTCGTATCCTCTTCTCCGAACGAAATGTATCCAGATTGATAGGCAACGAGTACGAGTGCTACGATGGCAATGACGACAATTGCACCATCACGATTCATGGGTTCACTTCCTCGAGGATTTCTTCATATCTGGAGCCCATTCTCCAGATTCGTGCAGTTTGAACAACAAAAAGAACCCAACCAGGGCAATGACATTCGCAACGTGTGCGGTCGTACAAAACGGACAAATGAGCTTCTCCTTAATTTCGTAACTTACGAGCAGACCAATGATTGGGAGACCTGCTACTGTTGCACCAAGCCCTGCCTTAATGAAAAGGAGGCTTTGAGGCGACATCGGTTCCTTTGCAACGGTTATGACAAGCCACATGAGAAGGGTAAATGCGACCATTCCGATGAGACCCCAAGGTTGGCCAAGGAACGGATCTGTGTTGTAGGCAACGTTGCCGATCAATCCATCGCAATTAAGGATGGAATCACTCGAGCAAACGCTTGCTCCTTCTGACAACTTGTTGTGCATCCAAAGCGTGTGAGCAGAGACTGTGAACCCACCAAAACATACGAACATCATGCCTGCAAGCAACTGTCCTCGCTTTGTCATGGTTGAAGGATAACGAGAATGAAGTATTTTTGAAACACTTTCACCTAGCGGAGTAAGCAAAACAACGCCGAATAGAATAACAGCTCCGTGTATGGATAGAACTGCATACTCGTTCATGATCACTCGCCTCCGTTGAGCAATGTCAACTGTTCAATTGCCTCATTGAGTTGTACATAACCATCGTCGAACCCATTGAGCGAAGTGGATTGTTCTTCTTTCGCATCCCATCCAAGTGAGTTCGTAGCTTGTCCGCTGTTCCAAGCCACGATGCCGTCGGGTTGGACAAGGAAATACGTCGGTGTTGCTGAAACATCCCAATCTCCGGCGATGTCGTTGTCAAGATCATCGACGTAGAGGAAATTATTGTTGTATTGGGCGCGGAATTCCTCGACTTCACTAATTGAGGAGTCGGCAACAAACTCAACAGCAACTGCGATGAAGATAACATCCGGACCGGGCCATTGCTCAGCGCTGTACATTTGTGCCCACTCACCAACATCGGGAGCAGATTGCTTACAGTAACCGCAGTCTGTGTCCAAAAACTCGACAGCGATCCATGGTGCATCTTCTGTGGAATTCCATGTCCATGAGGAATCGAGAAGATCTTCAAATTCAAATGTACTCCAGCTTGCACCATCGTAGGCATCGCCGCTGAAAATCGGAGCACGTTCGCCTATTTTGGTACCGGATGCGATTGGGTTTGTGGTAAAAGCCACAATAAGAATTCCAGCGAAAAACATCGACATAACGATGATTCCGGCATCCGAGCGTGCACTCGCTTCTTGGTCTATGAGCAATGATTTCATGTTCTCACCGATTTTTCCGAATCCATCCTCATCCATAAGCCCAATGGTATGCGTCACGAACCTTGCTTCAGTCTTCAAGACCAATTTCTTCAATTAGCACACGAGCAGTGTGGCGAACGGCTTCTTCACTGTTGTATCGGACGTTGAATCCAGTTGCAAGCATTTTGTCAATGCCAAGCATGGCTCGAGGAATGTCGCCTGCCCAACCTCGCGAACCACCTGTGTAAACGATGTTTGCATGATGATAGCCGGTTTCTTCCACGACGATTTCAGCAATTCTGCGAACGCTACAGGTGTCATGGCTGCCAAGGTTGAACAAATTGAGGGATTCGCTTTCTGTTTCCATTACGTGAAGTATTGCATCGACACAATCCCCTACCTCCATGTAGGATTTCTCCTGACGACCGTCGCCAAGAACTTCGAGTTCCGAAGGATTTCGTTTTAATTTGTGAATAAAATCAAAGATCACACCATGTGTTCCTCGGTCACCAATGATGTTTGCGAATCGGAAGATGTAGCCTTGCATTCCGAAGGTACCAACCCAACTGCTCACCAACGATTCACCCGCAGATTTGCTCGCACCGTAAAGGGAGATAGGCATGCATGGACCGTGATTTTCAGGCGTTGGCATCGGTGCATTTTCTCCATAAACAACCGATGAGGATGCAAACATAATTGTTGGGATGTTGTGAATTCGCATCGATTCAACGACGTTGTAGGTTGCGATTGTTCCCTGCTTGAGGTCAGTATCCGTAATTTCAGTGCCCAAGCGAATGTCTGGATTTGCTGCGAAGTGGTAGACGACGTCAGCCCCTTCAAAATGAGGCGACATTGCATCAAAGTCAGTGATGTCAACTTCGATGTGTTTGACGTTTGACGTATGATGGGACAGGAACTCTGCCTTACCACTGGATAGATTATCGAGAACGGTGACCTCATCACCTCGAGCAACGAGTCGATCGATGAGATGAGAACCAATGAATCCTGCGCCACCCGTGACGATGCTTCGCATGGATTGCCGTCTCCTTCCACAATGTCAATGTTTGGTATCATGGAAAGCAAGGTTTTCTATGGCAGTTCGGTTGTAACCCCAATTATGCGAGTGAGCGTTTTCTTAATTTTGATAACGCTTCTTGCGCCAGTGGCCAACGCACAATCCGTAGTCGAGGCGGAACTCATTGAATGCACTCCCTCCGAGCTCAGTTTCGGAGTGAACAACGCATTTGTTCGTTCAATGACGGACGGGTCAGAGGATGCATCTGCTCAATGGCTTGTTTACATGCCGGCAATGTGCGGTCAAACCGTTGATAGATTTTATGAAACGTTGCCCATCGTTGTTGATTCGTTTGAACAACCCAAACACATTCCTGGTTCGTTTATTCTGTCACTCGAGCAACCATTTAATATACGCGAGGAACTCTATTCGACGGACGAAGTTGTTCGATTTTCGATTGTTCGGACACACGCCAATGAACCACGATTCATACCAAACGACCCGTCGTTTTCATCGCAATGGCATCTGCAAAATACCGGACAAGGTTCTGGCACACCCGGCGAGGATGCGAACATTACAGGTGCATGGGACAGTGTCAAGGGAAGCGGTGTTTTGATTTCGGTTGTCGACGACGGTGTTGATCATCAGCACAGCGACCTCTCGCCAAATTACCAAGATACAATCGATTGGGATTATTGCGGAAACGATGGCAATCCAACACCCACCTCAAACGACGGGCACGGAACCTCGGCAGCGGGTGTCGCTGCAGGAATTGGTGATAACAACTACGGAATTTCTGGTGCAGCAATGGATGCGGATCTCATTGGAATCCGGCTTATCGCTTGTTCAAACGAGGATCAAGATGAAGCAGACGCAATTGGACATCGCCGTGACGTGGTTGCAATTTCATCAAATTCCTGGGGGCCGAGTGATTCAGGAAACGTCGTAAGTGGACCAGAGCCATTGCTGCAAGCATCCCTCGAGGACAACATGTATCAGGGCCGCGGTGGCCTTGGAACAATTGTTACCTTGGCGGGTGGAAACGGTCGCAACAACGGTGA
>DAPT01000123.1:32623-44094 GCA_002502215.1 Euryarchaeota archaeon UBA124
ATCAAGCCTGGTACAGCGAGGATGGGGCGAATCTGCTCGTTGCTGCACACTCGCGTGGAGGAGCACAAGGTATCACAACTGCAGACATTCGAGGCTCTGGAGGATATACCTCAACCGACATCAACAACAATTTCGGGGGGACGAGCAGTGCAACACCGCTTGTCTCGGGTGTGATTGCCCTCATGCTTGAAGCAAACCCTGCGCTAACATACAGAGACGTGCAACACGTCCTCGTCCACAGTGCAAGAACCAACGATGCATTCAACAGCGATTGGGTAACCAACGGTGCTGGCCACGATGTCAATCACAAATATGGACACGGTGCAGTCGACGCAGGTTTGGCTGTTCACATCGCTCGAAATTGGACCAATGTGAATCCTGAGTTCAACTGGTCGAGTGGAGAGCTTGATGTTTCTCAATCCATTCCAGACAACACAAGAAATGGCTTATCGGAAACCGTGACTGTCGATGCAGGGTTGCTTGTCGAATCCGTCGAAATACGATTTGATGCTGATCATACCTACCGAGGTGATCTTGAAATTACGTTAACCTCACCCGATGGGACTGAATCGAGATTGGCTGAAGAACACAACGATAACAACAACAATTTCAACGAATGGGTGTTTTCAACAGTACTGCATTGGGACGAATCGTCGGATGGTGATTGGACGCTTGATGTCAACGATCGTGGAAATGGATACACCGGTAGCTGGAACCACTGGGAATTGGTCATCCACGGTGCCGAGGAAATCATCGACTCCGACAACGATGGCCTTCCCGATGAGGATGAAACCAACATTCACAATACGGACCCGTTGGACCCTGACTCCGATGATGACAACCTCATGGACGGTTACGAAATCTTCAATTCATCTACGAGCCCGATTGATTCAGACACCGATGACGATCTTCTCGATGATGGTCAAGAGGTTCTCACCTTCTTGACGAATCCTCTCCAAGAAGATACGGACAGCGATGGATTGACCGATGGTAACGAAGTGCTTGTTACCTTCAGCAACCCACTGGTCTTCGACGCAGACAGTGACAGTGATGGTTGGTATTGGTTCCAAGATTGCAACGATACAAATCCAGAAATCAAGCCATTCCAACCAGAGCTTCTCGATGGCATCGACAACAATTGCGAAAACGGAATCGATGAAGGCTTCAAGTTTCTTGACACTGATAGTGACCGTTTGAGCGATTGGGCTGAGTTCCACGTCCAATCAACAGACTGGAACAATCCAGATACCGATGGTGACGGTATGGACGATGGCGACGAAGTTCAGGTCTTCTTTTCCGACCCAACCTATGCAGACCCGGACGATGACAGTGATGGATATTATTGGTTCCAAGATTGCGACGACAACGATTCAGATCGAAGCCCTGGCTTGTCCGAATGGCTCAATGGAATCGACGATGATTGCGACGAGGAAGTTGACGAAGATTTCCTTACAACGGATGCTGACCGCGATGGCCTCATCGATGTCGATGAATACAGCGTCTACAACACCGAATGGCAAGATGCAGATACCGATGACGATGGAATGCAAGATGGATACGAATTGTACATTGGAACGAATCCACTGTTTGCAGATCTCGACAACGATGGGGACGGTGTTCGATGGTTCCTTGATTGCGATGACAACAATTCCAACATCAGCCCGTACGCAGAGGAAATCCGTAATGGAATCGATGACAATTGTGATGGAGAGATTGACGAAGGCTTGCCCGCTCTCGACCCTCAAATATTGATTGTGGCATACTCATCCAGAATTTCTGAAGTCAATAAAGACATTGCAATTACTGCATATGCGAACACGGATACGGAAGCAATTATCTTCCAGTTCGATGATCCTCTCGAGGCACAGATATTCGACAACCGAGTCATCGTCACAACAACGGTCGAAGGAATCTATAGAGGAGAGGTCTGCGCTATAACAGACGGCATTTTTGACTGTGAATCGATCGTTGTTGAATACACAGAGGTCGAAGAACAAGAAGTAACACCAACCATCCCAAGTGAACCTGAACAGCGTTCCTCATATACGTCGGAACTGCGTGAGAATCTTCTCACAATCATCGTGATGACCAGCATCATACTCCTCATCGTCTTGCTTGGATGGAAGCGTCCGAAAGCTCCGACAAAGTGGCAGCAACCATCGACCTATGACAGCAATGTTCCTGCTGCGCCCGACCTATCCATGTGGTCAAAGTAGATTCGGCCATCGAGAATCAGTCTCAACAGTCCTCTCCAGGGAACCCCATACAAACATCACAGAACATGTCCTGTAAGACATATTCAATGAAGAGGAACATGAATAGAATTGAGACGACAAAGTGAATCAGACTCCATGTAAAGACATCTTTGGAATCAAATTCAGAACTCGCAAATGAGATCAGCAACACCAACAAATTGATGGGGATACCAAGCATACCAAGCCAGAACATAGAGACACCTAGAATTTCAAACAGATTGTCATTGTCACATGTTTGAGGGCCAGAGGTATACCCAATGAATGCCAAGACTGCACCTACGACGACCATAGCAATGAGAATTTGGCAGAAGCCTCTGAATTGTAAATTGCCATCTGAAATCATCTGAACTCCCTCATCGGAGTCATCTCCCTCATCCTTTTCTGTGAGGGAACCATCTGACTCTTCATTATCGAGGTATCTTTGTTTCCATCGCTTCATGGCGGGGGTTTTGGGTTGAAATCCCTCGGATATATCCCCAGACTCGTCTGATTCCGGTTGGTCTTCGGTCATTGCAGTTTACTAAGAATTTGAACAGATAAACCATTCGCCGACCTAAAACGGAACTGTTCCATATGCATCATAGCCACAACAATGCGCTTCGATTGTTTGATAATCTTTGAAGAAAATGTTCGCCTTACCTCACCAAGTGAGGGGATGTGTTGAACATGAGTAAAACCAAGAAAACCGAAACGAAGCAAACCGAAGAAAGCCGAACCATGTTGGTAGGATACGTTCGCCGCAGCAATGCTGGCGGAGCGATCAAGTTGTCCATCAACACCGCATCGTTCGCAGACTGCGAAACCTATGAAACAAGCGATGGGGAATCCTACGTTCCTCTCGTAGTGTCCATGGCTGCACTTCAGCGAGTTATCGCTGGTGAGCGAGCTGTGACAACCGTTTCACAACTCCTCGATTGATTAATAGAGGTGTACGGTGAAATTAGCAATCATGTACTCAGATGTGCATGAAGCCGAACACTGCTCAATCCAGGTTGAGCAGTGTTCTATTATCCATTCCATGCCCAGTGTAACGAGGAGTACAACTATATATTCTATATTTTCGAGGTTTTAGTATGCAGACCGACATTGGCCACGTCCGCATTATTGCAGGCATGCCTATGTACAACGAGGAGGAAACCATTGGAACAGTTGTTACAATGGCCCTTCGACACGTCGATGAAGTCATCTGCATCGATGATGGTTCTTCAGATTCCAGTGCTCGCATTGCAGAAGCATGTGGTGCAACGGTCATCCGTCATCGTGGAAATCAAGGATACGGAGCCGCACTCAAGACCTTGTTCAAGACAACAAGAAACAGCGATACAGACGTTCTCGTCGTTCTCGATTCAGATGGTCAGCACGATACAAAAGATATTCCCAAACTTATCAAGCCAATTCTCGATGAAGAAGCCGACTTTACGATTGGTTCTCGTTTCGTAGAAGGTGGAGAAGGCAACGACATGCCTGCTTACCGACGTCTTGGAATTAAAGTCATTACAGCAGCGAGCAACCTCACAAGCGATCTTGACATCAAGGATACACAATCCGGTTTCCGAGCATTCTCTCGAAAAGCCATCGATCGCCTACGATTTGATGCAGACGGCATGGAATTATCCCTTGAGATGCTTGAAGACGCAAAAGAAAAGCAACTTACAATTCAAGAAGTCCCAACCGTTATTCGCTACGATGTACCAAAAGGATCCAACTTTACTGCTATCTCTCATGGATTCACGGTCCTTTCATGGGCACTCCTTTCGCTCTCACAAAAGAAGCCGCTGTTAACGCTCGGCCTACCAGGTCTCGGCCTGCTCGCAGCAGGAGCTGCCATGGGAATGAACACCGCTCAAGAATTTACCACACAATTCGATACAGTACTTGGTCAAGGATTGACAGCTGTATGGATTGGCGTCCTTGGATTAGCGTTGATAGCGACTGGTTTTATTCTTCAAACCGTTCGTGGATTCCTGCGTATTTTGTTGGTGCGTGAATTCGGCCTTGATTGAGCCCATACCGTCGCATTGTTCATCAATTGAACACGGTTGGTTAGACCATGGCAGGACAACTCTCTGCAATTCTCGAGAGTTTCCGGAAGACCACGGAACCCGCTCGAGAACAAATCGAGAAATGGCAAGGTGAATTAAATTCTTATGCTCGTAAGCGAACAGAACAGTTGTACAGAACGGTGCTTGCATCACCTGCAGTTTTCATTATTCTCCTTATCGTAATATCAGCCTTCCTCGGCCAACGTGGGCTTGATTTCCAATCGCAAATTGAAGACGACGTCGAAATCTTCCTTCCAGACGGTGCAGAATCAACGGACCTGCTTTTGGAAGTAAGAGAGGAATGGTCAACCGACATCGCAGTCATTTACATCCAGACAGACAATGCTCGTTTAGGTGGTGGTTTAGGTGACAACATCACTGATGAGGCCATTCTCCGAGAAATTAGTTGGGTCGAGGGCGATGATGACAACGTTGGAGGTTCCTTCACAGGTCGTGGAATGGACCACAATAAGCAAGACTACGGGGCGATTGATGGAGTTTTGTGGATTATTTCACCAGCTCAAATCATGAAGGAAATCAACTCGGCTGACGGTCGTTTCAACGAATCGATGTGTGTTCATGGTGTCAATACACGTTTGCCTGTTGATCTTGATTGCGAGAATCTCCCCGGAGGAGGGCGTTATGCAATTCCAGACCAGCAAACAATTGACCAAATCATTCAGAATTCAAGTGGCTCTTTTGAAGACATCATCATGGATACCAACGACAACGATTTATCGGTCGACAGCGATGGAGACGGTGACCCAACAAACGACATGGATGGTGATGGTGTTTGGGACACTACTGCGATCATTGTTGGCATGCGTGCCGATGTTCCAGATCAGTGGGGGGAATTGGACCGGTTGTTGGACCATTTTGATGACATCATTGACAGCCGACCGATGGACTCACAATCGACGGATATGACGGTTACAGGACTTACAAAGACCTTGGAAGATGTTTCTGATGCCATTTATGATGACCTTGTCAAGATGTTGCCTTATTCGATTCTGTTCACTATTCTTATCATTTCATTCTTGCATCGATCCGCAAAGGTCGTTATCATTACAGGCACACCAATTCTCCTCGCTCTTGGCGTCACCTTCGGAGCATCGGTCGTACTCAAGTGGACACTCACACCGATGATTGTCGCAACCTTCCCAATTTTGATTGGATTGGGTGTGGATTATGCCTTGCACATGGTCAACCGCATCGAGGAAGTGCGGCGAAAGGAACTCGAACGAATCATTGAAGAAAATACAACGCGCAAGCGTCAAGGAAAAGAACCACTCTCACAACCAGACCTCTGGGACAAAGAGTTCTACATCCGATGCGTTACAACCATGGCAGGTTCAACTGGCGTTGCTGTCTTCCTTTCAGCCCTGACAACCATGGTTGGATTTTCAGTTCTTATCGCACCGACTATCGTAAACATCGCACCCATTCGTTCGGTTGGACTTACACTGGTTGTTGGAATTTTATCGACGCTCGTGTTTTCGATCATTCTTGTTCCAGCACTGGCTTGGATGCTTCGATTCCATAAGCGTACCAATCCAGGCATGTGGAAGAACATTGGTAAGGTTCCAATTCGCTACTTTGTCGTCATACTCCTCGTTAGTTCAAGCGTAACGGTTTACGGGATTGCAAATCTGGATGAACTCAACGAACCCATCACTGGTTCGAGTGAAGCACCTGAGGGTATCGAATCCCTGGATAAGATTGCAAAATATTCGGAACAATTCGACAGTGGGCAAACCTCGATGTTTGTGTTTGATGCAGCCAATCGCTTCAACAACAACGAGACCTCGAACATCAGAGATCTTCCTGTTATGGATGCCATTGATCGGTTGGAACAACGTATTGATGCTGTTGAAAGCACCGATACGACGAGCATCATCACGTTCCTCAAAGCCGTACCAGTAAGCATTCAATTAACAGACAACGTTGTGCTCTATGAGGGCTCATTGTGGGATTTGCTTCATGATGAGTGTTGGGAGAGCAACGATCCAATCGAATGCAATGTTTGGATAGCTCTTGAGGCGAGCGGGCCAAGTGGGCGAGAAGGACTGCGAAGAGACATGGTTAACGTTGCTTTTGACACGCTTTCACTCGAAGTACGCTCGATGCTCCTGAACCAGCAAGAAACCAAGGCAATTGTTTACGTCGACCAACCGTACATGAACCTCAACATTGCATCCGACCTTCGTGATGAAATCGATGAGATCTTATCCGAACCACCTGAACTTCAACAGACCCGAACCTCAAAATTGACCGGTGGTCTACCGGTATCCCTCGACATCAATGAAGGAATACACGATACACAATCACGAACGACCATCTTGACAATGCTCATCCTCACGGTTGTATTGGCACTTGTTTTCCGTTCGATTCGCTTAGGAATCATAACCATGGTTCCAGTCGCGGTGGTAATTCTGTGGCAACCACTACTGATGCAAAGCGGTGATGTCAACGTCAACATCTTCACAGCAATGATCGGAACCATTGTGTTTGGAATTGGAGTCGATGATGCGATTCACGTTATGCATCGAATACAGGAAGAAGGAGAAAATTCCAAAGGAATTGCCCACGCGATCGAAGAAACTGGTCAGACTATTTTCGAAACAACAATTACAACGGTGGCTGGAATTTCTGCAGGTTTCCTGGCAGCGTTCCCAGGTTTAGAGAACTTCTTCATGCTCATGTGTTTGCTGATTATCTTCGCATTCGTGACAAGTTCTTTCCTTCTTCCGAGCATTCTTGTCGCAGAGCACACTGTTCGAGACGTGGCCAAAGGTCGAACCACACTAAGGGAATTTGTACGTGGAGAAGACCCTTGGAGAGACATGTCAGGGGACATGACCATCATCAAGGCATCAGAATTGAAACCTGTTGATGCAGTTCTCGATCAATCGTAGATGCGAGCACGCCATGTTGCTGCTGAAAACAAGACAATCAATCCAACGGCATACACAGGCTCCCAGTTCATGGCAGTCTCCATTGACTGGCTTGAGGACGTGTTCGTTGAGTTGCTTGGTTGATCATCCATCGGTGCTTCAACATCGAGGACGGTTACAGAGCCAAGCATTCCTACCGACTCATGAGGTTCGCAGAAAAAGTTGTACGTTCCTGCAGAATCGTAGTCAAAGACATGCCCAAAATCCAAATCACGCTCTGGATCGCCTGAATCAAACACACCGTTCTCTTCAACCGAGTTGTGAGGCAATGCTTGTCCGCCCCAAACGAATCGTAGCGTATCACCTTCGTTAAGGGTCACCGTTGATGGGTTGAACCGAAGATTGGTACTGTCAACCGTCACGACGTAGGTTTCCGTTTCTTGTTCCGGCTCGAGACCAAGATTTCCTTGGAGAACGAGAAGAAGTACCGTGATTGCAATGGCTGCCCGCATGTATGTTAATTCCTGCAGCATTATATGAACAACTGTTCAAGGTTTGAGAACAATGTGGAGGGAGTGAGGAGTAAGCCCCTTTTTGTTGCCGTTCGGTGACCGCATTCAACTAAGCATCCTACCTGTCCCTGTGCGTGCAGCATAAGCGGGACGATTTGGACTTGCTCCAGTGGGGTTGCTCGTTCCATCGACATTCAGGCAACCTCCGTCTTTCAACATCATTGTACACACCTGGTATCGTATCGTTTCTGTGGCATTGACCTGACCATCTCTGATCTTTCACTTCTGTGAACCACCTGCACTATGGAGAGGGGACTTTCCTCAGAGTCGAACTCTGTCAGCGGTCCTCTCACTCCCTCCACGTGGCTGTCAATCAACTTCCATATGAACCCATCAGATTCACTGGTAAGGGTTCTGACCGACGTCAGCACCTTGCTGTTGGCCACCGTATGGGCCAGCTGCTTGCTGTTGTTCAATCACAGGAAGGGTTTGCTCAGCTTGTTGCAAACGCTGTGCAAGTTTGGGATTCGTACGCTTCTGAGGCTCGGTTGGTCGAAGTCCGAACACGAGTAATCCAACAAGGACGAGGCTCAAAACAACCAACACGCCCAGAACCACTGGGTTGACTTCCGAAACGGTGCCCATGAATCCTTCACTTTCAGCTTCCTTTACTCGAAGTGTTGGTGTTTGGAGGGTTTCCGAACCCAAAATTTGGACTTCGAGCCACATCGTTCCCGTCCGTGATGGAACCCATGCACCCTCATACACCGTCGTCGTACCTGGCGCAACTTCGAGTTGACGTGCATCCACTCGTGTTCGAGCGCCGTTTGACTCAACCAATTCAAGAACGATCTGCACATTGCCGTCAGCATTTCCGTTGTTGATGATGGCTGCAGTTATTTCAACCGGCTCATCGACCCGTATACTGTCACCACCATACTTCACGGACGGTTTCCCAACAAAGGTGAACTCTGGAACGCGTTGTTCCAAATCCCAAATATGGAACGGAGCATCGATGTCGTTGAAATCTTCTGCAAATGCATTTCCAGCCATGTCTTCGCCCGTTACCCAAATGCGCAGTTCGAGTGGTTCGGTGCGATCAGATTCCGAGACAATGTCATCGATGTTAAGAACCGCAGCGATCGGGATTTGCTCGCCAAAGGCTCGGCCACCCAAGAGCTCCATGTTGATTTGTCCATCGTACATCGCTGCAACGTTTAGCCCCAATCCTGCTGGATGAATTGCATAGTTGAGGACCAAGGTGTCCGGATTCAGTTGCTCCATTTCTCGAACCGTGAGTTGAATCTCCAAATCGGACCATGCGGTTTCTAAGAGAACATCCTGTGTTCCTGGTAAACGGATGTCCATGAGTATTGGAGCCTGCTTGTCAACGAAGATGGTCGTAATTGGTTCTTCACCCAACCCTCGCAAGATCGCCCCACTTGGAGGGTTGTACATTGTTAGGAACAAACCATGCTCTCCTGCTTGTTCTGGAACATTTCTTGCAAAACTGAAATTTCCATATGTTTCAACGACCGACTCCTCTCCGTTGATTTGCATCAAAACATCAAGGGATTGCTCGATGGTCCGCATGCTTCTGTACCAAACCAATTCTCCTTGGTACTCCATGATCGAATCCTCCGAGGCATAAGCGCCCACGGAAGTCACCTCTTGCATATCGATCAAATGCTTGGATTGTGATGCATCAAGCGCCAATTCACCACTGTACCGCCAAGTTGCATCGTACAATGGAACCACCACGGTTTGGCCGAGGCGGTCAGTGAGTTGCATTGACGGTGTTCGAATGAAACTTGGGTCTGGGTCAAAGCCCCACTCGATGCTAAAGTTTGCCACAAATGCCCCCTGCTCTGAGAAGACGCCATCTCCATTAACAATCGAGCAAGATTCAACGTCGATGTAGACGTGATTCGTGTAGCACTGTTCATTCTCAGCCAACCAATAGATGATGGCAGAATCGGATTCTGTCGAACCAAGGTTGAGTTCGATGAAATCAATATCGGAAACACCGTTCCTATCCCAAATCGGGATTTGCAAGACGTTCGCTTCACCCGGATGCAGCCAACCGTCACCGTTGCCCCATACAAGATCAAATTCTGTTCCAAAGGAGGGCGTTCCATCGGAGCGAATTTGAACATTGAACAACGGTGTGCTTGCACTTCCGCCTTCAATCATGATGTTCCCTGCCCCGTCTGAAACGGACAACCATCCTTGAACAAATTCTCCATCAGGTGCTTGCGACGTGTCCAGTGTAAGCGAAAACTCACCTATGGTTGACAGCATGTCATCGGGCTTTTCAAGCAGGTATGTTTGGACCTCATCCTCATCGACCATCTTGTTCATGTTTGTATCATCGATCCATGATCGCCAAACATGGGCCTCTGCGTGATGAGGGAGCGATGGGCTGTCACCGATAATGAAGTTGATTTCTGTTGCTGGCGAGGCGTCGCGATGATCGAATGCATCCACGTCCATTCCAATCAACATAGGTGCAATGGAGTCCATGATAAAGTTCGCAACAGGGTTGACTTCGTAGGCCACACCTTGACCCGCAACCGGGGTAACCTCAATCTCCATCTCGAGACTGTTTGCATTTGACGGCACACTGTAGATAATCGACGCTACGCCGTTGAGAATCAAACTGGTTGATCCTTTGTCTTGTCCATCAACAAGCAAGCGTACCTGTGCTTGACCGGTTCGAGGAACAGCAGCATCCACACCTTCGAATCCAAGATAGGCATTGACGGTCACAAACGTACCTTGGACAAGCGATGCTGAGGATGCATCGGTTTCCACACCGGACTGCGATTCAATGGTAAATCGCTTGAGCGATACGTCGTTCTCAACACCGTTTGCGTGACCTAGACCAAAGACGTGATTCAGTGGCAAAGTTGGACCTGTTGGGCTAACGAGCATAACGTTGAGCGAGGCATAAGGCTCATCGTTCCAACTTACAGGCATCTGGAAGGTGTGGGTAAACTGTACAAAGGAACCGGATGCTGTCATCTTGATTTCTCCGTTGGCGTCGATGTCACTCCATCCCAATGCATATCCAGATTGTTGACAGTTTGCAACGGCTGCCCCTATAAGCGGCAGGACCGCTGTTCCACACAGAACCTTGGACTCACCGTTTGGACCTCGAAGAGCAAACTCAACGCTCCATCCGTTGTTTTTGACGTACGCTTCTCCGTCCAAGACACCGAGCGGAGAGAGGTCGAAAATCGAATCGACCGTGATCCAATCGGTTGATGGCGTAAGCGTATCAACAGGGGGAGTGATTGTAATGGAGACAGGATTCAACGTTGGCGACGAGCTGACGCTGTTGATTGTCAGCTTGAGCGAACCAGAGGACATCATGCGTACGGGGAGACGAACCTCTTTGATACCACCAATTGCCACAACGGAACTGAGTTCTTGGTTGAGACTTTGGACAAGTGGAGAATTTGCAGCCAAATTGAGATTGAGGGAGGCATCGTATGGAGCAAATATACCGCACATGGTTACGTCTGCTGTTGATTGTGACGAGCCGATGGTTATGCTGACACGAGACATGGGCAACCCAAGGATGCCTCGATCGTCCGTAGCGTTGGATAAGGCATTGTTCAGGGCACCCAACTCGTTTGATGAGAATTCGACATAGGATGCGGTTTGGAAGTTCGCAAACCCTCGGTTGGTGACATCTGAACCTGCAATCTTGATGTTCATGTAAGGGGATTTCATTTCACTTGAAGAGGAAACAGTGAATCCAAA
>DAPT01000089.1:0-3862 GCA_002502215.1 Euryarchaeota archaeon UBA124
GGTTCTGCCAAGCAATTGCTACGGGCGCTGCATGTTATTGAGTTCATTGAAAGTATGATTGATGACGGGAAGTCGTCCACACTCCGTGAAATGTATTACATCTCCGAGGGTTGGGGGCTTGGAAAATTCCAATCACAAAATGAAAGCAACAATCTGGCTGAAGATTTGGAAATCGTCACACGCTGTCTTCGTGAGGATTTCAAACTCCGACCTGAAGAGGACGGAGCGCGAATGATTGGTAACCTTACACTCCGCGAACGCAACCGTCGTGGAGAGTGGATGCGAATCAATGCGCGAGACGACGTTGGAGACAGTGGGTACGGTGTCCCATACAACGTAGAGGCTGAGAAAATTGAATTCCTTGAACATGATGTCAAATTCATAATGGCCATCGAGACAGGTGGTATGTTCGATCGATTGGTGGAAAATGGGTTTGATGAAGACTTTAATTGCGCCCTTTTGCATCTCAAAGGACAACCTGCGCGATCAACTCGGCGTATAATGAAACGGATGAGTGAAGAATGGGACCTGCCCGTTGTCGTTTTCCTCGACGGTGACCCATGGTCGTTCAGGATTTTTGCCTCAATTGCGTATGGTGCGATTAAGACAGCCCACATTTCAGAATACCTAGCAACTCCTACATCGACGTATCTGGGCATCACTGCCGATGATATCCTTGCATACGATTTGCCGAGCGATGACCTTTCAAAGAAAGACATAGAAGCTCTCAATGCGGAATTAAGTGACCCGCGATTCGCCGATGGTTGGTGGCAAGAGCAGATCAATATGATGTTGGAAGTCGGAAAGAAAGCAGAACAACAGTCCCTTGCAAAATACGGTCTTGATTTCGTTACCGAGACCTACTTGCCAGAGAAATTGCAACAGCTCGGATTGTGAAGGTAAAAAGCGAGGCTTCTTTGGGGAGTGATTCGTCCTATGACCATGGAAAGCGGTAAGAAGAACCCATGGCCCCTTCGAATCCTCATTGCTTCCATGGTATGTTTTGTTCTCGGAAGCATCATTGTCCTGGGGCAAATGAACACATTTGGAGATGCCCTCGATCCTGAACGGAACAACATCGGCTCCATCGACTTGAACACTGAGTCACAGGAACTCATAACAGTGGAGGATGCGGGGTGCTACCGTGCTTACGGAGTAAATTTTGAAGGGAATGTCACCCTTGCCGAAGTTGATGGTTCGGATACAAAAGACGATGTTGCTGAATCAAGATGTAAACTCGATTGGAGTGCTTTGTCTGCGGATGGGAGCGTTGAATACAGCGTTCTTGGCTCATGGGAATTGAGTGCAGGAGAATATTTACTTCAGGCGAACTGTGAAAGTGGGTGCGTTGACGAAACTGTTTGGCTCACATCCATCGACAAAATGGAAAACGACCTTATTGGCTCACCGATGGTTGTTATTGGTGCGACCCTTTGTTGCTTGGGAATCTTCCTATTGCCGTTGTCTGGCGTCCTCCTCGCTTTTTCACAGAACCGGAAACAGCGCGTAATGATGGTGGTCGGCCCTGATGGAAAACTGATGCCACTAACTGACCTTACTCCCGATGTTGTTCAGGGGCAAATTGACTCCATAAATCAAGGAACGACAGATGGAGTCGGGTTTGATGTACGAACCGGCGAATACATAAATCAACATCAGGAAACGAATTCAGAACAAATGGATGGTTCGAGCGACGTTCGAGCTGGAAGTATGCTAACCACTGACCAAGTCTATGCTCTCATGCGCGGCGATGTCGACGCGGCAACTCCGCAAGAGGAAGAACAACAGGTTGCTGATCCGTTCCCAACGCCAGCAGTACAGCAAACCAGAGCCATCCCTGCTAAGGCTGACGTAAAACCGAAGGTACAGGCCGATAGGAAGATTCCAAAGGCCAAAAACGAAGACTGGCAATCATGGGATGAAGATTGAGTGTTAACCATTCTTTGTTCCGACGACTTCAAATGAGTCCCTCTCTACCTAACTACAGGTTGAGTAGTATGGACCAGCTTGAACGTTCGTTAATGTTGTTGCAAAACAAGACCCGAAGATCTATCCTAGAACGGTTGGTTCGTGAGCCGCATTACCCTATGCAGCTTGCAGAATTAATTGGAGTTAGTCAGCAAGCGATTGTCAAACATCTCAAGGAACTTGAGCGAGGCAACATGGTCGAGAAAATGAAAGTTCCAAGTGAGAAAGGCGGGCCTCCACGAACAATCTTCAGAGTATGTGAAGCATTTTCACTGCGTGTTGATTTGGGACCTGATCTTTTCAAAATTGAGCGAAGGAAGTTGCCCTCAGGCGGACCTTTGCGTTTGAGTTCTAAGCTGCCTAAGCATGCTCAATCCATTGCTGAAGTTGTCAGTGGGCGGAAGAAAATTAGCGTAACCGAAGGCGTTGTTCACCTCGAACAGCTGAATGAACAACTGGAACAATTGGACCGGCAGCGAGACGCTCTCATTGCACTTCATCAGCAAATTCGAGGCCGTGTATCCGCTGCAGTGGATACTGATTTCGAGGATTATTCTCAGCGAACTATGGTTCACGCTTTGATAGAAACGCCACGCATCAAACCAGATCTCGGACTGATGGCAAGAGAGCTCAATCTTAGTCAAAGCGACATATCAGCAGTCATGTCAAGAGTTCGCGAACTCGTTGAGCGGCAACGCTCAGACCGTTCCGGTGAAATCGTCGCTATCGACGACAACCCTGGCCTCCGATGGTGGCTTGGATAAACGACTCAGTTATCGTCTTCATCGCCCAGTACAGACATCAGCGATGATTGTTCTGCAATACGATCCTTCACTGCTGCGCGTCGTCCACGACCAACAAGGTAGAGAACACCGAAGAGTGAGAAAGTGAGTAAGACAATCATGGTCGGCAATGCAACCTTACCCGCAACTTCACCAGCGACATCGAAGAACGGATTCGATGATCCAAGTTCTTGTGTAATCCGACGGATGTTATCGCTTTCATCTGCTTCAACGATGGTGTTACCAGGATCGACCACAACATAGACGTTCTTGCTACCAGCTGTAACCGGATAAAGCATGTACAACTCAATAACACGCTCGTCTTGGGAATCATCTGGCTTGTCGAGTGCACCAATGATCTGGCGCATGACAATGCTGTCTTCATCGCACATGTTGTTGTTCTTGCGAATCTCTGCCTGCATATCATCTGCGTCATACTCACAAAGGATAACTTCAATGTCTGAGGCATGGACATTGCCTGTATTCGCAATTTCAACACGAATTGGAATCGATTCACCGACATCTGCTGAGATCGTATCTGATGATGCAGATTTCACTACTAGGTTTGGTGCGCGCAAATTGATGGTAACGATTTTCTCGTTTGTATCTAGGAAGTCCCCGTCCCAAGATGGTGAATCATCGTAGTCGCCGCCTTGTTCTGCATTGCCCATCATTGACACAACCTTGAGGCCGAGACTGCGGGTGAGCAATTGTGCCCCAGGATCCACTGAAACAACTGCAACCATGGTGTAGGTTTCGTATGGTGCCATCTCAGGAAGGCGCCATGAATCTATGTCGGTTAGGTAAACGCAACTGTCCTCTGGGAACGAGGCAGCAGTCGATGTTTCCTCAACGCAATCTTCCTCGCTTTCAAGATCAAGTCCGACCTGTCGAATAATTTTCCATGAAACGTCCCATCCATCGAGTGTACCCATGTCTGGGATTTCTTCGACCATAATGTCCGTACCAGAGCGAGTGGACGTATGGTTGTCCAATGTTGGTACATCAGGAACGTTTCCTGCGTTGGTTACGTTGACAATGAAACGTACAACACGGCCTGGTGCAGAGGTCTTCACATCGTTCTCAACGGTTGGGTCCATCGAGATTTGCAT
>DAPT01000089.1:4262-11574 GCA_002502215.1 Euryarchaeota archaeon UBA124
TCTTCATCCTTTTGTTCGGACTTCGTATGGAACACGATGGTGTAATCGCCTGCTGGTACTTGTTTAGGAACGTTCATCAGAACCTCAAACGACTGGGATGAACCCGAATCGAGTTCTTCCAACGTATTGCGTGGAATAGTGATGTCCCAAATGACATCGACACCCGAGGAATCGGTTACACGTGCAAGCGTGTAATCGAACCGGTCTGGTCCGTTACCGTTGTTGTTGACAGTCGTTGGGAGTATGATTGCTTCGCCTGGATTGACTGTGAGTTGTTCATCATCGACGAGGGATATGTCTGTGGACAAACTGTAAACGTGGTCTACATCGACTTGCAGAATCTTTGCTGCTGAGATCTTTGGATACCCCTTCAGATTTGCCTTAATCGTGACTGCTTTGCCAAGTCCTGCTGGTGCATCATCTGGTGCACATATCTTCACCTTAACCACGTGCATTCGGTAGTCGTCGCCTGACATCAGAACCCAAGGATATGAAACCCCGTCTGGATTCAGATTAAGTCCGTTCGGGAAGATAACCTCGGTTGTCCAGTTGTCCTCGTTTTCAGTTGTTCCCGGCGTGGTAAACACGAGATCGCCCGTATCGAAATATTTCTCCACCTCAATCTCGAAGACGTGACAGTTTGGATCGAGAGCATTCGGAGCATACGGTGCAGGAGTGACTATCGCCATCTGATCTGTAATGTTGAAAACAATGTTGTTTGACGACCTTATCGATACAAACACACCGAGTTCAAGGATGTCATAGGTCCCTTTTTCCACAGACTTGACTGGTTCCCCTGCTGACCAGCCTTTGAGAAGAATCACGAATGCGCCTGGATCTTCCGATGTTGGAACATTGATTTCGAGGTTCTTGGTTACTGACTGCTTCGGATCGAGCTGTACACTAAGTGGGAAATTAACGTCCCAAGCGAACGGTAAGAGCCACTCTTGGCGTCCTTCAAGGGTTTGCGGATCCCAGAAGAGGAATGTATCCGCCACGTTACCGGTATTCGTTATGGTAATCGAGAAAATCGCTGTTTGACCCTGTTCAACGTCTGCAACACTGTGCGACGCGTCAAGGGCAATTCCGTGAACGACGTCCATGAGTGTGAGTGTTGTGATTTCAGAGCGGATTGCGGGGTCCTTGTAGGACTTCGCTTCAACGCGTATTTCTGCAAGTTCGTCTGCATTTGCCTGGTAGATGGAAGGAGCACGTACTCTGAGATAGAATCGTATTGATTCTCCACCTTCGAGGAAGATTTCCGTATCTGGGAAGATTGCTGTATGGTTATCGGCAAAGAACAGGGTTGCGGTCCAGTTTGAAGGAACGCCAGTAATGTTGAGGCCATAGGAATCAGCAACCAGGTCTTTTGGACCGGGTGTTGAATTGTTCATGGTAAGGTTGTAGATGGTCTGTTCACCGGGTTCGATGACGTGGTAGAACGTTTCTCCTACATCAAAGTCAACATCGACTTGCCCAGTTAAAACGTGGGAATAACAAATCGTGAAACGATTGTTGTTGGTTTCATCGTTGCATTTGTTTGTATCCGACCAGGCCACGTGGGCTCCGCTTCCAAGATCGTTTGAGAAAGCTGGAGGCATACCTATGCTCGGTTTGTACCCAGAATTTGGTCCGAGTTTGTTGGATGACCAGGACGTAATAGCAACTGTTTCCCAAGGGTCGAGTGCCGTAAATCCATCACCTTCAAGTGAAGTGTGATTTAATCGAACATAGAGTAGTTCTTCTCCAGCAGAAATGTTTCCAGAGTCAACCCATGCGATGTGAACTTGGTTCTGATCATCGGTTAACAACGATGGGAATACAGAGTTTCCGCTCCAAGGCGCATTTTGTGGCAGACCTGCATTGGTTTCGACGTTTGATATTGGTGTATCGTCAATTTTCTTGATTGCGTAGGTTGACAATCCATCGTCTCGTCCGTCGAATTCACCAGCTCCTTGAAGTCGAAGTTTTGTATAGTAAACTTCGTAATTAACGTCTTTCTCAAATCCGTAGTCACGGCCGTCCATCCAAGCAATGTGGGTGTTTCCTTCCATGTCGACACCGATTGAGGGGTGGAACGAATAAGCATCGTCGATGGTTACACGTGTATCGTTGACGACGACAAGATGTCCATCAGAGCCTTTTCCTGTGTCCTCAATGTATGCGCCATTCTGAGCGACGGTACCCGACACGCCAGGAATCCAGCTTGGGTCGTTGTTCATCTTGCCGTATGGGTCAAGAACAGACATGTAGATCTCTCGAGAGTTGTTGGTGGAAATGTAGACCATCGCTTCGACAAGAAGGGCCATTTGACTTGCTCCGCCGCTACCGGATGGGAATTCGTAAACTTGGCCTCCCGCATCGGTTGAGCGTATTGTGTTACCCGGGCAATTTCGGGTAGCAGTACTCTGAACCCCGTTTGGACACTGCGCCAAGTCCTTGAAGTGGGATTGGACGCTTGTTGCACCACCGTAGGTTTGACCATACATTCCAACTGGAACAACACCTGCATTCACACAGTTGTCGTGAGCCTCTTCGATGGAGGTGGTGTCATCTGCTTGCTGTGCTGGGTCACCGTCCTTTGGTCCTTCGTCAGAGATTGGGATTGCAATCTTCGTTGCGTTTGGATTCCACTTGTGATCATCCTGTGTTGGAGGGTTTCCTGGGACGTTGCCTTGGGCATCTTTCCAAGAGAGACACGCCCAATTGGTTCCTGGCCCCCAGTCTTCGCCTGAATAACCAGAGTACGTGTTTCCATTGTAGACCGTACCCGGAAGTTTTCGAATCCCTCCAGAATCATCCCCTGGGGTGATTCCAAGAGCGGTTGAGCGTGGACCTGCGTTCTGATTTTTACCAGCACAGTTACCGGAGCTTGCTGCACCGGGAAGTGAATTTCCGAGACCGTAAATCGTTTCATAGACAGTCATGTTTCCTTCTTGAAGCATGGGTTTGAGCCCTTGGAAGTATCCGCCTGCTGCGAAGTTACCGCCGTAAATTACTGTACAAACGTCTGCCCATTCGGAATACATCGAACCGGAGGTGTCGACAAGGAAAACAAGTTCGACCTTGCCTCCACGTGTATCGTCCCAAGCGATTTGAACCAAGTCATTGGAGTCGATTACAATGTCTGGATGGCCTTTGTGTCCGATGATTGGTGTAAGGAGAGTGTCCTCAAAGAGGGTTAGAACAGAGCCTCCGCTGTACTCTGGCTGAATCATCGAGTAATAGATTTGAGGTTGATTGAAGAACTGCTGCAACTCGTCATAGGAATCTTGCCATGCAATGTGGAGGTTCCCTTGGCTGTCGACAGCTATTGAGGGCCAGTCTCGATCTTGAGCGCGCATCGATATGATGGTGTCGTCAATGACTGATATTGCACTGTCCTCTGCAGCCATTCCGTCGAGAGGTGCGAGATATGGGTTGATGGAAGTGTACATGATTTTGTGTTGCCCTGACTTGTCAGACCAGACCAGATGAATCCGATCATTCTCATCGATCACCATGTCTGGATGCCATACTTTGTGAAGGCCTGGATTGGTGATTTGCGTTGCGTCAATCAGCGTTTCTCCACGAGGTGAAAGCATGGAGTAATACAGGTGCTGCGTGTTTCGAGACCAAACAATGTGGACGTTGCCCTCGCTGTCCGAAGCAACTGCTGCTTGACTATCAGAGGCAGTCCCTCCATCGACAATACGAACAGCTTCTGTAATCACCACTTGGGATGCTTCGGCTTGCTCCGTTCCTATGACCATTCCTGAGAACAATGAGAGCAGGAAAAGGCTGACGAGTGTAATCGATTTTGTTGTTTGACGCATGGTATCACCTGTGTGTCTCGAAGCAGAGTTCACCAGTACTTAACCGCGACCCTCAGCCGTCAGTTCGTAAACGGGGTGCAATGCGGCAACTATGCCCACTCATCTGGGTCCAAACCTGTGCCGAATGGCATCATGTCGTTGTACTCAATTTGGGCGGGTTCTGGAACGCTTTCCTGGGGTTGTTTTCGCTTCTTTTGCTCAGCCCAATCGTCGACCGGGCCCGGTTCCCCTTTGCCCGGGCCGTATGCAAATTTAATCTCATGAATCATGCTTAGCTTCGCAAGCCACAAGCGGCGTAGACTATGCATGAGCGCGTTTTTGTTCAATCCGTCAAACCATATTGGGAGACTAACATTGAATGCTTGAAGAGGACCTGGTTTCTCTTTTCCTTGATGTCCCATGTGGATTCCCCAGTCGAGTTCAGCGCGCATGAGAGAGAGTCTGCATTCGTGGACCCATTCAGACCACACTTCAGGTTCGTCATTCATGTGCTCCTTCATTTGGTTTTGTTGGCCAATATCCACTCGTGTCATGCTCGAAACAAAGACCAAATCGCGTCCTTTTGGAAGGACAACTGCGAACATATGACCTTGCGGTCCAGGGGGATAGCGAACCAGTAAATGCGACTCGGCGCGTGGATCGTTTTTGTCCCGGATTTCGAGACGTTCGCTCGCAAGCCATTGACGTATTTGCTGGACGTGCCCAGAATCGACCATGAACTTCCGGCACGTTAGGGTAATTTGAACTCAACGCTTGCTGAAAGATTTCAATTCGCTTGAAAGTGCCTGCAATCGCTGTTCAAGATTCTGTTTGTACTGGCTTCCAGCACTAAGTCTAGAAAACGCTTTCCGGGCATCAACGTACCCGTCCCACCAAAATCCAAACATTCGACCGGACAACCAGAACAGTGGAAACATCGCAAAATAAAGACCAACCAACGAAAGAATTTGACTGGTCTGTCCTCCGCCGAGCATCGCTTTGATGTCATAGGAAAGGAAATCTGAGATGGACCCCGAGTTTGCCCAAACCACCCATGTGCCTATGAGAGCAAAGAGTGGCCATAAGAGAAGTGAACCAAACATTGCTGCTAGGAACTGATACGTTGTGCGCGCATCGACACCTTCATCGGTCCGATCCCCTAAAAATCGCCCAAGGATCAGTTGAGGTAATAACGACAGCAGAAAAACAGGTAATAGTGCAACCATGAGGAATGTCTTGATGCAAAATCCAACGCCTCGCAGAGGATTGCCAATTCGTAACTTTAATCCAGAGGCGTCGAGATCCCGCCCATCAAGCCTGCGTCTTTGTAACTGGGTGTGAAGTTCCTTCGCAGCGTCGACAACGGGGTGTTCGATTTTCACAGGTTTCGAGTCCTCGCCTTCCAATTCGGTTTGGAATCGGTCTCGGACCCCCCTAGCGGCGAGAACTTCTTTTCTCCATGTATTGAGAGGACGTTTGTTTTTCCGGGATTCAAGTTGTGCAATGAGATGGAAGGCACCATGCTCATCCCAACTGGATGCGTTCGGCGTAATTGGAAGGAGTTGTGGGCGTAATCCATCTCGCAAGGAGCGTACGAGGTCTCCGGGGGGTTCAACCCATTCCCTCTTTTGTACAGCTTCGATCAAATCCTCCGGTATGTCGTCTTCTGGAAGGAAATATGGATCTGAGAATTCTACCCACATGTCGGTTCGATAATGATGTCGTACACGGAAGTGAAGGCCAACCGGCTGCAGCACTGGGCAGTTCTTGCCGCCTCCTTTGGCGATGGCAGCAGCAGCAAGCACGGTTCGCATCGGACCTGTTCGGAATCGGATCATATGTGGAAGGTCATGACTGGTTCCTTCTGGGAATAAAACGCAACCGAAGCCACTGGAAATCCCTGATGCTAATGTGATTAATGAACGCCCATTCAGATTGGTTGCTTCCTCTTCACTGCAGCCTCCTCGAAGCAGTTCTGCTTTCCGCACTACTGGTTGAACAGCAAGTCTGCGTGTCCAAAAGGAAAGGACTGGCCGGGTCACGAGGTCGTGCCGGCCCCCCATAACAAACTCCTTTGGATGTGCCAGCATGATGCCGAGAGGGTCAATGAGGCCATTGGTGTGCCATGCCGCACAAAGGGAGCCGCGATCTTTGGGGATGTTTTCCATCCCAGAATACTCTATTGTCCGAAATTGATTTGCTGCAGTTCTTCGGCAGAAGAAGAAGGCTAATTTGGTCCAAAAAGGACTGCCTGGAGTTGCTTTATCAAACGAAGGCATCGGTGTGTTCATGAGTTTTTCCATTTTCATATTGGCTGAGGATTTCGATAGAATCGGGAGGGCCTCCCCGCGATGGTCAACTGCTCCATCGAACGGAGCGACTCCCTTTGCCAGAATTAGGCCCCCTTGGTAATCGAGGATGAGAGGGCTTGCAATGCGCCATGATCGGGGTCGACAACCGGTGAATTTGGCCACATCGCGGCTAAAGTTGAGCCTCCATCTCTCGGAGTCCTAGGCAAAACATGAACGTGGACATGCGGAACCTCTTGGCCAGCTAAGGGCCCATCGTGTACAAGAACCGTAAAATCGGACGTTTGGAAATGGGACGAGAGCAATGATTGAACCTCTGAAACTCCGGTCATCAACTGCGAACGTTCGAGGGTTGTGAGTTCTGCAATTCGTTGCACGGGCGTTGTCGGAATTACCAACGTGTGCCCCTCTCGACGTGGAAAAATGTCGAGGAATGCGTACCACCCTTCACCAGATGCTATTTTGTGCGATGGGATCTCTCCGGACAGTATCCGCTGGAAAAGCGTAAGTTCTGCCATACCTCTCCCAACCGGACAGGACAAATAATCAAACCGCAGCGGTAGGGGAGAGAATCCAGTTCCCTGAAGGCCCCTTTCGCAAGGCGAGCGTTCCATGAGTACCGTTGGAGAAAATCAAATTGTGATGCAACTGCTCATCGTTGGACTCTGGGTAATCGGAGCGTTGATGCAGCCCTCTGGATTCTGTCCTGAGCGATGCTGACTTTACGTATGCTTGGGCCATCCGAATTGCGGCCTGAGTACGTAGAATCTCGAGGAGGTTTTGATTGGCAATAAGAGAGGTTTGATCGCAGTAAAGTTGCTCAGCCTTGATCGAGAGTTGTTCAAGCATCGTGCTGGCATTGTCATAATCAACTGCAGTACTGGCAGGTGTGTTCAAACCGATCAAAACTTCCCTTAATCCAGTTAGTACTGGATTCAGGCGCTGAACGGGCCCCTCAGATTCCCCTCCAAGCATACTCAATTCAGCTTCTGCAAGGCCATTGGCTTCTTCCAGTTTTGACGCTGCAGTGAATTTCCGCTTCTCAATCCATTCCGCAGCATGTGTGCCAGCGGCCTCCCCAACTGCAAGAGACTCCAGCAAGCGGTTTCCTTCAAGAACATCTGCTCCGTGAAGTCCACTGGATGATGCTGAACCTGCGGCGTAGAGTCCAGTAAACCATCGAGCCCAAGATTGCATCACTACGCGACC
>DAPT01000088.1 GCA_002502215.1 Euryarchaeota archaeon UBA124
CCGATTTGCAAAAAAGCAAGAGGTGTTGTTTGAGATTGGTACCATATTGCAAGTTGTTTCATGTATTCAATTCCTGAAAGGACGCAATCGGAATTAATGTGTCCTTCGAGGGATCGAGCAGCAAAAATATTGCCCATTGTCGAATCTTCCCAGCCGGGAACAAAAACCGGCACATCCAATTCAAGAGCTGCGTAGACCCAGGATGCTTGCCGATCTCCATCGCAATTGTTCATCATTGATTCTGATTGCAATGCTTCGAAGAAATACTGATGTGGGAGGTTCCGGATCGAGTTCATGGAGGCATGCTTCCAAGCTTCCATGAGATGTGTTTCCAGTTGACGAACCGCCTGTTCCTCTGGGATGCAGACATCCGTTACTCTGTTCATTTTTTGTTCAAACAATTTGGTTTCATCTTCGAGCGACAAACTCCTCCAGTTGTCAATCGAAGCATAGTGAGGTCGTGCCATCATTCGAAAAACATCTTCTTCGAGGTTGGCTCCCGTACAACTGACTCCAGAGACGTGTCCCTCTCGTATGAGAGGGGCAAGGAGTTGGCCAATGCCAGCAGTACTCATTGCTCCAGCGAGCGTAATGAACACCTTTCCACCTGAGTCTATGTGCTTGAGTAAGGATGCTGACATCCTTGCTAATTCGCCAGCATTAAAGTGATGAAAGTACGATTCGACCGTTCTTCGCACACCCATTTTCAGGCCTCCGGAGGTAGGAAGCGGTCCACGCTTTTTTCTTGCATCAAAACAATTGTTGGAGAGAGGACCTGCAAGGCTTGCTTTAGTTGCGTGATTATCGTCGCTGGGTCCGTATTTCCGCATGTAAAGGCATCAATGGCCAGAAGACCACGATCGGAATAGCAATGGGCACTGACATGGCTTTCATCGATCAAAACCACTGCAGCAAAGCCTGGTGGCGAGACTGTGCCATCGAACACTTCGACGTGCGCATGGACCTCTCTTGCTCCACTGTTTTCAATTGCTTTCTTCATCAAGACAAGCATCTCATGCCCATCAAAGGAAACGCTTGGGAAAAATTCGGTGAAGTCCAGAAAAATGTGCTTTCCGCGCGCATTGGAATTTATTCAATCACCTCCACTCGATTCAGAAAAGCCCCTGAAATCTACTTTTTGCCGATTGGGCCCAGACGTCGTTTCCGTTGGCTTCCATGTTCCTTTTCGACGTGCTGAGACGTGACTTGCTACAACGTTGGTGGCCAGCATTGCAGCAGTAAATTGAGTCAATGGAGAGTCTTCTTGAACACCGATTTCATTGACGTCTGCACTTACGATAACTGCATTCTTTGCGTTGAACAATGTCTGAATGGTTTCCTGCACTTGCCAGTACGTGAGGCCCCCAGGCACAGGCGTACCTGTTGCGGGAACGAGCGTCCCATCGAGTCCATCGATGTCGATTGTAAGATGCACCGGTCCTTCAATCGATGTGAGCGTCTGCAACCATTGATTCCAGTGGTAGGAACCGTTTTGTGGAGATTGGGTATCTTTTGCAAAGAAAGTCGTTATTCGCTCATCGTGAATCATTCGTTCATGTTCTTCTTTGCTGTATGCACGAATACCAACCTGCAGCAGTGAGGCAATGCCTGCATCGAGTGCTCGCGCTGCTGCGCAGGCATGCGAATACGGTTCACCGTCCAATTCAGCTCGTAGATCTCCGTGTGCATCAATTTGAACAACCGTCAAATTGGATAAGTCGTTCTTAACCAAGGGATGTTGTCGAACAGCCTCCATAATCGATGGCAATATTCCATGCTCTCCCCCGAGGCAAACTGGAAAACAGTCGCCCATGAACCAAGGGATGAGATAACTCGTCATGGAATCCAGTTGTTGCAAGAGTGTTGCTTCATCGCCATCCCATGGAGGTACAGTATGAATCGACAGTCCAGCAGGCAAGTCCTCTCCAAGGTTTTCATCGTACAGTTCGACTTGTGTAGAGGCTTTTATGCATGCTTTCGGACCGGAAGCTGTTCCTTGACCATACGAGGTTGTCAATTCGTAGGGGAGCGAGAGAATCGCAATGTCGACATCGCCGCTGACTGGAGCGAGGTCAAGAAAATTCGGCATGCGCTCGTCCTCCATGTGGTTGGCGCTGTCTCCGCGCTTCTAAGTATTACCAAAATCAACAGCGAAATCCCTTCTCAACCGTGGTTTGCAAGAAAATCAGCCGATGTGTTAATATACATCAACAACCAATATACAATAGTGTTCTCGAGTAAAAACCGGGGCGGAGTGATGAGAGATGGGAATGACACTACAATCGTTGACGCAAGCAATACAACAGCATATCGACACAGAAATGGATTCAGAAGTTGCTGCAGGCATGGCTGAGCACGCACTTGGGTTCTTTGGATTCTACAACCGTATCATCGACAATGCCCTCGAACCAACCGACCGAAACTTGTTTTACATGTTCCAAGATTACGATCTCTTGACAACAGAGTCAGAGGAAACAACGCTGTGGGACGGACGCGAGTGGCGAATTCACTACTGGAAGTTTAAGCCCGACCTCAAGGAGCGTGTTGAATCCTACATGCAGCGTCAACGCAAGCCAGAGGACATCGATCCCTTTGCAGACGTCTACGGAACCGATGGTCACTCCATATGGACACGTGAATCTGAAAAGGTTCAGAATCCTAATGCCTTCACCAGCGATTGGTGATATCCTCGACCAAGCGTTTTTGTTTCACCGACGATAGGGTGTATCATGCGTGTCGCAGTCGGCCTCGTCCTCTGCCTTTTCTTGGCTGGGATCACACCCCTTGCCAGCGCCGCAGCAGATGCCAATGAGGACGCATGGCCCGGAGAACCAATAGACAATCACGTTCACATGACTTGGGCAGCATTGACCATGGAAGTCAACGAATGGGCAGATGACAACCCGGATATTGTGCAGCTGATAGATGCTGGAAAATCTGAACTTGGCAAATCACTCTGGGTCGTTCAAATCTCGGATTGGTCCATGGAAACCAAGGCCAATGGTGATGTGAAAGAAATCGTCTACATCGACGGTGGTCACCACGGTAACGAATATCTCGGCACAGCACTGGCTTGGCTATCTGCACAATTTTACATCGAAGGTTGGAACGAAGGAAATCAAGAAGTTGTTGATGTTCTTCAAAGCACCGAGCTTCACGTACTCATCATGCTCAACCCTGATGGAAATGACATCGATACCCGATGGAACATCAATCAAGTCGACCTGAATCGAAACTATGATCACTATTGGAACACGTGTCCAACAACCCAACCCGGAAGTGCTGCATTTAGTGAATCAGAAACCGCAGCGAACGCAGAATACATGAATGCCTATGTGACAGATGCAGACTTGTATGTTACAATGCACACCGGCGTGTGGATTATTCTCTACCCTTGGGGAAAATGGGCAAGCCAACCCTCCGATTGGGAATTGTTCCATGGAATCCGTGAAGAAGTTCATGCCAACATCTCAGACATACCGATTCAAAATGCCAACCAAGGACTTTACCCCAACTGCGGGACAAGCAGAGATTATGGATACGGTGTCATGGGAATTCCAACATTTACCTTTGAAACCGATGATGAACAATTCATCCCAGGTTCCGTGGAGGCTTTGAACGAACGCTTGGATGAGGAAATGGACGTTATGCGCTACCTCATCACCAATGTATGGTATTGGCGCGCTCGCCTTGATGTGCAAACCATTCAAATTAGTGATGACGAAGTGACCATCGATGTTGACAATCTTGGGCATGCATCCACAAGCAATGCGAGCCTACAATTCGTCGATTCCGACGGTGAAGTATCTTGGACATCTTCTCTGTTCTCAGTGAATGCAAGCAATTCTACTGTGGCTACTTTTGATGCAACAAACCTTTCCTATTCCAAAGACGGTTCGTGGCAATTGTACTACCAAAAGCGGGTCATCGATGCATCGAAATGGGTAACAGAGTCCCTTGAGATCAACGCCACGATGGTCGATGATGGAGAAGATTCGAGTTTCCTTATTGGCTATGGGTTGTTCAATCCGACAACGATTCTCGCTGCTTTCGCAGTCATCTCGCTTATGCGAAAGGACGAAGATGAATCGGCCTGAATCTCTGAAAACGATTCGCAAGGTTTCAAGTGTCTCAAGCGATTCGGCAACACCGGTGAAACCATGCAAATTAACGTAAGCCCAAGCCACAACATCGACGGAACCCTCATTCTCCCACTTCATGAAGGAACAGATATCGTGCCCGAAGCACATGCAACAGGCTTGCATGTTGCTCTCAAAGGCCAAATCAACCGAGTCCTCGCAGATGGGGATTTCAAAGGCAAGGAGAAATCTACCATGACTTTGATCGGTGGCGAGGGAGGAAAAGCCATGCTCGTAGGACTTGGAAAAGAGGACGATGCGAACAAACATGCCTATCGCAAAGCTGGAGCTGCGGTCATTGCTGCTCGAAAGAAGAGCCACGGTACGGATTTGACTGTCCGCTTCTCAGGAGCAAGCATCGAATGCATGGGTGCCTTCGCAGAAGGTATGTTGCTCCGTGATTACTCATACGATGAATACAAAATGCAAAAGGACGAAGACAAGGAAGCAGAGCGAAATGTACGCATTACCTGCGATGAGGGTCAAGAAGAAGCATTGGAAGCCCTTGTTCAGAACCACATCGGAGTTGCATCTGGAGTCCACCTCTCACGAGACCTTGGGAACTGCCCTCCGAACGATATGTTCCCCGAGGCATTCGCCGACAAAGCCTGGGAATGGGCAAAGGATTACGACAATGTCGAAGTAACCATCATCAACTACGAACACGCCATAAAAGCAGGCATGGGTGGTTTGGTTGCAGTCGGTATGGGTTCTTCTCGAAAACCATGCATGGTCATCTTCGAAATGAACAAAGAACAACCCGGTCGCTGCCCTCTTCTCGTTGGAAAAGGAATCACATTCGATACAGGCGGTATCTCGCTCAAGCCTGGTGCAAACATGGATGAGATGAAGTACGACATGGGTGGCTC
>DAPT01000082.1 GCA_002502215.1 Euryarchaeota archaeon UBA124
GGCGTTTTCGCAAGTGTTGGCATCTTCGCATCTTACGTTTCTGTAATGCCGAAACAAATTGAATCGCTTGGGTTCAGCGCTAACTATCTGGACCCATCAACAGGTGTGCTTCACCAGTCGCAATGGACCGATGAAATTCTGCCAGGGCGTTTAGCGTTCATCGAGTTGCCGGAATCTGGGACGGAAGTCGCTGCAGATTCGTACCTCGAATTCAATCCACTTTTCATGGATGCATATGAAAACATCATTCCCTACGTAGCTGTTAATTGGACCGTTGCTGGTCAAGATCGCACCCTCGAAATCCGCATGGCTGATGGTAAATGGTACCCAACAGAAATCGGTGAACACGAAATCCGTGCAAACGCTGATGGTGTTTTTGCAGCTGTACGAATAAACGTCGTTCCCGGTACAGGAACCTCACTTATGACAGACGGTGATGAGGGATTGGTCATCGAAGCCGGTGTTCCGTCCGACCTGTTTGTTGAATTGGTCGATGTTCACGGGAACACAGCCCCTGCAGAGAGCGTGGAATTGAGATCAGGGGATTTCGTTCTTTTCGATGCTTCATCAAGCGGGCGCGGATTCTGGCAACTCACCGGCATCACAAGCGGAACCTACGAACTTGAACTGGCTCAAGGAGATGCGGAACACACGCTGCCATTAACCATCGTCCCCGGGCAACCTGTGAGGGTCATTACGGGCATGGCCAACGAGACGAGAAGTCAAGGTGAAGTCACCTTAATTACCGTGCATGCTGAAGACTCGCAAGGTAATCGGGTTGAGGTGAACCCCGAACGAACCAGCCTATCCTGTACGTCAGGAAAAGCAACGCACGTTAAGTCCGATACGTGGGAAGTTGAACTCGAGGAAGCAGGCTCGGATCGGTCCTGCACTGTTACATGGAACGGGTTGATCTCTCAAAAATTCTTTGACGTTGAATCCGTACTCCTTAGTGGAGCGCTCGGTTCGACAAATACCGCCGTTTCGATTATCATCGGTTTGCTGTTGATGATTTTCATTGTTCTGGTCGTCCTGATACGCCGACGCAATCAAAAAGGCGATGAAGACGATTGGGACGAAGAGGAATTCTACGAAGTGTCAGAAGATGATGAGGAGCAACTCACAGACCTTCCTGAAACCGTCACCGAGGAACCACCCTCGACAACTGTTCAGTCTCTGCCAGGCCAAACATACACCGAGCCTGAACTTGCTTCGGATTTACGCCAACAATTGGCAACCAAGGCTGGACAAGTCGGCGTGATGCAAGCGGCTCCAGGAACGAACCAAGGTGAGACTGGCTGGTACGTTGATGCAACCACGGAATTGCAGTACTGGAATGTTGGTAGCGATGGTTCTTGGACTCGAGCTCAGTGATGGTCAGTGATGCTATGGGCGTTGAAGAACATCGTAATTGGGGCGATGTTGATTATACCAAGCTCCTGAATGGACAAGCCTTTCCACCGAATTTTATGTGGGGCGTTGCAACTGCATCGCATCAGATAGAGGGCGGTAACACAAATAATTGGACTCGGTTTGAACCTACTTCGAAAAGCGGGCAATCCAGTGGTATTGCTTGCGATCACTGGAACCGAAAGGAGCAGGACCTTGAACTCATTCAAAATCTGAATGTAACGCATTACCGATTTTCTTTGGAATGGAGTCGGATCGAACCAACAATGGGTGAATGGGACGAGGATGCGATTGCTTGGTACAGTGATCTCGTCGATCGTCTCCTTGAGCGTGGAATTCAACCGATGGTGACACTTCATCATTTCACGAATCCACTCTGGTGGGAAGATTTGGGTGCCTTTGAAGAGGAATCCAACATCATTTATTGGATTCGATTCTCCTCCAAAATGTTTGAAGTTTTGAGTGATCGAGTAGAATGGTGGTGTACCATAAACGAACCAGCGGTGTACGCCTCGATGGGATACATCCTCGGAGAATTTCCACCCGGGGAGCGATCGTTCAAGAAAACACGTCGTGTTTCTCTTAATTTGATGCGGGCCCATGCCAAATGCTATCGGACACTGAAATCCATGGCCAATGGTTCGACTACGAAGATTGGGCTTGTCAAAAACATCAACATCTTCGACCCATATCGGCGTTGGAATCCTTTGCACCGATTCCAAGCAAATCTTTTGGATGGAATGTTCAATCGATGCTGGATAGATGGGCTGAAAACCGGTCGGTTTAAACCACCTTCAGCACTTCGTAGTGTTTCGATTGAAGGATTGAAGGGGAGCAGTGACTTCATTGGTGTAAACTACTACACTCATCTCCTTGCCACACCGTTCATGCCAACAAAAGTTGAGATCGATCCACTGATTCGTCCGTGGGAGGAGCGTACTGATTTCCGATATCCAATGTATGCAGAGGGATTGAAGCGTGCCTTTGAGATGGTTGCTTCACTTCATCTCCCGATGATTGTCACGGAGAACGGTGTGGCAGATGACGACGATGATATGCGTCCTGAACACGTGCGTAGACATCTACAGATTACATCAGAAGCAATCGCTGATGGCCACGATATTCTCGGATTCTATCATTGGAGCCTTATGGACAATTTCGAATGGGCAGAAGGTTATGAGCAATGTTTTGGTCTGTACCATGTTGATTTTGAAACTCAAAAACGTACCCTTCGCGAAAGTGGTGCATTGTATGCTTCCATTGCAAAATCGCACCGTATGCCGCAAGTGGTCATTCTTGCCGGAGGTTTGGGGACCCGACTTGGTGAGAAAACCCAACATCAACCAAAATCCCTTATCGAGGTCGGCGGAAAACCAATCTTGTCTCATATTCTTGATTGGGTCAAATCTCAAGGATGCAATCGTGCACTTGTCCTGACTGGCCACCATGGGGAACAATTTGCGGGATTCGCCCATCCTGGAATCGAGTTGACGTTTGTCCAAGAACCTGAACAATTGGGGACTGGTGGAGCATTATGGAACGCAAGAGAATCCCTTGAGGATGAATTCGTGTTGCTCTGGGGCGATGATTACCATCCAATCGATTATTCCTCACTTGTCAAATACCACAGAGAGAGATCATCCCCACTTACGATGACCGTCACCACAGAGCATGAATGCATGAATCTTCATCATGAGAACGGTCGACTGGTTCAGTATTCGAAGCAGCAAGATCCGCCATCGACGTTTAATGGATATGAGGCAGGAACATCCATTGTAAGCAAATCGGTTGTCCTCAAACATGGCAAAGATGGGCCGTGGTCTTGGGAGAACACGATTTATTCGGCAATGGCAAATGAAATTCATGTTCACTTGGATTCAACAAAATTCTGGGACATGGGGACGCCAGAGCGTCTTGAAAAATTAAATCGATTCTTCAATGAATCCAGCCTTTGAAGGGACGAGAAGTGGAAGATGCGGCAGGACGCCATCATCCTCAACAAGCACCAGAATCATTCCACCGAAGCCACCCCCCATCATCCGAGCACCTAAGACGCCTTTTTTGGATTGGAGCGATTTTACAATCGAATCAACCTCAGGCGTGCTTACACCGATCATCCTCAGTGATTCATGCGTCTGATTCAACAATCCACCAAGTTGTTCGTTTGTAGAATTGAGTGCTTGATGAACTCGAGCGTTCTCTTCTCTCACGTGCAATTTGTTGTTCATTTCACCCGTGGTCTGCCGGTAATCCTCCGAGTTGAGAGTTCGCTGAATTCCTGAATCGACAAGCTTGAATTTCCATGAGTTTGGGTAGGGGATGGTTGATGTTTCTAGATTGGTAAAATCGATGAGCGTACAGCATTCCTCCATTGCGTGCATCATCGTCATTTGGTCGAGTAAACCACAGGGTGTTCCAAGAACCACGTGCTCAAGTCGCTGTGCCTCTTTGCATGCCTCTTGCCTGTCCAACGAATCACCATGAACGCACAACACGATACTCAAACACAATGCTGCGGAGGACGACATACCTTTGCCAATGGGGATGTTGCTTGAAACGTTCAGTCGTGCAGGAGGTCCACCTGCCTCGCTCCACAACGCAACGACGGTTTCCTCTCCAAAAACGCCAGATTCAATGAATTCAGCCTCGAGAATCAACCGATGTTGCGATGCAAAGGCCAAGGAACAACCTCCTGCGTAATCTGTATGCTCTCCAAGAATGTTGATTCGACCAGGGATGGATGCACGGCGAATCATTCTGGCACATCCTCACGGATGTCCAGATCAAACCAAACCGGGTAATGGTCGGAAATTTCGGAACTACTCATGTCTCGGTCAACGCCCCATTTACCGAAAAAGCGGCCATCAACGTAGCTTGTCAATACGATTCGATCGTAAGCACAGTGCGTATTTTCTGAATATGTTGTGTCTGCTGAATCGGGCACAACCCAGAGATATTCAGGACTCCTGATGTCAAGTTGATTCAAATCGTACGTCGAAGCATAGCCGCAATCTGCATTGAAATCTCCCAGCAAAATGATGTCTGATTCTGTAGAATTTGTTTTGTAGGTCTCGACAACATTGTGAAGGGAAGCAGTTTCGTTGACGGCTTGGGCTGGTTTTGTATGAACCGTGATAAGGGTAATATTCTCGATGTTCGTTCCGTTCTTGGACAATAAATTGAACGATGCGATGAAGGGTTCACGTTGGAATTCATCAAGTTCTGAATCGTTGTGCAACCATGATTCTTCGAATGTAAATCGTGAGGTGCGATAGTAGAACGCATACTGCTCTTGACCAGCTTCATCGTCCTCTTGCTGCCCAGATCGGTCACTAAGGACCATTGCGTATGTCTCGTTCGTCTCAGCATTAATTGCATCCAAGAAATCGTAAGGAACGGTCTGATCCATGTCTTTAATCTCTTGAACGACAACCATATCGTAACGCAATGTGATGTTAACAAGCTCGGATACAACATCCGGTTTCCCCATCTTTGTTTCACCGAAGATTTTGATGTTAAACGTTGCAATTCGAGCAACATCTTCACGATTCCGGGATTCGGACCGCGCTTCCGCATCCTCCGCCTCATCGGAGTCGACATCGACATAGATTGTCTTCCAGAGAGGACTTTCGTCTTGATGGACAAGGAGTTGAATGGTCATCGGAAAGAGAATCAACAAAGCAACGAGCATAACTCCTTGCAAAGCGTTATCTTGCCGTGCCATGGGTTTGCATTGGCTCCCCTGTTATGAATCATCAAGGTTCATTCAAGTTCAAGCATAGGTTCTTGACGCGAATCCATTTGGTTACGACATGGCTGAAGAGGTCTCTCCTGAAAAGGCGAAAGAAATAATCGAGATGTTGACCGGCGGTGGCTCAATCGATTCGATAAACACCTCGTTGGCTTTAGGGATTTTACCGTTGGTTGAATCGATTGGCGACCACGATCTTATTGAGCGCCTAGTAGAGCATGCGCAAAAGGTTGCAGTAGATGATATTGAGAAGGGTTGGTCTCGATTTGAACACCTCAAGCGCAATGCAGGATCCATCGATGAAATTGCAGAACTCGCTTTCCATGCAGAATCTCTGGAGAAGGGTGAGCCGCTCGCAGCAGCAGTCCTGCATCATCACGCCTTGATGCTTCTTTCCATCGAAGACACTGAATCAGCCCAGACATCGGTCCGACGTTCATTGACGTTGAGAGAATCCATTGGAGACAAAGAAGGCACAGTTTACGGTCTGGCCGTACTTTCTCGTTGTGCTCGAATGAATCAGGATTGGGATTCCGCAATCGTTCATGATACGCGTCGCCTTGAGATGGCAATGGGTATGAAGAACGACGTTCTTCACATGGAGGCTCTTGCAGACGTTGGACACGCTCAGGCAAGTCTGGGAGAACTTGCAACAGCATCAGAAATGTATCAAGAAAGTCTGGACCTCGCAAAGCGTCTTGAACATCCTGCAGGTGTTCTTGTAGCAAGTTGGGGGCTTGCAGATCTTGCTGAAATCGAAACCCGCTATGACGATGCACTACTCGTTCTTTCGGATGCAATGCATCTATTCATGCAATTGGGAATCCCTGCACCGGATTTACTGAAAAAACGACTTCATGCTTTAACCTCCCTTGATGGAGAGGTCAAGTAACCAACGAACGGGTTATGTTCTTTGACGTATTGGGAAAAAAGAGGCGAGTGTATGGAACACGACATTTTCTTTTCCATCAGTCAAACGCCCGACGCCGACGGGCATATTCCCGACGAGTTAACGATGCTGAAAAATTATTTCCAGCAATTGGAATGTGCAGATGGTTTAGGCTTTGGAGTGGGTTGGATTGCACAAGCCCATCTTTCCACCGAGACACAAAAATCCAACAGCAAACCGGTTGTACCGCACTGGCAAGGGGAGGTTGGCCTTTGCACGGATTTCCCTCAACTCGCAATGGAATCTTTTCGCAGAACGAACAACATTGAAATCGGTAGTGCTGTTGTTTCCATCCTCGCATCTGGCGGACCAATCGCACAAGCGGAGCGGATAGCCAACACATTGCAACTTCTTTCGGTAAGGGGTGATCCTCGGCGTCTTCACGTAGGTTTTTCAGCTGGTCGTTTTGAATTCATGGCACGCCCCTATGGCATTGTCCCACGTACTCCTGTAGAAGAGGCAGCATGGCCTGCACTACGAGGACAGATTTTTCTCGAAGCAAGTGAAATCTTCCTACGGTTGTTGCGCGGAGATGTGGTTTCATCGGATTCGGTTCGCTCAACCACCTTAACTCGTGAGATTTTCAGAAGCGATGAGGACTGGCAACGGGTGCAAGAGGCGAACGGAAGCTCCGATGATGCGATCAATGTTGAGCGACGGTACACGTTCGAGGATATCCGTATCGTTCCAAACACCTTTGATCGAAATCAGTTGGTTCTCGTTGCGGGAACGCACGATCCGAAGGCTCAGATTTTTGTCAACTCCTTCTTACCAGTACGAGTGTTTAATCTATCAATTACGCAACCCGAAGTTATCGAAGCAACACATGAACGAATGCGTGCTTGTTTCCACACAGATGGTGGCTCCTGGAAACGGTCGGACATGCCTCGGACTAGTTTTGTTTTCGTAAACGATGAATCAGGACTTTCGTCAGAGGAACAACGCGATGCTGCCCACAAAGAAGCAGAAAAAGCGCTTGGTGCATATTGGAGTGCACTTGAGGGGACCATCGATCCAAACAAGGTTCAGAATGCTGCACAGAATGCACTCATTGGCAACGTTGAGGACGTTGCTCAACAACTTGTACAACGCTTTCATCCGGACGATCGGGTCATGGCTTGGTTTGACTTCTTCAACCATGACAGCGACCGTGTATGTCGAAACATGCGTGCATACATGGGAAAGGTCGCTCCACGCGTTGAAGAACTTCTCAAAGGTGGTTGAAGATGCGGATCAATCATCACAAACACTCTGCAGTAAAGCCCGGTCGGCCGGGAAGCGAATTGTTCCCTGATTCACCACTCGGTGAGCAGGTTCAAGGCATACCAACAGGCCGTGACGTGGCTTGGGAGCCCCTTGTGGACTATCGTCGGAACGGTGTTTCAGAAACGACCATTCACGGTGCAGTTGCTTGGGCGCACGGGGATGAAGTCATCCACTCATTTGGAGGAAATGTCCTGTGCTATGGTCGCTCGATGATGAAGCCATTTATGCTCAAAGCATTTGTTGAAGAACTGGCTGACCTTTCGTGGGAACAAAAAGCGATCTCCGTTGCGAGCCACAACGGCGATACCGAGCACGTTTCTGCGGCGCAGTCTCTCCTGTCGGAGTCTGAGTGGCCACTAATGCTGACCCCACTTGATGTTCCGTTGATTCAATTCGGTCGACAAGTTCGTCGTCCTCGTCGCTGGTATCACACATGCTCAGGAGAACATGCTGCGATTTTGCGTGGCTGCAGGGAGAAAGGCTGGAACCGTGCAGGGTATACGTTGCCAAGTCATCAAGTGTTTGAGGCATACATGACGCAAATTCGACGATTTATCGGTGAGGATTGGACTCCACAGAGAATCGCAAAAGACGGTTGTGGCTTACCAACTGTTTCCAATACAGTCGCCGAACTTGCACAGATTTACGCAGGACTTGTTCGAGACAAGAATCAGGATTGGATTTGGGAAGCAATGGTTCGTCATCCTGATCTTGTTGGTGGATTCAATCGTTTGGATTCGACCATCCTCAAAGCCGGTGAAGGGACGGTCATTGCCAAGGAAGGTGCTGACGGTTTGCTCGGTTTAGCGATTGAGCATCCCGATTACCCAAAGGGCCTCGGAATCGTTATCAAAATCGCTCATGGTTGGAATGCACAAGCGACGTGGTATGTTGCTCGGGCAATTCTCGGAGTCTTAGGCATTGACTTGAGAAATCCCTACCCTCTACATCGACAAAAAGCGTTTATTGTCCCTGGCATTGTTCCCGAGCGTTACATCAAGGAACTCGAAACCATTCCGACATGGGATGAATGGGATCCTGACCAAGACCGATGGATGTACGATGCGGAGATGGATCTATGAATGCCCTGAATTTCATAAACGGCGTTTTTGTTGATGCCATCGATGGACAAACACTGAAAAATCTCAATCCTGCTACAGGCCAAACCATTGGAACGATTGCGAGGTCAAATGATTCAGACGTCGAAGAAGCAGTGAAAGCGGCTGCCAGTGCACAAGAAGCGTGGTCCTCGTTGGATATGCTTGAGCGTGCAACGTGGCTTGATCGTCTTGCAGATGGACTTGAGGCTCGTAAGGAAGAGCTTGCCCATCGTGAGTCAAGAGATACCGGTAAACCTCTTGCATTGGCTCGACGAGTGGATGCACAACGTTCGATCGACAATTTCAGATTCTTTGCTGATTTTGCTCGAAACCAAGAACCTGAGGTGTTTGAAATGCGTGATGCAACCAACTTTGTGCATCGAAATCCGGTTGGAACGGTTGGGTTGATTACTCCATGGAATCTTCCGCTCTATTTGTTGAGTTGGAAGGTTGCGCCAGCGTTGTTGATGGGGAACACAGTTGTTGCAAAACCGAGTGAACTTACACCGCTGACTGCAAATCTCATGTGCGAGGTGGCATCGGAAATCGGTCTCCCTTCGGGTGTACTCAACGTAGTTCAGGGGTATGGTCCAGAGGTTGGGCAGGCAATTCTGGATCACCCTTCTATTCGGGCTATCTCCTTCACAGGCGGAACTGCCACAGGGCGACATGTTGCAGCTTCGGCTGCGCCAATGTTCAAGAAACTCTCACTTGAATTGGGGGGCAAAAATGCAACCATTATCCTCGATGATGCAGATCTTGATGTCGCCGTCAATGGTGCACTACGAGCGGGATTTACAAACGGGGGACAGGTTTGTCTGTGTGGCTCTCGAATCCTTGTACATGCCTCCATTGCCGAGAAATTCACCTCCAAACTTATACAGCTTGTGGACGAAATGATTTGCGGCTCCCCAGAGGATGAATCCACACAAATCGGCGCACTGATCAGCCAAGAGCACATGGAAAAGGTGGAATCCTATATCCAACTGGGCATTGAAGAGGGAGGCAATGTTCTGGCAGGGGGTACCCGTGAAATGACCGGACAAGTTGGCCCTTCACCTGAAGGGGCTTTCTTGAGACCGACTGTTATCGATGGACTTCAGCACACATCCCGTACCGCTACAGAAGAAATCTTTGGACCTGTTGTAACCATTCATAGATTCGAATCGGATGAGGAGGCCATTGAGATTGCAAATTCCACTGAGTATGGCTTGGCTGGATCAATTTGGTCGAGTGACACCGATCGAGCACACAAAATCGCTCAAAAAATACAAACTGGAATTGTTTGGGTCAATACTTGGTTGCACCGTGATTTACGTACACCTTTTGGTGGTGTCAAAAACTCAGGCCTTGGACGAGAAGGTGGCGCCTGGAGCCTTGGTTTCTTTTCCGAGCCACTGAATGTTTGCATCAAACACGATTGATTTCGTTGGCGAGCCTTTGAAATGGTGAATTCAATCGGAAGCACGAGGCAGAACAATGTCCGTTCACAGGAAGGCGACAAAAGTAACGACGCATACGCTCCAAGAAATGAAGCGAGCGAACGAGCCAATAACCATGCTTACAGCGTACGATTATTCTCTTGCACGTCTTGTTGATGCTGCTGGTGTCGATGTTATTCTGGTTGGCGACTCAGCTTCGAATGTCATGGCTGGTCAGGTAACGACGGTCCCTATGACACTCGACCACATGATCTATCATGCACAATGTGTTCAACGCGCCGTTGATCGTGCCTTGATTGTGGTCGACATGCCTTTTGGAACCTATCAAGGGAACTCAAGGCAAGCCCTTGAGAGTGCAATCCGCATCATGAAAGAAGCAGAAGGCCATGCTGTCAAACTCGAGGGAGGCTCAGAGATTGTTGAATCAATTGAACGAATTTTGACAGCAGGAATCCCTGTTATGGGCCATCTTGGACTGACTCCTCAAAGCATCTACAAGTTTGGAACCTACTCAGTACGCGCCAAAGAGGACGAAGAGGCTGAGAAGTTGATTTCTGATGCAAAACTCTTGGAGGCAGCAGGTTGTTTTGCAATCGTTCTGGAAAAGATTCCAAAAGAACTTGCTCAACGGGTTCAAGGGGAAGTCAACATACCCGTCATCGGAATCGGCGCAGGTCCTCATTGCGATGGGCAAGTTCTCGTTCTGCACGATCTTCTGGGCATTACAATGGATTTTTCTCCAAGA
>DAPT01000053.1:0-125 GCA_002502215.1 Euryarchaeota archaeon UBA124
ATGTTCATTTGTGAATGACCCATGTGTGCAACCAACTCAACCCCCATCATCTTCATTTTATCATGGACGAGATCGCATGCACCGTAACAGGGGTCCGCTGCGAGGACAACTTTTGCGCCAGATCC
>DAPT01000053.1:467-1103 GCA_002502215.1 Euryarchaeota archaeon UBA124
ATCCATCATCTCCAATGCCTGCATCTTCAAACCCTCTGGAACCTGAAGTGCTACGAGCCGGTTGTCGTTCTTTTGAATGCGTTCTATGAGTTCCTCAAGTTGGAAATCGTGCCTGTCTAAATCCATCAAATCACCTCGTCGAGAAGGACAATTTTCCCTTCATCCATTACCAGTCGAACAATGGATGAGATTTCAATGTGAGGATACTTTTCCTGTAACTTCTGAAGTCCTGGGCCTTTTTCGACAACGACAATCACAGATTGGATGTCTGCACCAATCGCTTCAACACCTTGGATGATCGCGTCAAGCGTTCCTCCGGTTGACACCACGTCATCGACAATGAGCACACGCTCGTTTTCTTTGATGTCGTTGAGGTACATTGTCCCCTTCGAGTAGCCAGTGGATTGGTCGATTGCAATTTCCCCCTCAAGTCCATACGAGCGTTTTCGAACGACGACTTGAGGACGATTGTTTCTCATTGAAAGAGGGCTGGTAAGTGGAAGCCCCATCGCCTCAATACCAAGGATAAGGTCGATTGATTCCCATTCAACAGATGTTTCAATGATTTCCACAACAGCAGTGAGAACAGAAGGATTGAGGCGAGGGACTCCGTCGGTTAATGGATGAATGAAGTCT
>DAPT01000053.1:1364-6495 GCA_002502215.1 Euryarchaeota archaeon UBA124
GCAGCAAGAAGGTCACTTGGAGCTCGAGGGACTCCATCTGTTAGTGGGTGAATGAAATATGGATATTCTCCTTTCCAAATAACTGGGGCGGCGAGGAGTGACTCCTTCAACCGGTGCAATGAGTCGGACATGCTTCCACTTCATCGCTTAGAGTTCGGAGAGGTACTCAACGTATTCATCGGGTTCCAGGAGATTCTCCATGTCGAATTGGAACGGTTGAAGAACCAGAATCCAGCCCAAATCGTATGCGGATTCATTGACGAGATCAGGATTGATTTCAACCTCTCCGTTCACTTCAGTTATTGTTCCAGAGAAAGGTGCGGTGAAGGCAATCTTTTCGTCAGCAGTCCAGAGCGAAAACATGTCTTGCCCTTCATCGACAACGGTTTCTGCTTGCGGGAGAATGACACGCAGGACTTCTCCGATTTCAACGCCCATAAATTCGCTGATTCCGACCATAATTTTCTCATCATCTTTTTCCTGATACCACAAGTGGTCGATCGAGTACTTTCGGTTGTGTGCAATATTAAATTCAACGACTTCTTCGTCCAAGTCACGTCACCTATACGCGGCTCAAACATCTCCTATATGAACCATCGCTAACGTTACAGTGATATGGCCATAGCACATCCATTAAGTGAGAGCCTTTCCTAGATGCATTCGGTGAGCGCATGGACTTCAAAGCAACCGATGAACAAGACATGATTCGAGAGATGGTTCGCGATTTCGCTGAAACGGTTCTCGCACCCACTGTTGAGCACCGGGATAAGACACAGACACCTCCCTCTGAAGAGTGGCAACAGTTCCTCGAGCTGGGTTTGCAAGGCGTGACGGTTCCAGAAAAATACGGAGGCATGCCAGTGGATGACATATCGGAATCAATCATCGTTGAGGAATTGGCTCGAGTTGATCCTTCCTTCTCCGTCATGTTTTGTGTCCATGTGGGGCTCTGTACAAAGACCATCGCCCTCCACGGAGATGATTATCAGAAAGAAACCTATCTTCCCAGGCTCGCAGAAGGCGATGTAGGTGCATACTCACTTTCAGAGGCAGGAGCAGGAACGGATGCTGCTGCTATGTCCTGCAAAGCAAAGCTCTCCGAAGACGGAACACATTATGTTCTCAACGGGGAGAAGATGTGGGTTACCAACGGCGCTCAAGCAGAGATCATCGTGTTGTTTGCAAAGGATGTCGACCACCCCGATTACGGTGTCAAAAGGCATGGAGGAACTACAGCATTTATCATCGATTCCTCCTTTGAGGGTTTTTCAGTCGGGAAGAAAGAAGACAAGCTTGGTATTCGATCATCCGATACATGCACGCTTGTTTTGGAAAACTGCAAAGTTCCCGTTGAAAACATCATCAAGGGAGCAGGCAATGGCTTCCCAATCGCTATGAATGCGCTCGATAATTCTCGTATCGGCATCGCTGCGCAAGCACTCGGTATCGCTCAAGGAGCCTACGAAGCCTCACTGAAATATGCACACGAGCGTGAAGCATTTGGAAAACCGATTGCGCATCATCAAATGATCATGGGGATTCTCGCAGATATGGCTACCAGAATTGATGCATCTCGGCATCTTGTCTACAAAGCCTCTTGGACGAAACAACAACATTACGAGCACGATGGCCCACGACATACAAAAGAAGCGAGCATGGCAAAACTCTTCGCCGGTGATACCGCAATGTGGGTTTCAGAGCGTGCAATTCAAGTCCATGGCGGGTATGGATTCACCAAGGAATTCCCTGTTGAACGTTTCTTCCGAGACGCAAAGATTACACAAATCTACGAAGGTACACAAGAAGTCCAACGCATCGTGGTTGCTCGAAGCCTTCTATAGATAGTCGAATTTTGTTGCATCAAGCACTGCCCGTCTACGGCCAGCATTCCAGTCCGATACTTGAGCCTCAGCTTCAATGACGCGATTTGGCTTAAACGACATGGCCTGATCAACTGCGTCAGACGGAAGCCTGAGTTCGATTTCAATATCTTGTTCGCCTCTTAGTTTACCAATCACGGTCACACCGTTCTTCATCGATCCCTTCCCAGTAAGGGTTTTCTCGACGGAGATGATCTGTATTTCACATGACTGTGTTGGTGAATGTGCGATTGCATTACGGCGTTCACTGCTGAGCTTCATGCCTCCAAGTTGTTCAATAAATCGTTCATGGCCGATCACGCTACCGTCCTCTTCGAGAAGAATTGGCACTGGCTTCGATTTTGCAGCCTCTTCTTCGCGCCTTGCTTGTTCAGCCGCCTCCAGTTCTGCAGCTTCTTTGGCTTGCTGTTCTTCGATGAGACGCTGTTTTTCAGCTTCCTGCTGGCGAATGATTTCTTCAGCCTGTTTTCTCGCTTCTTCTTCCATTTCTTGGCTTAGACTGTCGAATTCGTCTTCTTCTGGCTCGGGCTCCGGCTCTGCAGGTGCCTCTTCAATCCCACTCGGAAGTCCAATGGTTTCGAAGTAGGTATGCAAATCCGCCACAGTAACGTTTCCGTCCTTGTCCATGTCAAGAACAGACATGAGTCCATTGATGACCCAACCAGGAGGTTGCGTGCCCGTTGTTTTCTCAAGAGCTTGTGAAAGTTCAAGCGGTTGGATGACTGCGTCCATGTTTGTATCAATCATCTCAATGATCTCCGCTCCGGTTAACCCAGAACCGAGAAGCCAACTTGTGAACTGCGTGTTCAACTGACCAATCATGGGATTTGTCGATACCATTTCACGAATATGTTGTTCCATTTTTCCTTTGAGCACTTCTTTTACAGACATTTACCCACGTCCCAGACCTTCTCGGTACGACTTGACTATAAGGTCAGGGGAATTGAAGTTTTGGCCAACTTGTGGTATCTTCCGTTTGCCATGAAAGCGTGCAGAGAAGCGTATCGATGTCATCGATTGATTGGAGATTTCGTGCGACTTGTTCATAGAACAGCCATGCTTTCAGTGCCCCTAATTTCGGGCCTTGCGTGATGTTGGTCTGTTGCATGATGTACTCGCCACTTGCCAAAGGTTTGGTGTGAAAATTAACGTTGAGCTTTGCTAAACGATCAATTCGTTGTTGAACATCGTTTTCGTCATAATGTACGAATTGACCAAGTTGCGTCAACAGTTTCTCCAAGCGTAAGTGTTGATGCACCCATTCACCGACTGAAACTGCATAAACTCGCATCGCTGAGTCCACATCATTTGGAAGATGCCCCATGACAGAATGACGAGAAAGAAGATTTTTCTTCTCTGCACTGCTTAGTTTGAGGCTTTTTGACAAACGTTCGCAATCGTTGAGGTCGAAATCCTTCATCAAAATCACTAAACGATCGATAACATCCACTCCTTCGATATGATTGAGGGCTTGGATATGGACGTCGTCTTGCATCCAATCGATGCCAAAGAGTTGTTTCAATACACCATCATCAGCCATCTGTTGGACGATTTCAGAGGCATGCTGTCCGATTAGAATTCGCCTGAATTCAGACCAAATACGCTCAGAAGCGATGCGTCCAAGCATTGGCTTTGTTTGACGCAAAGCGTCGGCAAGTTTCAGTTCAGGCCACCATATTCCCGCTTTCCCTTGATCCATAAATCGGTAGGTACGTAGAATGCGCAAGGCATCTTCAGAAAGTCGCTTTGAAGGGTCTCCAACGGATCGAATTCGTTTCTGTTGCAGGTCTTTGCAACCGTTGTAAGGGTCGTAATATGTCTCTTTAGAGACATTAACAGCAATCGAATTCATGGTCAAATCGCGTCGAGATAGATCCACACGGAGAGAATCCCCCCACTCAACTTCATCCGGCCGCCGGCCATCGTTGTATCCTGATTCAGTCCGAAGTGTGGTGATTTCATAATGTTCTCCACGATTCCGAAATGTGATGGTGCCGTATTTCTCCCCGGTTGGAATTGTGTCTGGATAGGCTTTCATTTCATGGGGCGTCATCGTTGTGGCTAGATCAAACTCGAGTATTTTTGTGCCCAAGAGGGCGTGGCGATTTGCTCCTCCAACAATCCAAACATGCGAATTTTGATCTTCAAACCATTGAAGGATCTCAATCAGGCTATCTGGAAGATGTTGAACCATATGAGAGAATGCTGGAAGAAGGGGTAATTCTTCCATTCCGCGTACAGGGTCCATACTCGACACTTATCCTTCCGTGTTGATACAAGACAAAGCATTATCCTGTGGATTTGGTTGGTAAGGGTATGTCTTGGGCTGAAGACGATGTGCGGCTGGTTCCTGTTGAATGGCTCAAAGCGCATGAAGAAATCAAGCCAAAGAACATGGAAAAACTCCTTGAAATGACCTTGAAGTGGGACGGTTTCACCAAGCCACTCATCGCAGACAAAGCCACGGGAACCATACTTGATGGACATCATCGCTTTGCGGTCGCTCAACGTTTGGGACTCGCTCGAATTCCTGTTGTGTGCATCGATTACCTCGGTGATGATACCGTTGAGCTCGAACTGTGGCCTGCCTCTGAACTCGTATCAATATCGAAGCAAGAGGTTGTTGACATGGCCCTCTCTTCCAATCTCTACCCGCCCAAAACGACGCGACATCGCATCTCGGATTACCTACCACCGATCCATGTATCGCTCAAGAGACTCTCACTGCTTACGCCGAGTCAGCCTGTCGAGAACGTATCGTAGATTTCCATAAGCGATTTCCTTCACTTGTTGTGACAGTTGGGTAATTGGGCTCAAGTGCTACATTCAACAGACACTCGTAGATTACGGAATTACGCGCATACATCACTCGTACAGTGGTTCCAACTTTTCCTTTGAGGTTTGATTTTAACTGCTCCGCATTAACGACTCGAAGACCATCGATGGCGACAATCTCGTCACCGACTTGCAACTGTTCCCGAACCGGTGAGTTTTGCATGTGGCTGGTAACTTTGAGTTTGTTGCCTTGTGACCGAACGTGGACACCCAACCACCCTTGGGCGAAGTTTTCCCAGACGACACGCTCAGTGCCAGGTTTACGTTTGGGTTGCTCGGATGGTTTGTAATCCAATCCAAATTGTGAGAATGCTTTGTCCAAATCGAGATTACCTGCTTCCTTGGTTATCGCGTCCAGGAATGAACCAAGGCGACGACCTCCGGATAAGGAGGTGAGGCCTTTGCGGATATCGGTG
>DAPT01000001.1 GCA_002502215.1 Euryarchaeota archaeon UBA124
GGTATTTACGTCATCCAAATCGAAACCTACTCTGACCAAGATGTCGACCCCGGCAACGACGTTCAACAAGTCTATGTGGAAGTCGTTGACTACCTCGATATCGAAATCGACATCGAGTGGGATGATGGATCTGTCGTCGCTACTGGCGGAGGTGCCAAAGCGTTTACCGTTAGCGTAATGCTCAACGGCTCCTCAGATTTCATCACGCACAACCTCACCATGGAAATCGACGTCTCGGGCGATGTTGACTCAGCATCAGGACAAGACATCGCTGATCTGAAGACCGCTACGCTCGGCTCCCTTGTTCACTCCGTGAACGTCGGTACCGACCAAGTTGTCCTCGTTTACCAAAACGAGTCCGATCCAACCGACAACATCACCGAGATTCGAACAATCATGTCCGACAACATCAACAACGGAGTCTGGACCTACACTGGTTCAGTTCTGCCAGACACCAGCGGCACAGATGCTGCTTACAGTGTCGACGTTGCCATCGGCGGTTATTCGCTATTCGGACAATTTGAATCGTGCATCGAGACCGTCATTGTAAACGAAACCGATGCGGAGGGCAATGATGTACAAACAGAAGAAAGTTATGCGAATTTCTGTGAAGAATCGTTCACAAAAGACGACATCACAAACAACAACGCCGATGAAATCAACGGTGCGCTCCAGACGTTCCATGACATCCGCATCTCCATGCTAACCGTCAACCAAGGATACAACAGCGATGGTACAGGAATCGCTACCTTCACTGTTGGCGCAGGGGAACCAGGCGACCTCTCAGTTGGTACCTCCTATGTCGATGCAACCGTCGAGCATCGAGGCTCTGAACCAACAGAGTTGTATGAATGGAACGTTTCGTTCACAATCACGAACACAGACACCAGCGAAGTCATCAGCGTCACTGCGAACGAATGTCTTCAGGGTGTTGAGCCGTCCTACAACCATGCTCTTCTCGGTACAGGGGCAATGGCCTTCGACCTCGGACATGCTTGCACAATGGTTGAGTTCGATGTTGGAACATACACCATTGAGGCAGAATTGATCATGGAAGGAAAGATTACCGATCAGAAGCCGAGCAACAACCTCGTGTCGATGGAAAAAGTTGTTCGAAACAACCTTCCAGTTATCTCCTCGCTTGACCTTGTCACGCAAGGCGACCTCATGCTTGGTATGGAAAACATGCTCGAGTTCGAAGTATCCGTCTTTGACGCAGATGACGTGAACGGTGAAGGACTCACCTATTCGTGGGCTGGAGGTGCAGAAAGCATTCCTCTCGCTGGATGTGGTGGAACTGGCGGTGTTGGCCGTACGTGCACAACACCGGTGATTCAAGACTTCGTTACAACCTTCCCGGTTGTCGTAACCATCACCGACGCTCATGGCGGTGAAGTGAGCGAAGAAATCATCATCGAAATCTGGAACGACGGTATCGCTACAGACTCGACCGACAACGGTATCACGATGAATTACGCTCTGACCTACTTCAGCAAAGCTCCATTCTCCATCACTGTGACCGATGTAGCAGATGGTGAGTGTTCAGGCATCACCTTGCCGGATGGCGCAGGTGGCGAACTCTCTGGTCAGTACAGTCCAGTTGCAGTCGTTGATTACATGCCGGTAACAACCTATGCCGCAAACGATGTTCTTGCTCACAGCATTGACATGATCTTCGACTCAGGACTTGGCGCATCCTCTCTGTGGTTTACAACAAACTGCGAGAGCCCATTGTTGACTCAACTCTTGGCGGATGGTGCAACCAACAGCGAGGATGACTCAACGAAATCCGTCCTCTCTGCACCATTGAGCGGTGGTGTTTTGCCAGCAGGAAAGTTCCTGCTTGTTGATGCACCTCTCCAGGCAAAGGACCCACCAAGTGCTTCGATCAGTGGCTTCAGCGCCGCTGCAGGAATGGGCGGAGACATAACAATGAACTGGGGCCTAACAGGAACACCACTTTCTGGTGATTCAATTTCAGTTAGCATCACAGACACAAACGGAGACACCTTCGAAGTTGACTTGGACCGAACCGTCGATACCTACACCTACAGTGGTTCCTCAACCACACACGGTGAATCTTACGACATCGAAGTTGCCGTTTGCAACAGTGACGGGCTATGCAGTACTCCAATAGGAACTGCAACCGTTGTCGCAGACAAAGAAGTTGAAGGCGGATCCGCTACATCGGTCACCGTGACCGAGGCTGGCGACATGTGGACCTTGACATGGAGCATGGACGGAAGCAGTGATGACATTCACCACTGGATGGTCTGTCACAGCCGAAGTTCTTTCACTGCTGTCGACATGCCAACGAGCAGTTGTGTCTCAACAAACAGCGCTGACGTGATGACCGCAGACGTCATGATTCCAACAACGGGAACAGGTACTGTGTACTTCGCAGTTGCTCCAGTTGACAACGTCGGAAACATAGGCTACGAATCCTCATCCGGTGATGCAGGTGCTGATGCCGGCTTCGCAAACGAGGTCGACGCAGGCGAAATCACTGACGACAACACAGACGGTGACGACACCTCAAGCGGTGAGCTACCAGGCTGGACCTGGGGAGCCATCGGCGGTGTCGTCGTAGTAGCGTTCATTGCTGGAGCCTTTATCCTCTCACGAGGCGGTGGCGACGGCGAAGACAAAGACTGGGATTACTGATCCCATAACGGCAATCTTGTCGTAATCTGTGCGTTGTACACGCACAGGAGCCGCCAGAGAGGGCGTTCAGGCGCCCTCTCTGGCCTTTTTTATTTTCATGCACATTTCATCCGTCGATCTATGCTCACCCAAAACCAAAGCTCGAATGTTTCAGATTGTTAGTTTATACAAAATTTCGAATAAAAATAAATGTTCATTTTACAAATTGTTTGTACTATTGAGATAGAAAACTTCCTCTCAGTATAACGTTTCTTTTCCTCAATGAAAATCGGAATTCAAAGAATTTGTACCCCAACTCCTATAAGTGGTGGAGAACGTGGTAGCACTTGCATACAGTCCGTATGGGGTGAATGACTATGTTGGGAAACAAGAATAAGAAAACGAAAACCGCAATGGGTGGAATCGGAATTGCCGTTCTACTATGTGCTTTGATGGCATTTATGCCAATGACAAGCCTGGTAGACAACACCGCAACCGATACTGTCAGTAACGCAGAGATCGTCTCAGAAGTAGACGATTTCTTCAAACTGCCAGCGACCATCGAACAAACAACCTATGAGTATGATGCCGCTCAAGAACTCTTGGGCATGAGGCAGATGAACACAAAGGGATACCTCACTGAGGATGGCAATATTGCACAGCTCACAAGCGATGAGCCAATGCATTACCTTGCCGACAGTGGAGCCTTTGAGGACATCAACCTCAACATCATGGCAACGCCAGAGGGCTGGGAAGTGAAAGAGAACATCTTCACAACCACGTTCGGCGCAGAAGTTGCCAGTGGTGTAAGTATCCAACCAAACCAGTATGTCGATCCAATCGTCACCGGTTTGAACCCAATGCTCGTAACCATCGATATCACGGGAACTGCACCAATGCCTTACCACGCTGCTCCAGCAACTGGTGATGTAGAAGTTGGTGGAAACGTGATCCGTTATCCTCTCGCAGAAGGCTTTGCTCTTGACTACTCAGTCGATACATCGCAGGTCAAGCAAAACCTCCTCATCCAAGAACGCCCAGTTCTCGAAGACATCGCAGAGTACTTTGGAATGACGGAAACCATCCGTCTACCAATGGGCTACGGCCTCTATCTCGACGGTGTTGCGCTCGGTGAAGAGATCACCTCAACACAAGGTGAACTTGAGATTCGAAACATCGAAAACGGCGAACTTTTGGCCACCATTCCTGAGCCAGTCGTTCTTGAAGACGGTGGACTTGAACCATACATCGGGACCTACTTCATCCAAGTTTACGGTCCTATGGTCCTCCTCACCACTGCTGTTGACTCAGACTGGTTGTTGTCTGAAGACCGAGCATACCCGCTCGCTCTTGACCCAACCATCAAGGTAACAAGCGGCAACCGTGGATACTGTTACGTCTACTACGGATACTGCTACAACAACACATACGGTTACCTCTATCGATACTATGGGTCGTACTACTACCTCCCATGGCACAGGTATGCTTTCACAAGCGCGTCTGCCCTACCAAGCGGCGCGACTGTTGAAGAGGTCAACTGGAAGCAGTACGTTAACTACGCATACGGAAGCTCTACCGGTACGAGCATCACAGCACGAGTCCTCGAGGCTTGTGGTACCGATGCACGCTACAACTACGGAATCACCTCTGCATCTTGTTCGGGCTCGATTTCTGCGAATCTCTTGAGCGGATCGAACTCAAACGTCAATGAGCGTAAGTTGATTTCATCACTCGGTAACTCTGCATCCGCCGGAACTTATTCCCAGGGAACCGGTTGGAAGACCGCAGAAATTTGTGACAACAACAACGCCGCTGGAACTGCTTGTACCTCGACCACAGGATCTCACAATTACATCCTCAACGCTCAATCGAACTCCGGAACTGTCGGAATGGGTGCTGATATGACATCAAGCATCTATATCTACACACGCTCGTACAACAGCGGTGGTTCAAACAGTTACCTCGAGGTCATCTACTCAGGTGGATCGGATACGGACGCCCCAATTTCTAGTCACGTCCCGTACAGCGGTCTCACTTCCTACGTTGAAGGAGAGCGCACATTCTTCACCAAATTGACAGACCTTTCTGGAATCGATACGACATCCACCAACGGTGTCAAAATGTTCTACAGCATCAACAACGGAACATGGACCTCGGTTAGTGCTACCACAATACAGACCTGCACCTCGACATCGACTGAGTGTCGATTCAAGGCTACTACGCCTGACTTGAGTGCCGGTGACTACGTCGAATACTACTGGAAGTTCCAAGACTTGAACTCTGGAAGCAACGGTGCGAACGTCGGATATGACCCAGCACCTTCATCCGGTAGCACAACGCCTCAAGGCAACGCACACTGGTTCTTCGTCGATGACGTCGCAAACGCAGGAACGGCCAAGAAGTTCACCGTCCTCCAGACAGATGTTCACTCTGGAAGCTACTACAGCCCGCAGGGTTACCACGACCGGCAAATGACCTACTACGACCACAGCGATGAGTACCTCTTCGAGTGGGATGTATCCAACTGTGGAACAGGTAGTTACTCCTGCTTCTACGCGTCGTCGTACTACTTCTACTCCCAGTGGAAGCTCCAGTGGACAACAACGCCAAGTGCAAACTACAACGGATTCGGTGGAACGCAATCTGGATTGAATGAACTCCACCAAGGCGACGGTGGTTTCCTTGCAATCAGTGCACAAAACGGTCCTCAGATGAACATCATCTTCCACTATGACGCAACTGCAAACGATTGGGGAATGGTCGGAATCGGTGACTCAACACCTGAAATCGAAACCGGTAAACTCGCAGGTGGTAGCAGTGCCTCCAGCGTGAGCACATACGGTTACACCAGTGCTTACAACATCCCTCTCTCCGGACTTGACATTACCGGTACATTCGGTAAGTTTGACTGGAATGGAACCTACAGCACCTCCAAGGCCAACTGGCTCTGCGCTGGAACAAACGGATTCTACTACTTCTACCGTTCAACCAGCAGCAACGCACGTTGTTCCTCTGGTTACTACTACGCTTACCAAACCTCCTCATACAAGTGGAGCGGTTTTGCACTCAGTGCAGGATATTATGGACGCATGGCCAACTCTGGTGGAACCACCTACAAGGTAGGAAACGTTGCGCCAACCCCTGACACCAGCGCGCCAACCATGGATCACGGTACAATGCGTGACTCGCACAGCAAGTCCCGTACCTTTACCTACACAATTTCCGATGCTGGTGATCCACCATCGGGATTGAACGTTAACCAAACCATTGGTGAAGGTCCAACACTCTACTACAGCATCAACAACGGCTCACAAAACTCCGTTCTTCTCAACCCAGTTGGAAAGCAGCGAAGCGAATGTGCCGATGCTTCGTGCCAATGGTCCGCTGAAATCACCACCTTCGAGCGTGGCGATTACATCACGTACAGCGCATTCGCTGTTGACACATCGACTGTATCCGGCGGTACGAACTCAATCACGACCTCGTCCAACAGCTTCGAAGTCGGTGACCCGAACATGATGCTTATCGTCGAATGGAGAGACATGGGGTACAACTCACAATACCTGTGTGACTACCAAGTTATCTTCTATGACGTAACCAACGAGATTGAATTCAAATACGATTCGTCTTGTAACGCTTACTACGATTATGCAACTGTTGGTTACATGGACCACACACGAACGAGAGGCGACACAATGCGAAACCCTGGTGGTGGCTACATGGCTGGAAACAATCCACACACCGCGAATTTCCGTATCTCAACAGACGGAAACGACCACGGATATGAGTCCTTCTCGACAGGCATGAAGTCAGTTACCAACGCTGCAGAAGTCATCTCTGGTTCGTCCAATGGACAGCCAACAGGTTACTACTGTGCCTACAACTACTACTGGAACCAATACAAGACGGGATGTAATGCAAACATTGACTTGCCATCTGGCTTCACGTTTGACTACTTCCAGAAGTCCTTTGACGGAGACGACAGCAACGATCGACTCCGCATTGGCCGCAACGGTTACGTCTACATGATTGACAGCGGTTCGACAGCTCTCGAGCGCGGTATCACCACATGGGGTACCAGCATGCCGGCACTCCCATATTCGACCAACGCAGCTGCTCGACCAGGAACTCTTGCACCATGGTGGGGTTACTACAGCAGCTATTACTGCTACGACAACACCAACACCGATTGTGGTGTCTACGTCCGCGCAATGCCGTTTGAAGGAAAGGGTACCGATGTTGACAGCGATCTCGATTGTTCGGGTAACAACATCGAATGTATTTGGGACGTTGAAGGTTCACCGTACCGAGTAAGCCCCAACAGCGACTTCTTGTCGGTCACGGGTGGCGACCTGACCATTGAGGAAGGTACGACCATCCAAGTGGCACAGGGCAAGGGTATCTCCATTGATGGTGCTTGTGACTCTGTTATCGCATCCGGTAGCGCAGACAAGCGCATCGTATTCGAGGGCCAGAGCGGCGCTGAATGGAAGGGTCTCTCCTTCACAGACGACTGTACCACAACCGGCGGAACCGACGACCGACACGTCTTCAGTTACGTTGACTTCAACAACACAAGCACCGCAGCAATCTCCGCTGGTTCACGCCACGGCGATTACAACTCATACTGTGCTGACAGTGCTGGTGGTACCCGACCGTGCTACTCCAACAGCAACGTTGGAAACTTCACGCTTAGCCATGTTACCTTCACCAACGTTGAGACGGCAATCCGTCACGGTAGCGGTCAAGGAACAGGCTTCACCATGAACGACTTCAGCATCAGTGGTGCTGACAAGGCTTGTATCAACCTACCATCAAGCGCAGACGCCATGATCAAGGAAGGTACAATGACGAACTGTAACACAGATGGTGAATCATGGGGAGGAGCGATTGTCAACTACCCAGGTTCAACAGGTGGTATGCTCCACGTTGAGAACGTGACCATTGAGAACGCATATGTCAATCTGATTGACACCGATCTCCAGCACGTCACCGTCTCGAACGTCAGTGCAACTGTTACATCAGGAGCTACGCAAAGCGGTACCGTTTTCTCTTCGGACTTCGGTGTTGCGAGTGAAGTTAAACTCTACAACTTCGATGCAGATGATTACTCAAGCGCATCCATCAACGCTCTTGGTCACATCAACATGACCGATGTCGACTTTGGAAGCGCTGACTTAACCATCGCACCCGGTGGCTCATCGAGTACAGCGAACGGACCATCTGGCGACAACGCAGTCATCGACGATGTTACTGCTGGTGACATGCTCATCTATCGAATGCAACCATCCATCTTTGCCGATGTTACCTCAGGTCACGTTGATTTCTCTGGTAACGCAATCACAACAGATGCCATGGTCGTCACCAACCTCGATTCCGGTCGATTTGGTGTTGCAGGATGCGGATGGATTATCGACGCAACAACCTTCGATTCTGACCGTTTGTACAGCAGCTGTTCAAGCAGTGCTGCACCAAACACCATGATTTTCGATAGTGGTTCGTTGACGCACACATCCAACTCAGATCACGCCGTGTACGCCCGAAACTCCAAGATGACGCTCGGAAACGTTGCCATTACCAGCTCCAACGCTGGTAACGGAGTTTACCTCTCGTACGGTAGCTCCAACGCTGACGTCCGTCTCATCGAAGTCGATCAGAACGGTAACGACTGTGCTGACTCAAACGGTGCTACAGGCGACTGTGACGTTTACAACTCAGGATCTGCAATCACCTACTACGGTGGACTCGCAGAACTGCGTGCCTACCGACTAGAATTGGTCAGTGGCAGCATCCAAGAAGTTGACAAGAGCGGACACGTTGTTAGTGCCAGCGTCGTCAACAGCGCAGGATCTGAACTCTTTGAGGTTGGATCTCACGTTACCGACGCAAACGGTGAAGCAGATGTTTGGGTTATTAGCGGCGACAGCGCTGGAAACACCTACACAGACCACAACCTCCGTGCCTTTGGACCTGCAGGACAAAACGAGACAATGACCACTGATGCATGGTATGCAACAGACCTGAGCAGTGGATTCACCATTGGTAGCTCCTACGCTCTCTTGCTCGAACCTGCTCCTGTCGACTTCAACGGTACCAACATGGATTGTGCATGGTTGGCTGCATGGACTGATGCAGACACCGGTGCTGGTTTGCCAACAAACGGTACAACACCTGCTGGAAACACGATTTACGAATTCGACGGTACGCCAATGACATTGACGGAAGATCTCAACCTCAACGGTTGTGTCATCAAGTTGATGGGCGCAGTTCTGAAGGTCAAGTCGACCGCAACAAGCACGCCTGTTTTGACACTCTCGAACGGCGGAAAGTTGCTCATTGGTAAGTCAAGCGTTGCTACAGGTTCTCTCCAAGCA
>DAPT01000063.1 GCA_002502215.1 Euryarchaeota archaeon UBA124
ACATCAAAAACACGTAGTTCGAATTGGTGCATTCCTATGGAAAGTTTGACCCGTAATTTGGCTTCGGTTGAGATCTCTTTGCCGGTCGAATCCAGCCATGACCATGTTGCAATTCGATTTTGTGGGTCACTGGATTGTGAACCGTCCAATGTGACGACGGCTGTGTTTCCATTGTTCAAAGAAATTGTTTGGTTTTCACCCGCGTAGGCCTCTGGCGCAATCACTTCAGCAGCTTCCTCATGAAGAAATTGAAGCAACTCATCAAGATCCTGCTCCTGATTGTTAAATGACTCAGTAGGCAAATCTTCATTCATCGCAGTAGAGAGTGAGTCAAACTCTATGCCCATCCCATGTTGCTGACTCTCTAAGGATTCTTGCTCCTCCAAGGACAAGAGACTTGTATAATCATCAACTGTTCTATAGACCACATTTGGATCGGTTTCGACTTCAACAACCGCTTCCTCAAACCAGCCTTGAAGGAAGGATGAATCGACTTCAGCACGTTCTTGGTTAATGTTGCAAACACCAACAGGCTCAGCTCCGGTGTAATCGTTCTGATCATCACCAAAGAAGGCGATACGTCCTGAATCATCTACTTCAATTCCTTGAATCATTCCTTTGTGTTCAATTTGCCAAGCGATCTCGTTTGTTTCAAGATCGAATCCATAAACGTAGAACCACGTTCCAACAATGATCGTGTTCTGACTGTGGGCCAAGCATTGGATTGGATAATCGAAAGAGGCCAGCAATTGAATTTCCTTTTGTTTTACTTCAACTAAATCTCCATTGTCAAGTCCAATGAAATGATTCAATGAATCCGAAATGGATGCCTTCATTCGTCCTTTTAGCTCCTTACGGTCCAGAAGTTCTTGACGTAGGTAGAATTCAATCTCGAGAGCTTCTTCCTCACCAGGAACCAGAGCGTGCCCTTCCCTCGCCACAAACCAATCACTTCCTTGACTTGAACCGACAGCAACGATGTCTTCTCCTATCTCACCACGCTGTGGTCGTGTAAAGACAATGTTCAGATGGTCATCAGTTTTTACCACAGATTGGTTTTCGGTGATGAGCAGAATCGAATCTTGAATCACCTCAAAAGAACGAACATCGCGTTGAGAGGATTCATACTCCTGTCCATCCAAGGTGAATTGACGTAGTGTTCCGATTCCATCAAGGGCAAGAATCTGTTTTCCTACGACCAACTCGGCACCGCCTGCATCAAATTCAGAGGTCCATACCTCTTCACCGTCATTTGAGAATACATGCAATCCATTGGTTTCATCGAGAACGACAATCTTGTCCACACCCCAAGCAACATCAATAATCTGTGAATTAACATTTATTGTTGCAATAATGTTGTTTTGTTCGCTCTCAAGATCGACAATTTGAACCAAACCATCTTTATTGCCAATCAAAAGTTTCCCCAATGTTGGGTGCAACGCAATGGCCGTGACGCTCGTCTTTTGATGAAGAGCATCGATAATGGGAAGCGTTGCGACCATGTTTTCCACATGTTGCGGTCAGTTATAGGCTCATGTGTCAAAAACGTCGTCAAGCTTGGTCGTTGTGCATGTCGATACCTTGTTCATCGCCTACGAACTTATCTTGCTTTGAAGCATCATTTCGCTCGTCACGCAATTTATCGAGATAGGCCTGAGTAATGTCTCCTGTTACATATTCGCCGTTGAAGCAAGAACTATCGAAGCCGTCGATGTTGGTTTCCTTGTGCCCAGTAACTTCTTCCAGATCATCGAGTCGTTGATAGAACAACTTATCTGAACCAATCGTTGTGTTGATTTCTTCAACGGATTTTCCATTTGCGATGAATTCGTCGACAGCAGGCATGTCGATACCGTAGACGTTTGGATGGCGAACGGGCGGCGCTGCAGATGCAAAATACACCTTACTTGCGCCGACTTCGCGAGCCATATCAATGATTTGCTCACTCGTTGTTCCCCGAACAATTGAGTCGTCAACGAGGAGCACGTTCTTTCCTTCGAACTCTCTTGGTATAGCGTTCAGTTTCCTTCTTACCGATTTCATACGCATCTCTTGGCCTGGCATAATGAACGTACGTCCAACATATCGGTTCTTTACGAAGCCTTCTCGGTATGTTACGTTAAGCGTGTTTGCCATTTGTATCGCAGAAATCCGTCCGGAGTCAGGAACTGGAATCACAACATCGATGTCATGATCCGGCCAACTCTCCATAATGCGCTCTGCAAGGCGTTTGCCCTGGTTCAGTCGTGCTTGGTAAACTGAGATGCCATCGATGGTCGAGTCAGGTCGAGCGAAGTAAACGTGTTCAAAGATACACGGCGTGAACTGTTTCTTTTCAGCGCACTGTTTGGTGAAGAGATGTCCCGATGTGGAAATGAATATTGCTTCGCCTGGTTGAACATCCGCTACCATTTCAAAGCCAAGAGCGGTGATTGCAACCGATTCACTTGCTACGACCCATTCTGTACCCCCTTCATACTCTCGCTTGCCGTAGATGAGCGGGCGAATGCCGTGCGGGTCTCGGAATGCGAAGAGGCCATATCCGTTGACTATTCCAACACAAGCATAACCACCGCGAACCGTTTCGTTGACGTTCTTTATGGCATCGAAGAATGAATCAACGTTGAGGAAAGGTTCACCTCCTATGCTCATCTGCTCGCTGAGGATATCAAGCTGAACCGCAAGGTGATTGAGCAACACCTCTGAATCACTTGTTGTGTTGACGTGTCGACGGTGTTCAGTGACCAATTTATTCGCAATCTCGTTGTTGTTGGTCAAATTACCGTTGTGTGCAAGTGCGAGTCCATACGGAGAGTTCACGTAGAACGGTTGTGCTTCAGCAGTTGAGGATGAGCCAGCGGTCGGATAACGTACGTGTCCTATCCCAATGTGCCCAAGCAATTTCTGCATGTGTCGCTTGTAGAAAACGTCAGATACCAACCCGTTCCCTTTGCGGAGGTTGAATTTTTCATTCCACTCTGTCATGATGCCGGCAGCATCTTGGCCTCTGTGTTGGAGAACAGTAAGACCATCATACAGTGCTTGGTTTACGTGTGAACCAAGCCGCCCAACGATGCCGATAATGCCGCACATGTGAGTCCCTTTGTTGCGGACAGTCGCGCCGCCTTTGTATTCCTTCCCCCTAATTTTGTTTAGGCCTTAGGTCGGTGGGATTTTTTGTTCCAGCTGTAGGTTCGCATTCGCGCAGTCTTGCCGTATCCACAAGAGGCACATACGCCTTTTTGCTTGTGGAATGAGTTGCGACCACAGCGTCGGCAGCGGATGTGTGTTGTCTTCTGTCGACGACCCATGGATGGTGTACCCTTTGACAAATGCTCACCTCGATGTCATCGCCACCTGCCTCCTCCTTATGAAGTCAACGATGGAAAAACGCTGACAAGAATGTCACGATTGTCCGTCATCCTTTGATTTGAGATTGACGAAAGAGAGCAGGATTAAGATGCCAGCTGCAATTAGAATCGCAGAACTTGTTACAATAAAGTGAACAATGTTGTAGAGTATTTGAGCACGCTGCGAGCCATTCCCCTCCATCAGGAATCCACCTTGATTCGTGAGCAAGAAGGTGGCAAAAATGCCTAGGGTAGCGGCGTAAACCATTGAAACCCAAGGGGCAGTTGGTTCCTCTCGGCTCTTGGAATATTGGAACATATTCACAACAAAGAAGACGGACGCAATTGTGTAGGAAGTCAGGAAAGCGTTCAAGAAACGGGTTACTCCTCGCTCTGCATCATAGCCAGAGTTTCCTTGAGCAAGGACGAGAATCATCGTTGGAAGAAGGAAAAGAAAACCAGCAACAAAAAGATGACGAGGGCCGATACGATTACTCATCCTCATCACCTCCGAGGTTTTGTTGAACAATTTGAGCAGCTTTTGAAAGCTGGTCACCTGATGGTGGAGGCAGTTTGTTGAGATCAGGTCGCTTGCTCTCAAACTGCCATATTGCAACGCCAAAGGCAAGGATTGTCAAACCAAGGCCAGCGAGAAAACCCAGTAAATCGCTTGCAGCCAAGAGAACTGCGTTTGAAAATTCATCTGAACTGGTCGATGAACCGTCGAAAAAAGCGCTGATAACCAAAAGCAAAAACGACAATCCTCCGGTGAGATAGAGGACGCGTGAGGTCTGATTGGTCCGTTCACCAACGAGATTGACAACGTAACCTCCTGCAAGAAGAAAACTACTCATAGCGAGCAAGAATGTAGGGCGAAAAATCATCCAAAATCGGTTTGTCTCGCCCTTCCATGTAATCGTCGGTAAATAAGACGAGTTGATCCAATGCATGGATTCGAACAAAGCAAATCCACCGACGAACATCAACAAACCGATGGGTCGCATTTTTGATGGGAATCTTCGAACAGGAATGTCTCCAGCAAACAATGCGATGTAGAGTCCAATGGACATCAGGAGAACAGAGGGCAGTAGACTCACCAACAACGCGCTTGAGGCCGCTGACGGCGATTCAGGAACGGTGATGAAGGACACTCCGAAGAAGACCAAGCCGATGAGACCCACAACCTTGCCGGCTTTCTGCGCCGAAACATCTTTTCGGAATTGAAGACCGAGTGAAAAAAACACCAAACCCAGCGGTGCCCAAAGCATCAAAGCGACGCTGAGGTCATTTTCCATGGTTCCACTTCATTGGGCTCATCTTATGAATGTGGGGGCATTTATGCTTTTTCTTGGGCTTTTTCGGGCGGATTACTCGACGACAGCAATAAATACCCGACGATGGTCGCCAAACTGTTCAGGTGATGACCATGGTAAAGATGCCACGTCAAATTATGCGTTACAGTCCTTCTGCAGGCAAGCACACGCTGCACACCGTCGAACGTGTCAAGAAGAAGCGGGCCTCTGAACTTCGCTGGGGTCAGCGACGTTTCCGTAAGGTCATGCGAGGATATCGTGGTTTCCCACGTCCAAAGCCAGATGGCCGTGAAAAGCCAACCAAGCGTGTCAACATTCTTTACCGTTGTACAGAAACCGGGAAAGCGCATTATGCACCGTGCAAGCGTGCTAAGAAATTCGAACTCGTAGATCGATGAGGTGAACACAATGGTAGGTCAATTTATCAAAGTTTCATGCAACGATTGCGGGAATGAAACCATCATTTTCTCTCGCTCAACAACCGTGGTCTCATGCGGTGTTTGTGGAGCGACACTAACCAACACCTCAGGTGGAAAGGCTGCTCTCGTCGGCTGCACAGTTCTCGAGACGATGGAATGAGGAGGCTGAGCCTCCATGTCGAAAACCGACCTCGTTTACCCTGATGAGGGCGAACTCGTTGTTGTAACGGTACACAGCGTCAAGCAAAACGGTGCTGATGTATCCCTCGATGAGTACGATGGCGTTGAAGGATTCATATTCATTGGTGAAATTGCCAGTGGATGGATTAAGAACATCCGACGATTTGTTCGTGAAGGCCAGCGACTTGTGTGCAAGGTCATGCCAAGTCGACGTGACGGTAGTTCACTCAAACTATCGCTAAAGTCCGTATCAGAGGAACGTCGAAGAGATCGGCTTCAACAATGGAAGAATGAGCAACGTGCTCTTCAGTTGTTCAAGGTCTTGTCAGAGTCCCAAAAATGGAAATCTGATTTTGCATCAGAACTCCAGGCCGAACTAACTCAGGTCTTTGAGACACTGTATGGAGCCTTTGAGGAGGCAGCCATGCAAGAAGGCTCAATTGTTGATGCCGGCTTTGAGGGTGAATGGATTCAACCCTTCGTCGAAATGTCGGTCGAGAACATTATCCCACCGTTCGTTGAAATCCGTGGAATCCTGACCCTCAAGGTCGAGACAAACAACGGTGTTGAGACAATTCGCGAAGCTCTTCTGGCTGCCGAAAAGAATTCATCGCCAGAAGATGAAATCGAAGTCCATTGTTATTACAACGGTGCACCAGAATATCGGATAGAACTTCGGGCACCTGATTTCAAAACAGCAGAAGATACCTGGACAGCATCACTTTCTTCTGTGGTTTCGGTCGTTGAGGCTGCAGGCGGAACCGCCGATTCCTACCGAGAGTGAGTCACATGCCACGTCAACTCCTGCAACAATGTCTTAATTGTGGATCTTGGTGTTTGGACACGATTTGTCCGAAATGTGGGGGTGCAGCGCAAGCAGCAGCACCGCTGAAGTGGTCTCCAGAAGATCATAGAGCAAATGTCCGTCGGCAATTGAACAATGTAGAATCTCCTGATTGGCCACAAACAATTCCAACCCTCCCCTCAGTCGAAGAAATGCGAATTCGTTCTGCAAAAGAAGAAGAAGAATGAGGCTCTTTTGTCTCGTTCTTTGTCAAACATTATACCCCTTGATTGTAGGGTGAAGAATTCATGACACTCTTCATAGATGCTTTGGATAAAAACGCCTTCAGCAAAGTCGACATTGTCCTCTTCGCTCTTCCAGGGGTTGGAGACGTTGGAAAGAACGCAATCGAATTGTTAAATGAAGCGAACAATGCAGCAACGGTTGCTCGATACATTCATCCAGGCTTGACGCCATTGGCTCGCCTTGATGGTGATGGTTTGTTGGCTCCTCCACATCTCGCCGTAAATCGTATCGAAACTGAGCAAGGCAAAACCATCCTAACAATTACAGGTCGGGGGCAACCCAGTGAATCGTACCTACAACATGATTTTTCTACAGAATTATTGAAACATGTTGCAGACAACAAAATTAGTGAAATCATTGTTCTGGCTGGTTTGATGTCGGCTCCTGAGGTGAAGGAAGCATTTGCAGTTGCAACATCTTCTCCTCATCGGGTGAATCTGGAACAACGTGGTGTAGACGTACGTCGAGATCAACCATCCGGCGGTGCAATCGGGATGTCAGCATTGGTGGCATCACTCGCACCTTTGTTCGGATTAGATTCTGTCTGTGCGATGGCAACAACGGTTGGAGCAAGTGGGGACGTGCATGCATCGCTCCGTCTTTTAGAATTCGTCTCCAAGGGATGGGATCTTGATGTGATGCTGCCAGAGGATGCAACCTCAGCTTTGTTGTCGAAACTGAATGATTTGGCACCATCAGCAAATACCGATCACGTACGGGAATTGATGGAAGAACCTGATGCGTTTTACATTTGAGCGCCGAGAGAGGGATTTGAACCCCCGCGTCCAAGGGACAGTGGATTTCGAATCCACCGCAATACCGGGCTATGCGATCTCGGCTTGGTTGCTGCCTGTGCGCCACCGTCATAAGCGTGATGCTTTACAGTCCACTTGATGCACGTCACCTTCCATGGACGGGACCACAATTGTACGGTTGAAATTGCGAATGGTCAAACCATCCGAAAGACCCTGGAAAAGGCAGGTATTCTACCGTCGACGGTTGTCGTGAGCTTTGATGACCGAATATTGCCCCACAACACCGTTCTGAACGGTGATGTTCGTCTTCTTGTAACCACCGTATCCTCTGGAGGCTAGTCATGAAGGATATGAAGGCGTGATGAACGGTACATCTCGCCTTTGGTTAACGCAGCCCAACCATCGATGCCAATGTTCGTAATCACAACCCGATCACCGGGTTTCAGCATACCGTATTGTGTGCCCCAATCGGCCTGCCAACCTTCGACCTTCAGAGAGCCAAATTCGTCCATGAGCATCAGACCTTTTCGACACCAATCTCCACGAGCAGATACGCCTCTTTTTTCTGTTCTATAGACAACAGTGCCAATCACATTCCAACGCGCACGAGGAGTATGAAGCGAGATCTCCTCATCCCCCTCTTGCATTCGAACAACCCGTGCGAATGGATCAACTTTCAGAATCAATGCGCCTTTGTAATTTATTTGGAAAAATGCATTCTCGACACACACAAGGTCACCTTTCTTCAAGTCCTCGGGCATTGTTGGCCCACCGTCCTTGTATTCTGATGCCTGAATCTGAACGTCAGCGAAGGCTGAATTCCCTTCTGCAATTGTAATTCTTGGTCGATTTCCATTGATGATTGCATGAACTTGCCCAGTGACGGTATGCCTTGTTTTGATTGCATCAAGCGGCGTCCCTTCCGTTTCAGTAACAAGTCCCGGTAAGTGGAAGGACCCACCATTTGGATACTCATCTTTGAATTCTCCACCCGGGCAAATATGTGACCAATCGCAACGCTGACATCGGCTTATCTTTGGGGCTTCATCCGATGGTACCCCTCCAGGTCCAAATGTGCGCATTGGTGCTGGATCGGGAGGACATCGCTCAATCCTTGGAGTCTCTTCACGTAATTGTGACCACATTGATTGTAATTCAGCACCAAGTTCTTCCAACTCCATTTCAGAAGGGACCTCAATGGTCTTGATTGTGTCGGCTGCGAGGTACCATATCTCAAGTGAATCGACAGGTTCTTTGTCATGTGTACTCCACCACAAGTAAGCATACATCCGTAGTTGTTCGACATAATCTCCTGAGCGATCTGAGTTTCCAAGCGAGGCTTTGATATCGACGATTTTCTTTTGACCTCCCCAGCGATACACTAAATCGTATTCCCCTTGGAACCAGTGTTCTGGGTGCACAGCATTCATCATGAAGGGCTTTGCATCTGGATCGACAAACCATGGTCGAGCAATTTCCCATGCTTCAATCAATGTGACTGCCCCCGTTTGAGCAAGCGGATGAACATCCATAGAATAGCCACGACCATCTGGTGCGGGCCAAAAATCACGTTTTCCTGTCCGCCATGCATCAACTTCCTCCTGACGAACGGTTGTCATGCAAGAATTCACTTCATCCATGTGCAGTCGAATACCGTTCTTTGCCATTCTCTCGCATCGTTCTATGTCAACATCAGCCTCCCAGTCGCCTGCTTTTCGGTCGTGCTTTGACCACTCAATACGCATTTCTTCCAAGCAAACAGCAAGATGCGAAAGAACCCGCTGATTTGCCCATTCGAGCAAGGAGTCGCTGTTGGTCGGCCATTTTGAATCTGGAAGAAGAAGAAGTTGCTCAGCAGGCCATTTCTTGTCATAATTCCTATCTGGCCTGCCCTCGTCATCAAGCGGCGTCGGAGCATAAATGTCTGCTGGAGCTGAGGAAACAATCAGAGAAGGGGATTCTTTGAGTGTCTTACAGATCGCTTCCTCGACCGCTCTTCCAACATAAAGAATCGGAATCTGGGGCATCACAAAGCGCCTGACTTTCTCGTAGTACCAAAGGCGAGGACAGGCTTTCCAAGTATTGACCTGACTCGCGGAGAGGCGATTGTATTGACCAACGAAATCGAGTTCCGGATTTGGCAATTGCACAGGCATAGGATGGATACTGATGTCGACCCCTAAAATACCCTTTCACGCGAAAGAACGTCCTGGCAATTCAACTCTGGTTTTCCGTACATCAATTCGCAATTGAACTAATCCAGCCCGCCACCCTAATTCAGCACCTATTAAGCGTATTTTTTCACCCGGCTCCAGCTTCAACAAGCGTTCGCTGATGGCGGAGCCAAAGGCCACAACTTCGACGACGTGACGGCCATCCCATAGGTGGAAGGCGAGCATGGACCAAGGTCGAGCGTCGAGACGTTTGCCATTTTGTTGGCGAACGGACAACACCATTCCCTCAACGTTTGCTCTGGTCCTCAACAATCCAATTCGAGTTCCAGGTATCTCGGTTTCAGATTGTGGCAGGATCTCTGATTCTGCATCAACATAGAGTCGAGGTTGGTCTCTCCATACGCCGGGCAAGGCGTTCTTAATGACAACATTGGTCTCTTTGGACTCATGGAGGTCGGGATATGCCCCGGGCTCCGCCTCTTCGACTGCAATGGTTGCTTCACCAGCCTTCAGCATAGCACCAAGGACTGGTTCATTGAAATGGTTCGGCAGAGGACCCCACTGAGCGATGAGATCTCCTGCAACGTCCACACGAGATGGAATGCTCGAAAACGGCAGACAAGGTGGTTGGATTTCAAAGCCATCAATCATGGTTTGACGAGTGGTATCATTCATTGGACCTGCTGAATCTAGATTTTCCAAAGACACGCCACACCAACTGCAACCGGCGGCTTCGCCAGAGCAAGCCTGCGTGTGGTTGCCGATTTGGTTGGAGCCTTCTGCTGGAAGAATTGATGCGCCTTCCCCCATTTCCCGCATTTGCTGATTGATTTGAAAAAATTCTTCATCCATCAATGTAAGTTCCTTTTCACTTAGAGCGCTGTAATCGATTCGTTCCTTACTCGAAAGGTACCAACCTTGCATTTTCTCGACCGTCCCTTGTTCATTGGTTCTGGACCATAGCCATGCATAAAATCGGAGTTGATGTTGCAGGCTTTCAGCGAACGCAGAGCCTGAATGACCTGATTTAATATCAACTAGTCGAATTCTTCCATCCCAACGTAGGACCAAATCGAGCTCACCCGCAGCCCACCCTTCTGGGTGGAACATTCGTTGGGGTTGATGGACTCGAGGATCTTTGAACCATGGTCGAGCAATTTCCCATGCTTCATTCCACTGAATTGCTTCATTCTTTGACTGCCACATGAAAGAGTGTTGAATCGTCCAATCCCTTGCTTTGAGAGATTGAACTTTTTCTGGTACAGGGAATTGAGGGACTTCCCCCCATGCAGGTGAAGGTACGTTGAATGGGGTTTCACCAGAGCGGTAGGTCTCTAGGTATGGTCCACCGTTCTGTTGAAAACAAGCATGGACTTCATCAAGAAACAGGTCGACTCCATTGCGAATTTTCTGTTCATAATCATCGACTTCAACGGTCGACCAATCCGAATCCTGTCGCTTCCAAAGACGTGCACTCCAAGCCTCTTGTCCCTCGTTCCATGCTTTTTCTGCCTCAGTCTTGCACAAACCGTAGGCCCATAAACGAAGATCATCCAGTGATCCCATGGGCCCTGGGCGATTCATCAGGACACGACAGAAGGCATCCTCGATGACAAGGCCTGTAATTTGGCCAATGGATGAAGGCGATGAGAGCCCAACTTTTCGAGAAAGAAACCACTGTCTTGGGCAACGAAGAAACGTTGTCAGACCCGAAGCAGAGAGCCTGGAGCGACTCCGGCCAAGGGGTCCTCCTTTTGGTGGAACGCCGACAGGCATATTGTCTCCTCATGTTGGTGGTCTTTAGAAGTCGTGACGTTCTATTTGCTGTCAAAGGAATAAAAATCTCCAACCTCACGTTGTTCTCGATCCTTTCGACTCTCAGCCTTGTTGATACGTGGACGCTTGGAATCATGGTCACGACGGAACGTGACATTGACATCGTCGAGGAAGCGATTCATCCCTTCTCTGAGAGAATAAGGCCCCATAGCCTTGCCTTTGACCCCACCTTGTCCTTCAAAGACAAGCAATGAGTCGCTCACGATATCGATGAAGTATACATCGTGGTCGATAACGAAAGCAGACTTTTCATTTGCTTCCATTGTCCTTCGAATTGCTTTCGCCGCTTCCATTCTTGCGTTTGCATCGAGGTGTGCTGATGGTTCATCGAGAAGATACAAGTCGGCATCTCGACCAAGACAAATCGCTATTGAAACGGCTTGGCGCTCTCCACCAGACAATTTCTTTACGCGCTTTGGAAGGAGTTCATCAACGCCCAAGGCACGGATGACGTTGACGTTGAATTCTCCACTTCGCCAACGCATGCCTAGTTCGCTGTCAAGCCACGTTTGTACAGTGCAGTCCATGTCAACATCGATGTGTTGAGGTTTGTAGGAAACCGTTGCTTCGTTGGTTACCCAGCCGTTATCGTATTCATGTTCGCCTGCGAGGATTTTGATCATGGTCGACTTTCCGGTTCCGTTTGGACCGACGACACCAACGACTTCGGAACGGTGAACAGAACCTTCTCCTGTCGATAATTCGAAGTCACCTAATTTTTTACCGATATCACCCCATTGGACAACCACACTACCTTTTTGTGCGGTTCTCTCGTGGTGTTTGAGAAAGCGAATTGGTTTATCTCTGATACGAACGTTCTCTTCAACGAGGAATCCATCGAGGTAAGCGTTGATTGCAGTTCGTGTTGATCGAGCAGGGGTAAAGATACCAAAAGCACCCTTCTTACCGTACACGATGTGTACCAGATCGGCAAGGACGTCCAATACCGCTAGGTCGTGTTCAATCACAATTACGCGCTTTGTTTCGGCTAATTCTTGGATGATTCGGACGATTCTCATACGCTCATGGATGTCAAGGTAGGATGATGGTTCATCGAAGAAGTAAACATCAGCCTCGCGCAAAATGGTTGCGCAAATGGCCATCCGCTGCAATTCTCCGCCTGAAAGTTGTTGAACGGTTCGTTCTAGGAGGTGAGAGATTCCCAGCGCTTCGGTCATTTCATCAAACATCTTTCGTTCATCGACCTTGCGAAGAAGTCCTTCAACGGTTCCCTGCACTCTCTTTGGTAAACGATCGACGTTCTGTGGCTTCAGTGCAACTTTGATACCACCATCTCGGAAGGAAGCAAAGAAATCTCGCAACTCCCCCTTTGGAAGCGCATCGATGATGTTGTTCCAGTCTGGGGCTTGGTCTAACCAATCTCCTAGATTTGGTGTAATGCGGCCAGAAAGTGCGTTAAATGCAGTCGATTTACCCATCCCGTTCGGGCCGAGAATACCAACAACGGATTCTTTTGTGGGTGTCGGAAGCCGAAAGAGTCTGAAACCATTCAGACTGTATCGATGAATCATATCGGTTTCAAGTTCGCTTGGTAATTGTTCGATAATCAATGCATCATGCGGGCATTTATTGATACAGATTCCACACCCGATGCACAAGGATTCGGAGATGTGAGGTTTGCCCGTTTTTTCATCCATTACGATGCATTCTTGCCCATTTCGCACTGGTGGACAATAATGGAAACACTCATCGTTGCATTTCTTTGGTTGACAATTGTCTTCCTTAAGAACTGCAACACGCATTCACTCACCTCATTCTTCCCAAGACGTCATCATCAATGAGCATTCGCATATTCAAACCATCCAAGGATGGTACTATCGGGGTTGTTCAAACAAGTCCCTTGAGGTGCTCTGCGCCACGCACAACGCGTGTTGTTGTTGGAGTTGGGAACTTCATGCCGGCCTTGCGGAGAGCGTCTTTGGCAGTCAGGAAATTTCTTGCATTGCAGTGAATGGATATGATTCGCTGGCCTCTTCGTACTCGTGCAGCGGTTCCAACGTTTTTACCAAATGCGCAACGCATTCCTTGTGAGACACGATCTGCACCAGCACCTGTTGCTTGCTTGTTCTCTCTGAGAACGTGGTGTGGGTAGGTGTGGACACGGAGTGCGTATCCTTGCGGACCAGCTTCATTACGGATGGTGGAGTTGGAGATTACACGTGCAGCTTCAAGAGCAGTGTGTCGAATCTGACAGTCGTTGTCAGCACGAAGCTCGAGGACAACAGGGAATCCACCGGTTTCTGCAGCACGGCGGTTTCCAGAGTGGAATGCGAGGATACGATTGTTCGGGACACCGCCGATATACTTGCGTCGGGTGTAGGCTGGTCCCTTGAGACGGCGATACATAGATGCGGGCTTACGTGCCATATTCGGTCCTCCAAGCATGCCTCCGACTGATGCTTCCTTTATCATCCCTCCGATGCGCTACAGCTGGTAGAATGACAGCCTAATTCACGTGAAAACAATGGGAAGGAACTTAATCATCGGACCCTTCCTAACACCATGGCGAGTGGCTGGAGGAAGTTACTCGAGGAAGAATCAGAACATCAATGGCTAGCAATAGGTGTTTTTTTCATCTTCATTATCATCGGAGGCTTCCTCATTGGAGGCACGAGTTCGCTTGAGGGAATGGTGCTTGGAACCGATGCATCGGACGACTTGGTGTTTGAAGAAGGAGAGTTTTTGATTGATATTGACTATCATCAAGGAGCTTCATGGGATCAAGCACACAGCGCTATTCTCAAAACCCAGACTGGACTTAAGATGTACCAGCAAATGAACGTCGATGACGTTGACGATATTCTAGAACCAAATGATCCAGCGATTGAAAACATCACATTGTTTTCAGCCGATGAAGACGGAATAGTCACCTTCTCACACACAATGAATACAATATCAACGTACGTTAATGGAGCAATATCAGAAAAAAGATTGGATGATACACATGGATCTGAATTTGGAATAAATGCTTTGGCGACTGACACATCTTCGATGCTCAACAATCGATTGATGATTACCTCTGAAGATGGTGGGTCAGGGCTCCGTGGTTGGAGCGGCCAAGACATTGTTTCAGTGAGCGCTCCAATCGAAGATCCAATCATCTGGGACGATGTCGTCTACCTTGAAGATTCAACGTTTCTTGCCGTCGGAACCTACATCATAAACTCGTCATCTGAAAGCCCTGCCTCCCCTGAACTGCGAGTTGTTTTGGCACATGTTATCTGGGAGGGTGACACGTCGATTGCACCGCAGGTTCTGCCAATCCTTCGGGAGGGAAGTGAGATTCATTCACTCTTCCGAACGGCCGGAGGGGGAGCCGTCGCCTCTACAAACCAAGAATTTTACATCGTTTCATCGAACACAATTCAAGCCTTCGATTATTCGTCCACCTCGATGGTTTACGAGGCGGAGAACAACCGTGCCTGGTTGTTTGCTGAGCGCGGTAGTGAATCTGTCCTCCGTGTTGATGTTGGGACCGGAACGATCAGTTCGAAAAATCTCGCATTTGCACTCCCCCTTCAACCAACGTGGAGCTCCATTGAAGGGGATTCTTTCTACCTCCATGGATTCAACGCGCAAGGCGAGGCTGACCGCTTATCTCTTGATCTAACAATTGAAGGTTCTCTTTCTTCAGGACGAGGTTTCCTCAACTTTGCATTCATTCTTGTTGGTGTAATAATGATTGCAACACAAGCCTACATGATGGTGGAGAAAGCCTACCGTACCAACAGCCCGTAAGACACGGACTTTTCCGAACCTTAATCACCTCTCGTCATCAGGCCCAATCCTGCATAATGCAAGGTAGGGGATTCTGTGGCAAAAAGGAGCATGATGGACCAATTCCATGAGCTCAAAGAAGCCAATCAAGGAACAATTCTCTTCTTTCGAATGGGTGATTTTTACGAATTGTTTCATGACGACGCAGAAGTAGGCTCAAACGTTCTCGGTCTCGCATTGACCTCAAGGGACAAGAATGCGGATGAACCAATCCCGATGGCTGGTTTCCCATGGCATCAACTCGAGGAGAATCTTCGTCTTATGCTACGAGCAGGCCACAAGGTCACGGTTGCTGAACAGGAAGAGGAGTTGCGCGAGGGTGCAAAACTCCTCGAACGAGTTGTCACCAGAATCTACACACCGGGATCGCTTTACGAAGAATCCCTGATTGGTTCCGATGCATCCGCATTGCTTTGCAGCCTCCGGATTGAGAATGACACAGCAGCGATTTCAATGATTGATGCTTCAACAGGGCATGCTTGGGCTGTTGCTTTTTCCGGTGAGGGGAAATGGGCTTCTGTCTACGATGAAATAATGCGATGGAATCCAAGTGAGTTGGTTCTCACTCCACAGGATGCAGAGCGGAGCGAATTTTTGAATCTCCTGAGCATGGTTGACTCAATTGTTGTAAGTCAACATACGGTTCAACCAAAACGCGCTTACCAGCGACTGAAAGCCATGTTGGAGGTGAATGATCTTGGTCACCTAGACCTCGGACAATCACCTGAAGCGCTTCAAGCAACGGCACTTGCAGCCGATTATCTCGCATCTGTCCATCGGCATGACGAAATTGCAATTCGAGATGTTGAAATTCAGGATACAACCGAGGGCATGGTTCTCGATCAAACCACTCTGCGCAATCTGGAAATCACACAAACCTTGGCAGGAGAATACGAAGGTTCTCTGCTATGGGCCATGAACAAATGCAGAACTGCAATGGGGCGAAGATGCCTCAAGTCATGGCTACTCCGTCCACTTTCAAACGCTGAAGCCATGCAAGCACGGCATGCTTCAGTAGGGGCGTTAATGCGTTCATCAAAGCGATTGGATCACCTGCGTGAGAGCCTTAAGGGGATGCTGGATTTGGAACGACTTGCAACCCAGTTGAAGTACAATCGCTCGAATGCACGAGATTTACTCGCAACAGCGAATGCAATAGAACGCCTTCCAGCCGTTCAGCGCCTTTGCTCCGAAACCGAGGATGGTCTCTTGGGCCACCTTGTCGAAAACCTAAACGCATTGACCGATGTTGCAGAAGACATTCACCGTACTCTTGTTGATGAGGTTCCACTTGGACTCCGGGATGGGGGTTTGATTCGGTTTGGGATTCACGAGGAACTTGATAAATTACGAAACGCCTCGAATCAAGGACATGATTGGTTTTCTAATCTTGAGACCACATTGCGAAGTGACCTGAAAATACCCAGCTTGAAAGTCCGTATGAACCGACAAATAGGTTGGTTTATCGAGGTAACATCAACGCATCAGGACAAAGTTCCTGAAGAGTGGACTCGTAAGCAACAGATGACCAATGGGAGCCGGTATGTAACCGATGAACTAAGGGAACAAGACGATCTTCTACTCACAGCAGAAAGCAAGTCCAAAAGCATCGAATATACCTTGTTTTGTTCGTTGCGGGAACGTGTTCGCAAGCATGCAAATCAACTTTCACAACTTGCCTCCAAAGTTGCAGCAATCGATGTTTTGCAATGCTTTGCATCCACCGCACGCCAACGGTCATGGGTAAAACCTACCTTGACCGAAGGTCGAAAAATGGTATTGACTCAAGCCCGCCATCCTGTTTTAGAAGTTCAGCAGGGTTTCGTGCCTAACGATGTTGTAATGGACGACAGACGGCGATTTTTACTTATCACTGGACCCAACATGGGTGGAAAGTCAACCTATCTGCGAACGGTTGCGTTGGTAAGCATTCTTGCGCAAGCAGGATGTTTCGTGCCTGCTGAAAAAGCGCGTTTAGGCCTAATTGATCGGATATTTACTCGCGTTGGAGCAAGTGATGATTTGAGGCGAGGGCGCTCCACCTTCATGATGGAGATGATTGAGGTCGCCCATATTTTGCGTCGTGCAACACCCAATTCACTGCTTCTTCTCGATGAAATAGGTCGAGGCACCTCCACGTTTGACGGTCTTTCCATCGCTTGGTCGGTCACTGAAGATGTTTGCAACCGCATCGGAGCACGGAGCCTTTTTGCGACGCATTATCATCAACTGGTCGGACTTGAATCGGAAGTCGATGGACTGGCAAACGTCCATGTTCAAGTTGCCCAGAACGATGGTACCTTACGATTCTTGCATACCGTTGCCGATGGCCCATGCGATGAATCCTATGGCGTCCAAGTAGCTGCTTTAGCAGGACTCCCTCGCAATGTGGTTGAGAGAGCCACCGACCTTCTAGCCTTCCTCGAGCAACAAGCACAGGGCGCAAAAGCTGGACGAGACGGAGCCCCCGGCACACGGGAGCACGGGCAATCTTCTCTGTTGGGATATTTTGCTGCAGCTGCAATGCAAACAAATGAATCAAAAGGACCATCCATTTCAAAGGCTCAAGAGGATGTAATCTCGACGTTGACACAACTGAATCTTGATGAAATGTCACCGCGAGACGCATTTGCCTTGATAGAGCATCTAAAGATTCGATTGGGAGATGAATGATTTGAGCGAGCCAAAAAGGATTCAACAACTCGATGAGATTACCATTGGCCACATTGCCGCAGGAGAGGTCGTTGAACGCCCTGCCCAGGTCGTGAAAGAACTGCTTGAAAATGCTCTGGATGCAAATTCAACGGCCATTCATGTTGAGATTGAACGTGGTGGATTCGATCTCATCCGAATCGAAGACAATGGCACTGGGATTCACGAAAACGATCTCGAGCTCGCTCTTTCTCGCCACGCAACTTCGAAATTGAGGCAACCACAAGACCTCAATGAAATACATACGCTCGGATTCCGTGGTGAGGCACTTGCAAGCATTGGTACTGTTTCTCAGTTGACCGTTGCGTCGAAACCTGATGGGCAA
>DAPT01000037.1 GCA_002502215.1 Euryarchaeota archaeon UBA124
GTAGTATTCTGCCCAGATTTCTGCGAGTGGTAGAACGGTTGATGAACCAGCAATCTTGATGGATCCATCAGGCCCGCAGGTTACAGTACCGACGTCGATACCATCTGTGGGGTCGACAGGGTCGACAGGGTCCACAGGGTCAACAGGATCTACGGGCGTAGTTGTGTTGTCTCCGGTGTCCGTGTTGTTGTTCGTGTCCGATGAATCATCAGTATCATCATCGTCATTACCTAGACAGCCGGCCAGTGCTGAAACCATCATTAGGGCAATGAGTGCTATTGCTTTCTTTTTCGTATCGAGGGTCAACATAGTCTCTCCCGGCTTGGCGTTGAAGTCAAGATAATTGTGATTGGTCTACGGAACCTACATTCCCCTAAATATATCTATATACAACTATATACAAATTGATGTTAGAAGGTAGATGATGGGAGTAATGTACCAAGGTGAAAAAATGAAATCTACCGTTGGAGTTGAATATAGGAAATTACAGGTGACGGGCGGCTCGACGTACATCGTTTCGCTGCCCAAGCGCTGGATTAATGAGAACAATTTGAAACCTAGCGACACCGTTGGAATCGAGCACTTGTCATCCGGAGAGATCCAGATCTCGCCAAAGGAAAACAAGAATTTGCGACGTACTGTCGACCTGGACCTAACCAAATACCCACGGGGTGCGCTATACGATTACTTGATTGGAATATACGTGAGTGGTGCAGATCTGATTACGATACGAGATAAAACTGGACTCGGAATCAAGGAGCGAAGAATCATTCGACAATTTTTGAGAGACACCCGTGGAATGGAAATCTCCCTCGATGAGGACAATTCCGTTACCATTGTCTCACTCCTCAACCCGAATGAACTTCCTTTACAGGTTAGTTTGAACAGAATGTATCTTCTCGTGACCAGCTTGGTAGAGGATTCTTACGGAGTTCTTTCAGGAGAAGATGTTGAAGAACTCAGCGATCATGACGACCGTGAACGGCAAATCGATGCTCGTCGCTTATTGGTCGATCGTCAGGTTGCCATGGCGCTCAACTCCCCTCACATTGAGCGTGCGTTGGGTGTCAACCGCTATCAAGCCATGCAGCATGGAGCTATGTCTCATTACCTTGAGCGTATGGGAGACCACGCGTATCGATTTGCCAAACTGGTGTTTGAAACCAGCGGTGAGGTTTCTGTCTCCCTTGACACACTACCAATGACTTCGATTCCGGTATGGCTCTCTGCTCTGCGTTCGATCATTAGGAATACATATTCTAAGGAGATGTCGGTTCTTGTTGATGAAAAGTTGCGTTTGAAAAACCAACTGCAGGATTTACAAACGCATGAAGACGAACTGATGTCATCGAAAGACCGTGCGCAAAACGTACTCATTGAATTCAAGATCTCAGAAACCATCCGAAGACTGTGTGGGTACAGCATCGATTTGACTGAGACGCTCATCAACATGATGATGGCGGAGCGAACAAATTTAATCGAAGCAAACGAGACGGTGTTTTGATGGCGCCACCAATCCGAACAAATCTTGATGCTCGTATGGGTTTCATTCGCGATGCTTTGGAGGAATTCATTCGACCGGTCAAGCAAGCATATTTGATGGCAGTCGATGGTTTATCCATCGAAACAGAAGTGGATTCCAAGGATGTTCAAAAGAAGAGGATGAAAGCACAACAACGAGCTGAAGATTTATCGCAGGAATTGCTCTTAGTCCTCACATTGAATCAGCCCCTACTGCAAGATTTGCGAATCATTGCATGCTACCTTCGCGGAATTGATGTGATTGAACGACTTGCTCGCCATGCACGCGACATTGCGAACGCTCAGGATTCATTCAACGCATTCAGCGAAGATTCTGAGATTCCCAGACACCTCGCAGAATCATTGATTGGACTTGGGCAGAATGTTTTTGCCCTACTCGAACAAATGGAAGTTTGTCTTGTTCAGCAAACCGAGTTGCCAAGTGATCTCAAAGATCAATGGTTGTCCATACAGTCTTTATTTGAAGAAATTTCATTATCCATTCTCGAAGAACAGAAATCAAATGTTGCAGGCCGTGAAGGACGCTTGAACCTCAATCTCATCGCTCGGAGGTTTGAACGCTCTGCATACAATTTGATGAGACTTGCAGACCTTTGGCATCATGCCTTAGAGAACGAATGGATTCACCTTGAAAGTGTGGAATAATTACTTTCTCAACGCTCGAAGTTTTTCGAACATAGCACTTCTCGATGGATCGTTTTGTTGTTGACTTGGCTGCTGCATTCTTCTCTGGAAGAGTTTTTTTTCCCATACGAACACTTGCCCATTCTCGCACCCAACTGCAATGCGTTGACCATTGAATGCCATGTCATGGATGCGATGGCCGTTGAGGTAAGCAAGTAGTTCACCATCGCTGACTGAGTGAACAATGACTTCACCTTGTGATCCGTTCCATCGAGCAACCCAACAGGAGCCGTTCTTATCGATTTCAAATCCAAGTGATAAGGCAACAATGTCATTTCCGTTTGCATTCCATTTGACATCATCACGAACGAATTCGATGTTGCCTTGATCGTCTGCGAGAAGATACCCATCTGGATGTTTAAGCACGCTGCTAACGGCAGATTGCATCGAACCTACAAGCGCTCCATCCGTTGAACGAACCGAACCATCTGCCAGTCCGAAGACAGGATTCTCCCCATTTGTTGTACAAATGGTTGGGCTCTCCCAGTCTTTGTTTTGTTCGAGAATTTCACCGCTCGCATCGAGAATAAGGTAGCCGTTCAATGGTCGACCCAATCCTGCGATTGCTCCTTGCTTGTAAGGGTGGAGCGTCCACGGGCGTTCATCCATTCGGTGCGTAGCGAGTACATCTCCATCAAACGAAATGGTCCATATGGCGGATTCGATGAAATCGTTGTGTTCGATATCGTACACTGAAGATGCAGCAAGAACGCACTTGTTTGTCGTCATGACTGCATCAGCCGAGCCCTCCAATGCAACATCCCATTGAATCGCTCCTGTTGATGCTTGAAGACAGACGATGTGCAATCCAGACGTAGCATAGATGGAACCATCTTTGGTGACCATTGATGAGATGCGGTTGGGCGTTTTTGTCTCCCAAATCAAATCGCCCGCTTCTGTCCAGTGCTTGATGGTACCATCCCATCCGCCAACGAGGAGCGTATCATCATCGAGCAAGACAGTGCAACTCACGGCTTCTCCTAACTCGCGAACCATCCACGTACAATTGGTCAGGTCCATGGCCCGCGATGCATTTCGCCTCATAAGGGCGTTTGCGTATTTGCATCAAACGGTCCAGTATTGAGTATCTTGTTCCGTTTTGGGATGGCAAAGGTCAGCAAGAATGCAGTCAGCCCGAGAATACAGGCAGCATAATAATGGCCCATGCCAAAGAAGGCGAAGATTGTGCTCATTCGAAGAACGGCAACTGAACCTGTTCGCAAAGACCACACAACAAAGCCTATTGCAATAACAGAGACCCCCATGAACCCGTATCCAATCATGATGTAGATTCCAGCTGCACTCGGGTCCATACGTGGATTCTCTTTTTGTTCGATGTTGCGGTCAATGAGCCGCTTCGTACATGTCTCTTGTTCAAATGGACACGGTTCGTTGGCGAATTCCTCGGGCGAGGGTACGTTGAAATCGAGACGCGTAAACCCGTATGGTTCAATCAGTGCCGGAGGTGATAGCAGCAACCGCTCCACGAGCGTATCCGTGTAATTTCCTTGCTCAACAACAATGTCAATCCTGGCGAGACCTGGTTTGATGTATTCATAGGAAAAGGAACCGTTTGCGTCCGTGACCGTTACGCTTGAATTGAACCACCCAGGCCGTTCTTCCCATTCTAGAACGATCTCTGCGCCCTCAATTGGCTCGCCTCGATGATCGTACACCATACCATCAAACATGGCTGAATTTGGTGGAGCGGTTTGCGACAATTGGAACACGAATTCATCGGGTTGAACCAGTCCGGATTCAGGTGATGCGTAATCAAGACCATTGAGGAATCCTGATGCTGCAATGAACAAGACAAAGATAGCAATCGATTTTGTGATCGGATGCAGGGTTGTATCCGGTATCGTGAAGCTTGCGTTGGACGTCGCAAACATCGTTGACGGTTCGGATTCGGGTAGGCTTTCAATGCCAACCCACTCCGAGGTTTCGTCTTCGCTCATGAATTTCCCAGCCTGTTGTTCTACTTGAGTTCAATGCGTTGGCCGTACTTCGAGAAGAGAATGGCAACCGTCTCATCGGACGCACTAATCCTGACTTCAATCGCATTTCCGACTCTTTGGTGTTCATGAACATATACAGCATTAAAGACACGAGACAAGATTGCCTCAGATGCGATCTGATTTGGTTCAGGATTGTGTATGAGGAGTGTCCGTTTCGGTCCAAACAACGTGCTCAAGACAATTGATTGCAACTTCTCAATACCTTCTCCTGTATGCGAAGATATGAACAGAGGGTTCGAAAAGCCGTGCCCAGAAATCATCGCTTTCTTATCATCCAATGTCCCTTTTTCTACTGTATCCCGCTTCGTCAGAACAAGTTGGATGCGCTCCATGATTGATGTCTCCTCAACCTCCAAAGCACGTTCTGTTAATTCACGGATGGACGTCAAGAGCTTACGTTCCATTTCATCGAGAGAATCACCAGCATCAACAAGGAGAAGGAGAAGATCGCATTCAATCGCTTCTGCGAGGGTTGCCCGGAATGCTTCCAACGTTGCGTTCGGTAGACCATCAATGAATCCGATGGTATCCGCAAGAAGGACACGCGGGCTTGCCTCAAGGCGACCTAATGTCGACTCAAGCGTTGAGAACAACCGATCTTCGACTAAGACTTCTTTGCCAGATAAGCGCCTGAAAAGACTGGATTTCCCAGCATTCGTGTATCCAGCAAGTCCAACGGTCTTTGCGTGTTCCTTTCGCTGCCTTCGTCGTTCTGCAGCCGATTTGACGTGTTTTCGTTGGCGTTTACGTAGCGCTGCTAATTCCCGATTTACGTTTGTAAGCACGGAACCTGCAGCGGTCTGACCAGCACCACCGTACCCAGCTCGTTCACCCGTAGTCTGCTGTTTCACAACCTCTCGAAGCACGGTTCGGTCCGATTGCAACCGAGCGATTCGTACCTGCGTTCGTGCTTCGACACTTGAGGCATGAGCCGTGAAGAGAGCGAGGAGGAGCCGAACACGGTCCCACACTTCAACACCCACAGCATCGTTAACGCCAACCAGTTGTCGTGGTGTTGCGTTGGTGTGAAGGAGAAGCAAATCCACACCGTTCCAGGGGTGTCCTTGCGTCGCTGATTGCAACTCTTCAACGACATCCTGAAGTTTTCCTTGACCCATGAACCATTTGGCATCGCCCCGTCCGCGCTGATCAATCCGTTCGACAATTTTGACGCCCATCGTTTCTGCAAGTGAAATGAATTCACTGCAATCATCGTTGTTGCGAACCAACAGCAATGCCTTGCGATTTTGGTGGTCGGATTGCGCTTCATCTGTGACCAAACCTCCCGCACCAGCAAGAAGGTCAGCCTTGGAATCCGCCATGGACAACCCTTGAAAGACGCGCATTTGATTTCATGCATTATCCTCATATGGTTACGCATGAAGGCAACCCTATGCCGTCCGAGCATCACGTCCTCATTTCTTGGTCAGGCAGTGAAGCGGAATCGAAACCCATCATCGAACTTCTCGAGCATGCTGGATACTCTTTCACAGTCGAGCGTGAAGGCGGAATTCAACTTGAAATTGTTGTTGAATCGAAGAGCATGCGCGGGTTACGCGATGCAGTCGATGAGTTGCTGGTTCAATTGTCATCGTTGGAAGACTGACTTTCCATCAATTTTGATACCGCATTTGGGTCGTGATTCTTCTCAAAGAAATCCGTTGCTACAAGATCGCCAAGTCGTTTGACACCCGCTTCAATCAAGTCTGGGTCGTTCCGTTCAGCCTCCTCCCATCGTTGCTGAGCATGTTCAGCGTAGCGTTCGTCAGCCTCTGCTTTTACTTGTTGAGCAACGGTTAAACTCTCCTCAAGCCCCTGATATTCTTCCCTTTCTTCAGCAGGTCTTGAATTACGGGCAGCATCCAAATCCGATTCCGTGATTCCCGAAGTGAACCCTCTCTGATCGTTGCCCCGCGTCATTAGTGGATTCGTTCGCTCTTTTTTGATATGCGACTTCCATTGTTCAAGCACAAGTGCTGGCGTTATTTGCCCTTCAAAATCATCGATGTCAATGTGCAAATCACTCAGCATCTCTTCCATCCAGAGGTCGGTTGCCTTCCGCAATCGAACGTGGTCCGCAAAAGCGATAACTTGTCCAATGAGGAAACAGAACGAAGCGATTAGAACGGAAGATGCGACTATGTACCCAACCAAGGCGCCAAACCCTCCGAAAAGAAATACGGACAAAACCCACCTGTTTCGCAGAGTCTGATACGAATGAACGCCTCGTGGAATGGAAACCATTCTCAACCCTCATTTCGTTTCGCAAGTTTTCTTAATTTAAGCATCGATGCTTCGTCATCGAGAGCCTCAATATCCCATCCAAGTTTTTCCACATTGGTTGCAATCATTGCATCAGCAGCAACAGTCAGCCGTTCATGGGTCATTTGCAAGAGTAGACCAATCAACAAACCCCCACCAACCGCGTAATGCCAAATTGTGGCATAAGCAACAACGAGAAGAAAAACGACAGCAATTCCGGAACCGAGAAGCGTTCGAGACCTTAATCGAGCCTTCGAATCAAGAGCATCAAGAATGGCAACAGCATGTTCACGCTTGGTCGCCATGCATCGCCCAAGAATGCCGAGGTTCTCAAGATACCGCTAATCAAACAGGTCAGCGATGAACTCATCGCTCATTCTTCGAAACTGTCTTCGCATTCGCTCCTCTTCCCGATTTTGAACAAGAACACTGTCCGTCATCGTAACATGTTGGCGTGGTTCGGATGCGATTTGCGCCAAAAGTTCAGCGAGGTTTTGTTGGATGACTGCAGTCTGTTCGGTCTGGAAAGCAAGAAGTCGTTCCATGGCAACAAACATTCGATCCTGCCGACTGGTTCGGTCTTCCAGTGCAACGGATTGTGCATTCATCGCCTCCTCTTGTCGTTTGAGAAGTTCTCTGGCAGCGGGTGTGCCGATGATGTCTCTCCGGTGGAGTTCAGCCTGAACGTTGGTGAGCGACTCGTGGAGTTGGTTGATGTTGTGAGCAGATAGATTCAACTGCTGACGAAGTTGCTGACGCTCGCGATGCAATCCTTTTCGCTCAGCTCGGTGAATCATAGCCTCACAGACGAATACACTAACGATGCCTGCTAATACAGCCACTTCAGGGTGTGCAAGTCTCCAAGTAACAAACGTCGCCCAAACCATCCATCCACAGAACACACTCGCTAGAATTCTCATATTGAGAATATGTGTCGGGACTGTAATAACGCCATATTGGGATGTCCGAGGGCTCCCGACTTCATCGCTTAATTTTTCCTAGTTTGTAATCCCACCATTAATCCAAGAAAGGAATACAACCCATATCAGGCTTCCAAGAAACAATCCAATTACACCAGAAACTCTCGCTCCGGCACGAAAACTTCCTACGAACGTTCGACCACTGTATGCTATCCCAAACCCAATCACTGGCCAAATACAAAGGGAACACATGAAGTAGGTTATGCCCACGAGTGCGGGCGAAGAAGAGTCGAATATTCCGGTCGAAGCTAAGACGAAAACAATGATTGGAATCGAAGCAGGAGCAATTATGCCAAACCAAAATCCGGCGCGAGGGTCAATCTCTTGGTATCCCTCCTCCACGTTCGATTGATCACTGAAAGCCTCAACAAGAAACACATGAGCGCAGGAAGGGCAACGTATCCTCCCCTCATATTCTAGAGGAGCGGCTAAATTTTCCCCACAGGACGGGCACGTGATCTTCAATTTCTGACCAACACTCTCCACCTGAACAGATGACATTCTTACTCACCACCGAGTGCCTCAATGATTGAGTTAAAGACAATGAATACGATCCAGAAAACGTATAATTTCAGAGACATATAAGCCCCCTTTCTGCGCGAAAAATGCTCGCCTGGATCACTCCGTGTGAGTAACCACGCCACAAAAGGCCATACGACAAGATGGCCAGCCATGAGGAATGTGAGGAAAACATAGTCGATGTAATCGAATTCGCTAACGGGACCATCGCTGTTAACAAGTATGCCCATTGAAAGAAAAGAACAACCCATTCCAACGAGGATTGGAACGAAGAGCCCAAACCAGTAGCCTTGCATGTTTTTCTTGGCCCGATTGCTAATGAATATGGACATAAAATTCTCATCCTAGAAATCCTTGAGGCTATTTTGTATCATTGATGTTAGGATTATAAAAATTATGCAAATTGAATAAAATCAGTCTCTCGATTGCGTTCAATGATACGCAGGCAACCAATTTCGACGCTAAACACTGTAATAATCGTCCCATTCAATGGGAAACTGACAGGGAAATACATCAGTTACAGGGAATTCATCTCATTCCATCGGCTCAGGCCAAGGCCTTGCTTCATTATCCCAACTTGCCCAACTACGAACCCATGGTTCCATGAACGTGGTCACATCATATCCGAGGTCACGCATGACTTCCACCGGAATGGTTGATCCGCCCTTGAAACGGATTCCTGCCCGAATGAGTGCAGAAGATTTCACTTCACCCCTTTGTTCAATGGTCTGTTGGAAATAGTAGAATTTCTCGTCAATGCCGACCATTTTTGTCCGAACCGTTGCTTTCCGAAACGGCGCAAGGCGCTTCCTGTAGCGAATTGTGGAGCCGCCTATGACGAAGGCATACTTGTTCTTTCGAACGTACCGAAACAAACCGATTCGAAATGAAATATCGTAACGCGCAAGATCACAGAAAACGAAATGCCGCCCATTGTTCACCTCAGGGTATACATCGATATCGCCGAAACCAGGACGAAAATTCCAGCGATATTCCTTCTCAATATCAAACACTTCTTGTTTGCGAAAGAAATTCCCTAGAACCATTTTCACAAGACGATGGTAAGGATACATGCTTCTCCCATCTGTAGAGGGTACTTATCCCCTCTTATCCTTGTCCTTCGCTATTCAAACAGTATTCCGCCTCGCACAAAATGGTCAACGACAGCGTCAATCCACTGAGACTTTGCTGCAAATGTAAATTAATCATATCTAAATCTATCAGAGTTGGTTTTTGAATGGCACACAATCGAAGATTCAATGGCGCAAGGCCCGCTCTAGATGGTCGAAATGAAGCAGTCATCATCAACTTCTATGAGCCCGCCAGTTGTTAGCAGATGATCGATGGCTTCGTCAATTTCTCCCTCATCAATGCCATGTTGGAGCATGCGCTCAAAAATAATTTCAAGGGTCGCTACCGGCTCGCCCTTCTCAATTTCTCCATCGACAATCATCACCACCAATTGGCAAGCAACTGCGAGAAGGGGATCATCTACGTAATCGTCTGGAAGAAGTTCAATGAATGCCTCAGCACCATGTGCTTCACCTTCCTGGATTCGTTGCTGTTCGCCTCGCTGAGACAACCCAGTAAACGTGTTGTCTTCGTCCAATCCAAAGCAATCAAAGATGGACATTTGATGCTCATCCTTGTCGGCTCCATCCGCAGCAATTCGGCCTTCAAGATCGTCAAGTCGAAATTTACGTTGTTCCAGAAGCAACCGCTCGCGCTTCAGATCATGACGCAGCAGTGCCAATGTTTGCTCTGCTTGTTGTGTTAGCCATCCATCGATGCTCCACTCTGCATCCAATCCTGCCATTACTTCGGCCATACGACGAACTGCGTCAGGAAGAGCGTTGACATCGATTAACCCTCGGGTTTCTTGGCTGTCCTCACTCATGAAGAATCCTCGGAGTTGACGGCCTTTGAAGCCTTCCCAATGAAATCGCAAAAGATTCAATCTTTTGCTTCAGAAAATTTGTACTTCATTCCATCAACGATTTCATTGAGTGCGTTTTGCAGCGATTGACTGTGGTTGTAGGAGTCAGATGTAGGAAGGTCTTGCATCGGCATGCTGAGCATGTTTTCCAAACATCTGGACAATTCATCAACAATCGTAATGCTTCCGCGTCGGGATGAGCGGGACAGCGGGTTAAGATCGATGACGATGACCGTCTTACCCATTGCAACAAGGGCTTCACAGCGGTCTCCGTCCTCCAATGGAACAAGAAGTACGTCCGCCTGTAAGATACCTCTTGATTCGCATTTTGCTCGAGGCCCTTTCAACCCAGGAATGGTCGCATCCGGGTTTTCGCCAAGAATCTCAACTTCAACCCCCAGTCGTTTTTTCCGTTCGTTTAGATCAGAAAGTAAGGCATGCATGCGCTCTGGAGTCCTGTAAAAGATGTTGACTTCGACTGGACAGTTAAGCTTCTCAGCAAGTTGAAGCACTTCATCACCAGCGAGAGCCACGACGTTTCCATTGACCGAGAGAACAGGATGTTCTGCCTGTTGCAGAGACTGCAAAGCGATTTGCGATGCAAAGTGTGCGCTTGGAATCGTTCGCTCCCCGAGGAGGTAATCGTACGCTTCTCCACGACCGTGAGCGATCATCGCCGAATCAGCGAGCATTCCCTTCTTGGCTGCAACTTCAAGACGGTGACGCATCAACAATGAACGATAACGCGGGTGCGATGGGTCAGCTGCATGCTTCACGGGATCACCTTCCTAATCGATGAGCATGCTCACATCAAGTGGAGCTGTTCCACGATTGATCGCACTGGTCGAGAGAACATCCACGCCGCATTCTCGCCATGCTTCTAAATCTTTGAAGACGATGTTGCCACTTGCCTCCAGAACAACCGCATCGCGAAGGCCCATATCCGTTAGTTCACGGACCATTTCTTTGCTTCTCTCTGGACCAAAATTGTCCAACATCAACACCAGTTGAGGAACTTGTTCCTCGCCTTGTCGTTGCTTCCATGTTGTTGCTGCAACAATTGCATCTTTCTCGCTGGTTACTTCCAATTCAAGGAAGGCTCCGCAATCGTTGACATCCATCGTTGAAAGAAGTTGAACAATCGCTTGCATACCGGATTCACCGGAAACGGCAAGGTCGTTCTCCTTGATCATTTTCGCGTCGTCTTTGTTGAGTCGGTGGGTAAGTCCTCCACCAAGGTGAACAGCCCATTTGTCGAGCATACCCCAGACGGTTTTCCTTGTTGCTGCAACCTGTCGAGGAGCAATCGTTGCCCAATGAGCCGCATTCGTTGCAATACCTGAAAGTTGACCCAAGATGTTGAGAATTGATCGCTCCATTCGCAGGACAGACTCTGAGTCTCCACTGATTTCGACGATAACATCCCCTTCGCTGATGCGTCGCCCGTCGCCCGCTTTCCAGGACGTTGAAAGGCTCGGTGCCCAGATTTGCAGCATGTAATCAACGACTGCAGCACCGGCGATTGTGCCATCCGCTCTCGAAACGACTTGAGCAGTGACCTTCTCACCAAATCCCATGACGGGTCCATCAATGCCATCGTCACCGACCACCGCAGTTGTCCAACGATCCATGCTCGAGGTAAGCAAACGACTTGCACCTTCCTCTGCAGTCCACAGGAGATGGCCACGGTCATGAGGCAACATTGTGCGCTCGCCCATGGATGTTGCTAGGCCTTTGAGGATTTCAAGCAAACTGTTGCCGCGTAGGGGTTGATGAAGAGGACGTTTTCCGAGGTGTATGGCCAGAGTCCTTGTTGTTGGCGCAGGATTGTCAGGCCTCTCCGTAGCGATGGAGGCATCCGTACGAGGCCACCACGTTGTCGTTCTTGAAAAACGCTCCACAATCGGTGGACGTGCCTCAAGTGAACTCAGAGACGGTTTCCCAATTGGATATGGCCCTCATTTCTTGCTAAAGAAAGGACCACTTCACCAACTCGTACGGAAGGTGAGCAAAGTCAAACCCTCTGTTTTGCCGCTGAGGCCTCACCGCCTTGAAATCCTGGGAACAGGAATGATGCAGCCCAGAAAACCAATGAAGGATGCAGCACTTTTTCGAAGGGCCGTCAAAGCACACGACCTCAAACATCCATCCATCCAAAACAGCGATTATTTCGCATCCTGGGGCCTCAACAATGAACCTCGTAGTCGAGCGTTACTGAACAGTAATCTTCTGGTTATGAAGGAAGGTTGGTCGGGTCTTGTCGGCCGTCTTGCTGTGACGCTTGACGAGGTTGGTATTCCGATTGAAACTGGAGCAAGGGTGGAAAAAATTGAGAAGCACAAGGTCCACTTAGCAGACGGGCGACATGTTGAAACAGATGTGATTATTTTGGCATGTGGGTATGGTCAAGCAAAGAAGCTCATTCCTGATTTACCAGAGGTTTCGTTTGTAACTGCTTCAATCGTTGATGTTGCATTGGATGCAACACCGCTCGGAGAGCGACATGGTGTTCTTGACGTTGAAAGGTCAATGGCAATCTTTGATTTGAAACAGATTCACCCTGGTATTGCTCCCTCGGGGGCGCTTCTTTCTGCAGTTCATTTTGGCGAAGGGAAGAGTGAAAATCGTCTCGCTGAATTGAATCGGTTCATGGATTTACGCGCCCCAGGATGGAAATCTCACATCCTTCACGAACGGCAACAAAAGAATGTGAAAATTGCGCCGAAGGGAGGGCGGATCGCATGTGGTTTTGCTCGCAAGGACGGCATACTGCTTACTGGTGCTTGGGTGGAAAGTGAGCATATCCTCTCTGACGGAGCGGTCGAAGCTTCTCGAATCACGGCAGAACACATCAGCAAAATGCCACTTCAACAATGAAGAACCTCGAACAAGTCCGAGGACCATGCGCATCGTTACATGGAACGTCAACGGTCTCCGAGCAGCCATCCGTAAAGGCATTGACAACTGGTTCGAAGACGTTGATGCAGAGATCTGGATGTTGCAAGAAACGCGTGTCCTTGAGGAGCAGTTTCCGAAAGGATGGAACTGGCCAGAAGCGCACCAAGCCATTTTACATCCAGCAGAAAAGAAAGGCTATTCTGGCGTTGCGACCTTGTCAAGTTGCGTGATGACCGAACAACAAAGGGGAATGAACGGCATGCTCGACCCCACCGATTCGGAAGGAAGAATCCTCGTTACTCAGCACGGTAAATTGACATGCATCAACACGTATCTTCCAAGCGGCTCAAACAAAGATGAACGGCAATTGTTCAAGGAAAAATGGATGGATGAATGGCGAGCATGGCTTCAACCCTATTTGCAACGAGACAGTCCTGTGTTGGTTGTTGGCGATTTGAACGTCGCACACACTGAGGACGATATTTGGAACCCAAAGGGGAATGCAAAGTCAAGCGGCTTCCTCCCCCAAGAGCGAGAATGGTTCTCAGAACTCCTTGGAGATGGATGGCATGACTTGTTTCGCGAACATGTTGGCGAGGGCGTGAAACTCTACTCATGGTGGTCGAACCGTGGCCAAGCACGAGCACTTGACCGCGGCTGGCGAATCGACTACATGCTTGGAAATGAAGCACTCATGTCCTATGTTGAATCCATCCGAATCGACCGCCAAGGCGGCATCGATATCTCTGATCACGCTCCAGTAATTCTGGAATTAAACGATGCAGTCACATCCTGAATCCTTCAAGCACATACAGGATTCCTGAAGCAATGATTCCGATGGTAATCATCGTAGTGATGTGTGATTTCTTCCACTTCTTGAGCCAACGCTTTCCAAGATGAACCCCGATGATGGCCGATAAAACGGAACCTGCTACAAGCGGGAGGAATTCGATGAGTGCTTCTCCGTCCGAGTACAGATAGACAGGCAAGCGAGAGAGGTCGACGACCAATGCAAGGAGTGCAGCTGTCGCAGCATAGGCTGATTTATCCGGCAAACGACGTTGAAGGAACATCGCTCGCAATGCGCCTTGGTGTCCAGTCAATCCTCCCATAAATCCTGAACCAAATCCTCCCCAGCGGTCCTCTGCTTCAGGAAGGCGATAATTGGTCCAGCGCTCTGAAATCGAGAGAAGAGGGAGCAGAATTAATGCGAAACCAACAACGATGAGAAGCGGTTGCGCATCGATGCTCGTGCTAAGTGAAGCACCGATCAACGCACCGAGGACCATCGCCCAGCCGTATCGTTTGATGGCCGTAACATCAACATCGGCCTTGAGCAGTAGAAGTTTCCAACCGTTGTGTGCAGCATGAACAACTGCGACTGCTGCAATTGCTAAGTGGGGCTCAAGCCACAGAAGCATGACGGGCGTAAGCATGGTTGCCAGACCGAATCCCGCCGGTACTGTGAGGGCTGCTGCAAGAAGTGTTGCGGCCATGCAGAAAACGATGAGCATCACATCCATGAATCGTGAGAAAACCATTCAATCATCAACGTATCTATATTGCTCATCGAAACACGGGATTAAATCCTCCCCAGGGTGGATTTAGGCATGGCCTGGTCAAAGATTGCGGGTGGAACAGGGGCCTTTTCATCGCAGATGAAATCCTCTCATCCTTCAGACGCTCTGACATGGTGGTACTTGCCCTATGACCAACTCAATCTCGAGCTGTTGCCCAATCTCGATTCCGTCGGTATCGTTCTGATTGAGAGTGAGAAACAAGCAAAGCGACGCCCATATCACAAACAAAAACTCTGTTACATTCTCTCCAACATGCGTCATTTTGCCGTAGAAACTGCAGGCAAAGGAATACCTGTCGTTTACGCTATGACAAATGAGCAATACGATGAACCTCTGCGTGCTCTTGTCCAAGAGTTCGGCCCAATCAACATGCATCGTGCAGCTGAGCGTGAATTAAGATCAACCTTGGCTGAATTAATCAAAGACGAGTCAATTATCGAGCATCCGCACCCTGGTTGGTTGACACCTCAAGACTGGTTCACTGAAACGGTGGGCAACGAACCCCCGTTTCGGATGGATCGTTTCTATCGACGAGTTCGTAAAGAGAAAGGATGGCTTATGGAAGGTGACTCTCCGGTTGGGGGGAAGTTCAGCCATGATGCGGACAATCGGCAACCTTGGAGGGGTGAGCACCAACTTCCCAAAGCCCCTGCATACGCAACGGATTCCGTTGACGACGAGGTCATTGAATTCGTTAATCATCGATTTGCAGAACATCCAGGCGATGCTCGATTGGACCACCTACCGACAAGCTACGATGACCATCGCCAAGCCTTGCATTTCCTGTCCGACATCCTGACGTTGTTCGGTCCATACGAGGATGCTATGACAAAAGAGAGCAGAGGACTTTTCCATTCCCGACTCGCATCCTCCGTCAATATTCATCGTGTTTTACCGCAGGAAGTTATCGATGTTGTTGTTGAGGCAAACGTTCCTTTGAATTCACAGGAAGGGTATTTGCGGCAGATGATTTGGAGAGAATATGTTCACCACGTCCATGAGGTAACAGATGGTTTTCACTCTCTCGATATTGAATCCACAGTACCTCCAAACAGAACAGCTGGGTGGCCAATGGAACAGGACATGGACAAAACCGGTCATCCAAATCAGCTTAAACAAACCAAATCCTTGCCAATGGCCTATTGGGGGCAAACATCGGGTATGGACTGCCTCGATTGGGCGGTTGAAAGTGTCATGGATGAGGCATGGACGCATCACATTCCACGGTTAATGGTGTTGAGCAATCTCGCCCAATTAATGGACATTGAACCGCGTCAACTGACCGATTGGTTCCATGCATCATTTGTTGATGCTTTTGATTGGGTTGTTGAACCCAACGTTCTCGGAATGGGTACCTTCGCCCTTGGTGATGCGATGATGACAAAACCGTACGTGTCAGGCTCACCGTACATCAAAAAGATGGGTGACTTTTGTTCATCATGCGAATTTCATCCAGCGAAAACCTGCCCAATCTCGCCCTTGTATTGGGCTTATTTCGAGCGTCACAAGGACGCATTTGCAGGGAATCACCGATTGGCAATGACGTTGCGTACCCTTTCCAAACGCTCGGAAGAGAAGAAAAAGTTGGATCGAGAGACGTTTGAAAACGTTACACATACTCTCAGCCAAGGAAAATCCCTTGCATCACAAACCAGATTGTAGTATCCCTCAGACATTTCAGAAATCTGCGTTTTCCTCTTGGAATAAACGGGTGCTTATTAGTGCGATAGAAGGTTGACATGCATGCAACAACCCGCCCTCGCCCAATGGTTTAACCAAGCAGACATGAAAGACACTTCTACAGTTGGGGGAAAGGGAGCATCCCTTGGAGAAATGTTCCAGAAACTTACCACCATCGGTGTCAAGGTGCCAAACGGCTTCACCCTGACAACTGAAGCGTTTCAACAGTTCGTCACCGCCGACATACCAACTGCTACTTGGAAGAACGTTGGAGCGGCTGAGGAGGTGGATGAAATTCGTCGCGCGGCCATAGAGGCTACGACGCTCAGAGAAGCACTTGAGGTATGCCTGAGAGGAGCAGATCCAACCGACCATCTCAATCTCAACAGCCGTGCAGCTCTTGCTCGATCGTTGGTCAGAGAGACGCCGGTTCCTGAAACCATCAAGTCAGCGATTGCGTTAGAGTATGGGAAACTTTGCGAGATGTACACGCCAGGTGTCGACGTCGCTGTACGCTCTTCAGCTACAACCGAAGACTCAGCTGAGGCTTCGTTTGCAGGACAATACGAATCCTATCTCAACGTGAGTGGGGAGCAGGACATTATCGAGAAATGGCGTCGTTGCGTAGCGAGCATGTTCACAGAGCGTGCGATTGGCTACCATCTGGAGCACAACATGCATCCACTCGACAGTGCTATCGCTGTTGTGGTGATGAAAATGGCTCGTTCGGACAAGGCCAGTTCTGGCGTCATGTTCACGATTGACCCTGACTCAGGGCACGCAGGGGTGATTCACGTTGGTTCGTCGTATGGGCTCGGTGAATTGGTGGTACAGGGCGTCGTATCTCCAGACACCTTCACGGTCTGGAAGGAGGGTCTGCGAGCGGGGAAATTTCCCATTGTGCATCGAACACTTGGTTCAAAAGATCAGATGATGGTGTATCACGAGGAGGCTGCAAATGAAGTCCAATCAATTGCTGTGCCC
>DAPT01000048.1:0-11156 GCA_002502215.1 Euryarchaeota archaeon UBA124
GACATGCGGTGCAGTGATGGTTGTCGGTTGAAGATTGCAACATCGCCATCGATGAGGTGACGCTCAACCTGCATACCAGGCTTCGGATTTCCGCGAATGTCAACGGTTGAAAGTCGATCTTCAACCGGTGTCGGCATGTCGTAGTCGTCCGCAGGGCTGCCACAGTGAGGACAGCGGATTTCCAAATGTTCAGGGAACGGTTCTGGATCCGGGTTGTCCGCTTGTGCAAGTTCATGCATCCATCGGTAGTGGAGGACAGCACGTGGATCGTCCTCCGCAAGAGGATGACCGTACTCGTCTTCTCCGCGTAGATTTCGAAGGGTTTCTTCGTCATCAACAATGTAGCTGGTTTCTGTCAGGTCACTGCCTTCCACACGGTTGATGAGTGGACGTACGACCATACCAGGCAAGAAATTTGGTGCTGGAAGAACAGAGTCCAAATCAAAGCGCAAAGTATGTTCGGATTCACACTCGGGATTGTGACATCGGAAACCAGCGTTGATCAGACGACTACGTGGGTTAATTCGAACACGTCGACCGTCTCCACGAACAATGTAGTTTACACCGGGGTGGACATCAGGACCTCGCAGAATCATCTGTCGCATCTGCTCACGATTTCGTAGTGTAACACGAATAGGTACGGTCAATTCTTTGGCAACCTTCACGGGAACACCGACTTCGTTAACGCCGAGGTATGGGTCTGGAGAGATAACCGAACGTGCACAGAAGTTTACACGCTTTCCGGAGAGGTTCGAACGGAATCGTCCTTCCTTCCCCTTGAGTCGCTGGGTTAGTGTCTTGAGTGTTCGTCCTGATCGGTGTCGAGCAGGTGGAACACCCGAAGTCTGGTTATCGAAGTATGTCGTAACGTGGTATTGCAACAATTCCCACAAATCCTCAACGATCAGTTGGGGCGCACCAGAGTCACGGTTTTCTTGGAGACGCTGGTTGATTCTCAGAACGTCGACGAGTTTGTGTGTTAGGTCGTCCTCAGACCGGTCCCCACTATCGAGAGTAATGGATGGTCGAACGGTAATCGGTGGAACTGGGAGAACCTTAAGGACGGTCCACTCAGGTCGGTTTTGCTTGTCCATTCCAATGAAAATCAAATGCTCGTCAGGAATGCTTGCAAGCCACTCGCGAACATCACGAGGGTTCATCTTACGCTCTGTTTCCTTTCCACCGGTTCCGACGTTCTCGGTCTTTTCCTTGAAGGTGGTTGGCTTGTCAAGTCGAATTTCTCCTTGCATCTCACCGCAGTGCATGCATGTGCGTCGGTTCTTACTGGAAGCAACCTTCTCGACTTCCTTGATGATGCTCGAGAATTCAGTGGAACCAACACCGTGTTTGGTGATGATATCCTTAATTCGGGAACGGTAATAATCCTGCTCGGAAAGTTCAGGATTGGACGGATGCGTCTCTTTCGCTGAGTGAAGCAGTACTTTGCTGCATGCCTTGCATGTGGACTTGAGTGCGGTCTTGATTAGATTGACAAAGCCGATGTGGATGACCGGAAGTTCAAGTTGGATGTGTCCAAAGTGCCCAGGGGATTCGTCGTACTTGCAGTTGTCCGTTGGGCAAACCAATCCTGGTTCAATGACACCCATGTGAGGATCCATTAGTCCCTGCCGATATGCGTGACCATCATCCTTGTAGGTATCCGGAGTTTTGACCTCAACGGAGGACATCTTTCGGATCTCTACGGGATCCATCAAGCTGAAACGAATTTGTGCAATTCGCTTTGGAATCAATGTGGTTTTTCGGCTCATCTTCGGTCCTCCAGTTCAAGTCGCATGGCAACTCCAAGACTCTTCATTTCGTCGAGCAGGAGTTTGAATGCGTAAGATGTCTGTACCTTGTACACTTCAGCGCCGTCACCATGGACTGGGCTGACGTAAGTACGCCGTTTCGGATCGTACCATGCAATGTGTCCGGATTGGGCACACACGAACATGTCAATACCGTCGGATTCGTCGAGGAGACGGTCCTTGATGACCATGGATGCGCCGTGAGCGATTAAACAGTCACGTTCCATCTCACCGAATCGCAGACCACCTTGTCGAGCACGCCCTTCGGTTGGTTGACGGGTGAGGATTTGAACACGGCCACGTGAACGAGCGTGAATCTTTGAGCTGACGAGATGGTGAAGTCGTTGATAGTAGATGCAACCGACGAAGATCTCTGCAGGATATGCTTCGCCTGTCTCACCGTTAATCATGATTTCACGACCTGTATGGTCAAGGCCGTTACGAACCAAACCGTCTCTTAGGCTGCTTTCTTTCTCTCCACGGAATGCAGTACCATCAATTCGGCGTCCTTCCATTGCTCCAACTTTGCCGCCGATCATCTCAAGAACGTGGGCAACCGTCATTCGCGACGGAATTGCGTGGGGGTTGATGATCAAATCAGGGACGACGCCATCCTGTGTGAACGGCATGTCTTCAGGTTCGACGAGTCGTCCAATGACACCTTTTTGTCCGTGTCGTGACGCAAACTTGTCACCAACTTCAGGCACTTTGTGGCTTCGTACCATAACACGAACCAAGCGACCAGAGTTGTCGGATTCCGTAACGTAGACGTTGTCGACCCAACCCTTCTCACCATGTCGTACGAGCATCGAGGATTCTCGACGTTCTTGTGCCATGAGGAAAGCGCCGCTGTTTGATTCTTCGAGGAATCGTGGCGGACTGGTTTTGCCGACGAGAACATCGCCGCCCTCAAGGTAGGTCTCGGGCAGAGGTAGGCCGTCGTCTTCGAGATGGAAATAGGCCTCAGCCGGTTTCAGTCCCTTGACTTCAGTCAGTTTGTTGCCTGGCTTTTCAATTTCTTCTACTTGACCACCTGGGAATCGACGTCGCTCAGCGTTGTATGTGCGATTGAACGTAGAGCGCCCAAGACCACGGTCTACGGATGCTCTGTTCATGATGACGGCGTCTTGCATGTTGTATCCGTGCAGAGACATGATGGCCACAATGAAGTTTTGTCCACCGGGCCGCTCGTCAAAGTTCGTTGTGCGCATGGCGTCCGTTCGAACAATCGAACGATGTGGGTAGTGCAGAATGTGGGCACGGGTGTCTGGGCGCAGACGGTAGTTTGCGCTCGGAAGACCAAGCGATTGCTTGACCATTGCAGTTCCACCGGTAACACGAGGGGTTGAGTTGTGCTCAGGGTACGGGATTAGAGAAGCGCATACACCCAAGACGAGTTGTGGATCGATTTCAACGTGAGTGTGCTCAGTTGAGTAGAGCAAAGGAACATCGAATTCCGCAACTTCGATTTTGCCGTTCGGCATGCGAACTTCTGCTTCAATAGCGGCAACTTCGACGCCTGGTTCACCAAGGTTTGTCCATCGAATGTTCTCGTGAATGACCGGTCGGCCAGCGAGAGGTCCTTTTGGAACGGTTTCTGGAAGAACGAACGGTCGTGGAGCGATGTACAAGTCTTCTTCCTCCTCAGCATCGACCCATTCGACAATACCATCGATGACCAAGTCACGGAATGTGATGTTTCCATCAGCAAGGTCCGTTAGATGGCTGTTTTCAAGCCGAGGGGTACCGTCGTACAGAATCAAAAGTGGACGAAGGATTCGACCTTTGTCGGTGTTGATGAAAATATCACGGTTTTCCGTGTCATGACGGATGGAGACTTCCGATGGAATTGTACCTCGGCGTCGGCTGTTCTTGAACTGTGAGAGAAGGTTCTTTCCGTTCTTGTGCATACCGTAGATGTCACCGTTGACGTGAATACGATCACCGTCTGTCCAGTCTTTGGGCTGGTAAACATCGAGCTCATCGAGGCGTTCTCGGATTTCCTGTGGGTCAACTTCTTCGGAGATGTCGACCATTTGTGCAGCGTTCTTTACAAGGCCACAATTCTGACCCTCAGGCGTCTCGTTCGGACACAGACGACCCCATTGTGTTGGGTGAAGGTCACGGGCCTCGAAGTGAGGTTGACTTCGCACCAACGGAGAGGTGACACGTCGCATGTGAGACAAGGAAGCAAGATAGGTCGTTCGATCGAGCAACTGACTGACACCAGATCGGCCGCCAACCCAGTTTCCTGTAGCAAGTGCGTGTAGGATCTTGGAGGATAGGACGTCTGGTCGAAGGCAGGAGGTAATCTTCAGTTCCCGCTTACGGTTGTGATGGCGCTCGAGTTGGTATTTCAGGTCACGGGCGAGTTGTCCGGATGAAACTCGGAACAGGTCCTCGATCAAGTCACCTGCAAGACGAACACGCTTGTTGGCGTAGTGGTCCTTGTCGTTGGGTTCCTTGTCATTAAGGGCCATCTCAAGGACTTGACGAACGATACGGCCGAGGAAGATTGCCTTCTTCTTCCGATCTTCTGGTTGGTCACCCAAGTGGGGGAGAAGTTCACGGTCGAGCAGTTGGTTAACACGAGCTTCACGGTATTCCTTTTGCTGTCCAGCGGCAAATTTCTTTTGCAGCCACTCGTATGCTTCCGGCTCGCTTTTGACCTCGAATTCTTCGTTGTCGTTAACTTCGTTAATGTTGGCAACAATGAACTTGAATGTCTCTTGTGGACCGGAGATGGCAGTAAAGACTTCTTGGTCGTTTTCGATTCCGAGAGCTCGCATGAGCAAGACAACCGGGATAGGCGTCGTACCAGCCGTACTGACTTTGACCATGAGCATACCGTCTCGGCGCTTCTCGACGGTCAGAGGCTTGCGCATACCGTTCTTTTGCGAGAAAATCTTTGCAACCTCTGTTCGCTTTGCAGTTCGCTTGTTGATCTCAACTGTGACACGGTTCGGCGCCAAGTCTTCCATCGAAATGAGAACGCGCTCGGTTCCGTTAATGATGAAATAGCCGCCGGGATCGAGTGGGTCTTCACCCTTGTCGCGGAGAAGGTTGGCCAGAAGCGCACCGTCTTCAGGCGACTTGAACGGCTCGAGCGTGCGACCATCAGCAATATGGCTGGGGTGGAGATGGCATCGTCGTGAGCGAACCATGATTGGGATTGCACCAACTTGGACACCGTCTTCAGGGAAGGATGCAACGCCGTTGCGGTAGATTGTAAAGTCAATGGTTACAGGTGACTGGTAGGTCAATTTTCGGAGCCTGCATTCCATCGGAGATGCATTGTGATAGGAGCCGTTTGCTTCTCGGATGTTCGGGGCTCCGAGCGTTATGTTCTTCATACGGATAACGATATCTTGGTCGGCCACGTCGAGTTTGATGTAACCACCAAGGTCGTCGATGATTTCTTCGTCGGTTCCTACTCGGATGTTGCGAATAATTCGCTCCATGCGAGACAACTGGTTGTCCGTTGAAGGAATGCAATCGTTGTACGATGCAAGTTGATGGTTAACAAGGCTACGTTCTCGGAAAAAGGATTCAATTATTTCTTGCATGATATCAACTCCAGGCTCAACTGCCCTCCACGATGAGGCGATAGGCAACTGCGCTGCCTGCGGATTTTGAATGGCGGATTACTTTGAGAACTCGGTCTGCAATCCATCCGGCTGCAAGAGGTCGGTGGTCAGGATTTGCTGCAAGCGCAGCATTGTCGATGAGTTCTGCTGCTTCTTTAATGGATTGAACGACAGGGTCAGAAATCAGTACCTTCGGCAAGAGTTCCTTTGCCAAACGTGGTTCTCCGTCTTCATCAATTTCTTCAAGACCCCACGGAGAGAGTTCATCACGCTCGATGCCATACTGTTCTTCGGGGCTAATGTTTGCGTCACCCAACAATTCCTGATGGGGTACAAGCACGTGATTGAGAGGGTTAAATCGGATGCTAATTTCGGGTCGGTCGAATTCATCGATTGCCTTCGATGAGATGGTGATTTTCTTGCTCTTTTTGATCCGTGAGCGACGGTTGCCTTGATCGGCGATAATTTGCATGATTTTCGTGAAAGCTTCGCTGTCTTTGGCGATACCAAGAATCTTTGCGATTTCGTCGGCTGGCATACTTTTGATGTCAGCCATGTTTCTGTCCGTGGCTAGTTTGTGAGCGTATTCGTCGGAGACTCCGAGTTCAATTAACCGTTTTTTTGTTGCGCTCTTTACTACCATCCAACATACCCCCGCACAGCCCTCAACGTTGTACTGCGGCACAGTAGGCGGGCCCGACGGGGTTCGAACCCGCGACCATCGGGTTAAAAGCCCGACGCTCTACCTGACTGAGCTACAGGCCCAACGTTGCATCTTGGGCTTTCAATCCGAACTACCCTCCCTTCTTATACTTTACCGATAAAAAAACTCTCTTGTTCGCATCTCAGAAACGCTCTTTTAGGACCGATTTGTGAAATTTTTTGCGGGTGAATATGTTCAATCAAGAAAACACACAGTTTGAGATTGAATTTTTGAACCGAAAGGAGGTTCAAACAATCCTGTGGAATTCGTTGGAATTAAACATACCTCCAACCGTCTATCCACCAAGAGAAGACACAGATCTTTTGGACCAAGTCTTAGCAGGCATAACGCCCTTTGGCTCGAAGCGTCTCCTCGAAATTGGCTCAGGTTCAGGCGCCGTGTCGATAGCAGCAGCAATGCGTGGTTGGACCGTTCATGCCTGCGACATCAACCCCTATGCAGTCGCAGCAACGCAGCATAACGCCAAAAAAGCCGGGGTTGAAGTGAACGCTTCCGAGGGTGGTATCGGCCCGATTGAACCCGCTGACTCAATTCAAGCTTGGAGCCCTGGTACATACGACGTGGTCGTATGGAACATGCCCTACATTCCCGCCGAAGAAATAGAAGGTAACCTCTTGGGGCCATTGGAAGAAGCAGCACTTGTTGACACACACCCTGAAGGATTGCTGAGCGTTTTTGCTCGATGGATGGCAAACAGTACGTTGACAAAAATGAATGGAACAGCACTTCTTGTCTGTCGAGGACATGTTGGCCACAGAAGAAGTATCGATGTTCTACGGCAGCATGGTCTTGCTGCTCGAATTGTTCAATCAACCACATTTGAAGACAATGAAGCCATATACGTCGTTGCGGTTTGGCATCCTTTCGTTACGAGCCGGCATCTCAAACTGCGCGAAATCGATTCAACAAACGCAGAACTGCTTCGTGGAACATACAACGCTGGTGATTCTTTGGTGGCGACCATTCAGACTTCTGGAAGGGGGCGACACGGCCATGATTGGCAAGATCATCCGGAATCATTCAAAGGTTCGTGGGTTGTTGACAGTAAGCAACTTCGGTCAATGACGCCTAAACAACAACTTTTCGTTGCACAAGAAATTGGCGCAGCGTTGCAATTCAAAGAAGAACACAAATCACTTCTCTCGACAAAGTGGCCAAATGATTTGCTCCTTCGGACAGAGGACGAAGGAATGTGGAGTAAATACGGAGGCATCTTGTTTCAATCCTATTCCAAAGGAGACGAACAACGAGTTGTGCTTGGAATAGGGATGAATGTAAAACAGGATTCTCTGAACTCCGGCCAAGGTTCGATTGAAGATTTGGGCATCCACCTTACCATCTCAGAACTTTTTCCGATCCTGCACGCCGTCGTTGCTTCTTTGTTTGAGGTCAAGCACCCAACTATCGCAACATTACCAAGAGGAGAAATTAACATGGATTCATTGTTGAAGAATTGCTTCTATAGAAATAAAATGCACACCGTTGAACGTGTTTCCTCGCATGATTTGGTGCTTGTCAGCGAAGAAGACGAAAGACAGGTTGTGACCGATGATGTCCGGATTAGTTGGACTAATCTTCATCCTCAATAATCGCATCCAAAACGTCGCTTTCCTTTTCATCAAATTCAGCATTCTTCTTTGCGACTCCTGCTGCAGTAAGCAATGCTCCAAGGAGATACGGGGCAAAGTCAAGGAAATACGCACGTTTCAGATCGACATCAATTTCAGCATCGGCACCATCTGCTAAGACCTTGACTTTCCAGGTCAGTTTTCCTCCTTTGGATTCATAGGATACGTCTGCTGATGTATTTGCATCTGAGAAAAGCCTTTCATCAAGGACCTCTTCTCCATCCTCATAAATTTCGAAGTCAACTTCTGATGCGTTTTCGGCTACAACAGAAATTTCGAGAACATCGCCAGAGAAGGTGCGCGACGTCCCTTTTAGACAAGCATTTTCGGGGCATTCAATTGGGTCCTCGCCGGCATTTACTTTAGTTGGTATGTCCCATTGTTGAATGATCAAAGTTCCAATCAACATGGATACGCCGATAAGGAGCAAAACGTCGCCCACTTTCAAAGGGGGTGCTGTCCCTCCACCGGCCATGTTCGACGGTGTCGCAAGGAGGTCAAAAGTATGCCTCATCTTCCCGCAGGCACGGGGAGTCCTAGTCGATTGCGCACCAATCGAATTTTTCCTGAGGATGAGATTGAGGTAAACTCATGAAGCGCATCTGACGCTAGACACAGGCGAACATCCTTGTAATCGCTGAGGAGAACACAAATGATTGCAACTCCAACTTCGTCTTCAATGTCAAGGATTTGACGTGTATTTTTTGCAACAACAGAAGCTGCGAGGTGCATGTCGTACAACTTGATGTTGTAGTCCGATAGAACAGACGATTCAATCGTTCGTAGGAGATCTTGCTTTGATTCCACATCCGAAGGAAAGGATATCCCAATCCAACGCCGTTTGGGTCGTTTGGCTTTGGAAACCTTAGGACCCATGCTTGCCCATCGCCCACTACCTCATGTAGATATGGCATCAACGATTAAACAGCCTTTAGAACCAAGGCGACGACAGTCGACCATGGAGGAGACCAAGCCATTGACCAAGATGTCGCTGCTCAAGAGCTTGCTATCGCCCTCAACGCTTCCGCATTTGCTTTTGCTCGCAGTCCTTTCCGTTGTTTTCTTTGTCCTTGCTCGAGTGGATGCAGAGACGTGGGCTGCGTACGGATTCATTGGCTTCAGCGTTGCTTATGTGTGTCTTGCACCCGTGTCAAAGCACGAACGTTTCGGAAGAATCCTTCGCAACAGGAAGGATACAGATTCTGATTCGACATTCGCCTCTGGCCATCGATTGAAGATTCTGATCTTGCCCATGGTTACCGGAACCATCTTGATGGCTGCGATTTACTTCCTTTTCGGCGAAAATGGAATTTTCTCGCAGATAGGTTCGTTTCTGCCAGCGAGTTTGGGTGGTTTGTTTGTCGTATGGGCATTTGCACAAGGGCGGTTCTTTGGGCTTGCGACGATGAGAGCAATCACCTTTCCAGCTGGTGGCCAGAGCAGCGCAAATGGTTACTCCCCAGTACCGTCTTTGGTCATGACTTCAACGCTTGTTGTCGTTTTGACCTTTGCAGTGACCGAGGGATTTCGTTTCTTCCTCGGAGGCTCGTCGTTTACTGTATGGCCATACCTGTTCTCTTTTGCAGTGTACGGCTTGTGCATCTACGTAACATGGGGGCAGCGCAGAAAAGCATCGATGCATTCTACAACCCATACCGTTGCCAGAAAGTGGTTCTGGGCAACGCAATTGTTCATTACGTGGCATGTGCTTAGCATCTTCCGAAGCATTGACAACACCTTTTCCGAACCGGTGATGTTCATCGAAGAATTGTTTCTCATGATCGTTACGGTGTTCCTTGCGATCTGGGCACTGACGAGCAAAGGTGAAGGATCGAAATCGACGTTATTCACGGAAGAAAATGCACTGTTCTGGGGTGTTGCGTTTGGCTACGCTTACGCTGGCAGCGTTGCCATGGTCACCTCTGTCATGGAGGAAGTGAAATATGTCTTGATAGGAGGACACATACTTGTTGTTGCAACCGTCATGTGGTCCCAACGAACCATGCTTGAATCCAAAATAGAGCGTGTGAACAGTGATCGTGGAATCGCTGAATCGGTCGAACATGTCGAGATTAACAGCACGTCAAATGAGGCAAAACTCCAATCAGGTGGGATTCAAACCGGTGAGTCCGATTCTGTTGTTGAAGAGCCCGTTGCAGAAGAACAAAGCATCGGTGATCCTGTTGATTGGAACCAACGAGACGAATCGTTGGGAGATTCAACAACGTGGGACAATGAGATTGAATTGCTTGACTAATCTTCACCGATTCCAGACAGGAGCATAACAACTCGGATGGTTCCTTCAAGATCAGGTGACACCCTCGCTCCGAGTATGACCTGTGCTTCGGAATCAACCGCTGAAGTGAGGGCTGTTGCGATTTCATCAACTTGTCCAATCGTCATGCCCATTCCTCCCTCAATCTGCAACAAGCAGCCCTTGGCTCCCGCCACATTCATTGGTGCAAGCGGAGCTTTGATCGTCGCGTTGTACAGGCCCTCAAGTTGGTCATGGTGACCTGTACCCACCAGCATTGTTGAGGCGCCTTGGTGTTGCACAATTGCTCTTAAGTCCATGAGATCGAGATTGATTAGACCCATGGAGAGAAGTGTGCGCACCAAACCATCGATGAGGTCTTCAACCCACTCTGAGCCCATGCTCCAATCCTTACCCCGGTCGCGTGCTTGGCGTGCAAGTCGGTCCAGTGAAAGCTGGACACAAACGTCCGAATGGTGTTCCAGTCGTTTTATCTCTGCCTGAGCAATCTTCTTTCTCGTGGGCTGGTGATCGAACGGAAGAGCTGCTATCGAGAGCACTGTGGCACCGTGGAGTTTCGCCTGGCGTGCGTACTCATGGGAAGCACCTGTACCGGTGCCTCCGCCCAAACCTGCTACTATGATCACCAATTCAGCCTGCTCAAGGAAGGGGCGCGTTCTTGTGGCGAGACCTCGCATACGCTGCTCTGCAAGCGGTGGGAGTGCAGCGCAACCAAGGGCATCCAGCGTGTGTCCCAGACGAATAATATGAGCATCTTCAACGTCGGGAAATCGATCGTCTGCATCAAGCATCAAAAGCGAGGCTCCTGCTCCGCGCTGATGAGCACGAGCAGCCCAGATGCAACCAAGTCCTCCGATTCCTGTGATGAGGATTTGGGAAGACTCCATATCCATCCCTTGACCATAACGCCCTTGAACTTACCCTATTTTTCGACGAAGCGCATGTATCGTCGACGAGCGTCACGGGCCCAGGCGTTGTCCGGTTCGAGATGCAACACCCTGTCGTAGTACCCGACGGCTGTCTCAAATTCAGACAGATGCCGGCCGTACAAGTGGCCCAGGTTTGACAGCACTGGAATGCAGTCCTCATCCTCATCGAGCATGCTCAAGAGAAGACGCTCAGCGGCCCCCAAGT
>DAPT01000048.1:11485-11672 GCA_002502215.1 Euryarchaeota archaeon UBA124
ATTTTTTAGCATCAAATCTTCAGCATCATCAAGACGTTCGAGTTGGCTGGTAGAGAGGTCGTATATGTTGTCGAAAGGTGTTTCCGCCATGAAGTTCCGACACGGTTGAATCACAAGAATTCTTGCCTTGTAATATTTTGAACAAAAAACGCTACACTGCAAAGCATTATTCTTGCGTTTCACTGAC
>DAPT01000135.1 GCA_002502215.1 Euryarchaeota archaeon UBA124
GAAGCAAGAATGCCATCAATTTGCATCCAATCAACATCTTCAGAATTGGTTCGCCCAACAACATGCATTCGAAGCATTGGGCCGTCCTTGCATCTGATCTCAATGTTCCTTCCGCCGGAATCACTCAACGTGATTTGACTGGGCATGTCTTTGAAAATCGACAAGAAACTCCGGGGATGTTTCGATGTTGCTCTTAATTCTCTTTCTCGAGAACGATCCCATTCTTCGACACCAGAACCTAAACCAAAGTCGAGAAGATCGCCCTTAAGTTTCAATCCTCCATGCATATGAACCTCATCCCAAGTTCCGAATCCATCCATTGTTTCGAAGAACTCCTGATCGATTTTTTCCCGACCAGTTTTTTGAATACGATCTAGAAGTTGCCGCTCATTAATCATCTCAGCAGGGAGCTCAGGCATCTTCTCCGGCCATTCCAACCGTTGATGCGTCATAGCGACAAGAACATGAAACGACATTTTGTTGTCCGGGTATCGCTTGCGATGAATCTCCTCTAAGAGACGCGCTTTACGAGCAATCCGGTGAGCAACTGTTGCATGATTGTGTGATCCCCCTTTGTTCCGGTGTTGGAGAAATTCACCGTTCTCAAACACTTCAAATCGACCTGACCAGTGTTTCTGTTCGACAACCAAGACAGTGGTCCCCGAAACAAGAATCAAATCAATTTCGCGACGCCCTCCATCTGGGTCAGGAATTCGCACTGACGGATAAACGGACCACTCGTTTGCTTTCCCAGCTGCTCTGCACAGTTTCTCGAGGCGCAACTCAGCGTTTTCGCCTGCTTGATGTATCTCATCAGGGGGAAAGACGACGCGTCTTTTTTTCCAAAGTTGCCAGCGTCGTTTTAGTCCCAAACCATCACCTGAGCAGCGCATCGACCGATGGAACAACGAGTGTTGGCTGTTGTTCAGCGCCTTGAGGCAATCGAGCAACATCCGATTCCGTTGCCTCTCCAGAGAGAACCAAGATGCCCATGCATCCAGCCCGATTTGCCATTGCAATGTCTGTATAGAGTCGATCACCAACCATGGCGCATTCTTCCGGTTGCAGGCTTAATTCCTGAATTTTATGGAGAATCATCCCCGGATTTGGTTTACCAGAGATATGCGTAGGGTCGATTCCCGTTGTCGCTTTGAACAATGCGAGGAAGGCTCCTACATCGGGAAGACCTCCATCTGGCGAAGGGCAGACCATGTCTGGATGGGATGCCATCAACGGAACCCCAGCATGAAGGTAGAGACTTGCAGTTTCAAGTCGCTCATATGTAGTCTCTGTATCGTAGCCAAGAACGACATACTGAGGCTTTGTAGATCGGGTTGCAATACCCGCGCCCTCAAGCATCTGACACATCCCCTCAGTGCCAACGCAGTAGGTTTCTGTAATATTTTTCTGTTGAAGCCAGGCAATACAGTCGTGCGTTGACAAGAGCACATCATCTGCTGTTGCGGGGATTCCCATTTTTTCTAACTTCTCAACATATTGCTCAACGCTTCGAGAGGAGTTGTTTGAAAGGAAGAATCGTTTCACGCCCTGCTCATCGCACCGGTCGAGAAAATCCAATGCACCAGCGATCAATTCGCCACCGAGATAAATCGTTCCGTCAAGGTCAAGAAAAACCGCTTTGATGCCTTCAAGTGCAGTCCCCATGAGGGAGCCTTAGAACATCAAGGTCTTGAACATGAACCATGGAGAATGCAAATTTTCCTGTGCTTCCTTGCTTGCAATCATCTCGGTCATCATTTCTTGCAACTGTGGTTTACGACCCGCTTTCCCTACGAACCAGTTGAGCAACCACGATTTACGACTCAGTGACTGCATCCTGTAACTGTTCTTGAGCTCAGCCCCCAACGCCGACCAAACTTCTTCCTGATACTCATCAGGGGACCGTCCTTCGATAATGTGACGCGCAGCGATTTCTCCGGTCACGAGAGCATTGCCAACTCCCTCTCCAGAAAAAGGGTCAACAAGGCTCGCAGCGTCTCCAACAAGCCAAGCTCCATTCATCGCCATTCGTCTCGGTTGTCTCTTTTGCTTCTTTCGTGGTGATCCAAACGGAAGTTGCCAACCCTTTGCACTTTTTTCTACCATCGTCGCCTCAGCAAAGCGGTCTTTGAATTGAGGGTGGTTAGCAATGATGTCTTTTTGAAGCGCTTTCAATTTCTTTGACTGTTTGTCCATCAGATGCATGACCATACCACATCCAACGTTGACTCTTCCGTCACCAATTGGGAAGATCCAAAAGTAACCCGGAATGATGGTATCAACAAAGTGAATTTCAATATCTCCAATGTTTCCTTCGCACCCTTTCACTCCATCCCAATACTCCCGATACCCACCGCAGTAATGCTTTCGGTCGACCATCTTCTCTTGGTAAGTATCAACAACGACGGAGGTTGCAACAGGGCAAAGATACCCCCCTGCTCCTACGATTGCAGGGGCATGAAACTGCATCACTGTTCCTTTTCTTCCACCAACGGTTAATTGAATGCCGCTTGCTTTTCGCTTTGATTTTGAGCCTTTTCCTGGGTCATCACCATCGTTGTATAGGACTTCCTTGACCGAAGCACCTTGAATAACAGAACCACCTTTTTCTCGAACCAATGCTTGAACGCGGTCGAAGAGTAAGTGATCAAATTGCTGCCGAGGCAGTGCATAACCCGCCTCGAGACGTGCGACATCTTCTTCTGGTAATGGAACGCGTACTTCTCTGCCATTTGGGCTTGAAAAGAGAATACCATTGACCCTGAAATGCGGTGTGGCTTCCAGTGTTTCTTTGACACCGAGTGCCTTAACATGCGAAAGGGACTTACCGCCAACAGCATCCCCGCAAATCTTGTCACGAGGCCAAACACCTTTTTCGATTAGAAGGACCTTCTTATCAGCCATAGCAAGATAGCCAGCAGCAGAGCATCCACCTGGGCCCCCTCCTACAACAATGGCATCAAATGTGGACCCAGATTCGGGGATTTTGCCAGTCTCGATTGGTTCCTCCCAAGACGCCATGGTTTGACCACTCGCTCGGGCTCTTTGAGCCTTCTTGAACGACCATCATCACTATGCACTACGAATGAAGGAGGCAACTTATGGAGGCATCGATGCGTCGAAAGGCAGCAGGGGGTCTTCTTGCTGTGACCTTTGCTTGGGGTGCGACCTTCATTTGGATGAAACAAGCGATGAATGCAATTCAACCAGAGATTGAGGCAGTTGGGAGGACCCCAATCGTTGCTGCCCTTGTTGGTGGGCGATTTTTGATCGCCTTCTTGGCATTGTATGCAATTTCGAAGGAAGCACGTTCAGCTCTTTACAACCCACAGTTGTGGAAAGGAGGAGCAATTTTGGGAGGCATCCTCCTTGTTGGATTCATTACCCAAATGATTGGCTTGGACTCCATTACACCATCAACATCAGCGTTTTTGACGTCGCTTTACGTTGTCTTTACAGCGTTAATAACAACAGCATTAACAGGACAACGCGTCACTCGCACAATGATTCTCGGGGTCGCTCTTGCGACGTTCGGAGCAGGCTTTATCGAAGGGCCGCCCCATCTATCATGGGGGATAGGAGAGGTGCTTACCGTATTCTGCGCTTTCTTCTTTGCTCTGCATATTCTCTTTACGCAGAAAATAACCCAAGAAATGAGCCCGATCGGTGTTACAAGCACATCGTTCCTTGTCGTTACTCTCGGAAGCCTCCTTGTTGCAATTCTGACCGGTGGAACAGCAACAGTTGATGCATTATCGGTCGTCAACAATGACGGAGTGATCCTCCCATTGCTCTGTCTTGGTTTGGTTGGTTCCCTGTTTGCTATTCTTCTGCTAAACCTTCTGCAACGTTACCTCCACCCTGTTCAGGCCGCCATCATTTATGCTCTCGAACCGGTTTGGGCAACGATTTTTGCGCTTGGTCTTAGCATGACTTCTTGGACGGGTTGGATTGCTGTCGGCGGTGGAGCCTTACTGATTGGCAATCTCATGGTGGAATTGCGGGAAAGTCCGAACATCGCACAAAAAAACCCAGTCATGGAAGAGGATCGATCTCACCAACATCCTCCAAAATCAGCGCATATTCTCAAAACTGAGGAAGAATAACCCATCGAAAACTAGCACATCGTTCAAATCCTGTCCGCCATAAGGAAACGTTGGGCGAGACTATGATAGAGGACGGCAATCACCGCGATGCGACAAAAAACGTACACGCAGGAACAAACCACATCGGCGAATCTGTCAACACTCCTATCTTCCTTTCTTCAACATACAAACTTACCGAAGAGCGGTACGCTGGATGGGCCGCTGGAGCCCAACATACGCTTCTTTATTCCCGACTATCGTCTGTAAACTCGGATGCTGTCGCACAGAAAATATGTGCAATGGAAGGCGGAGAAGATGCTGAAACATTCGCAAGTGGAATGGCTGCCATTTCGTCAACCATGTTGATGTTGCTAAATCAAGGCGATCATATCGTTGCTTCTGCAGATGTTTACGGAGGAACATATGGGTTGATGACCGAAGAATTACCACGGCTTGGAATTGAAACAACCATGGCTGATATCCGAGACCCTTCTTCCTATGAAGCTGCAATCCAAGAGAATACCAAGATTATGTACATTGAAACCATTACCAATCCGAACCTCAAGGTGTGTGATATTCCGGCAATGGTCGAGGTTGCAAAACGCCACAACCTGTTGGTGATTGTGGACAATACATTCGCATCACCTTGGGGTTGCCAGCCACTCAGCATGGGGGCTGATTTGGTGATTCATTCAACAACAAAATACCTTGGAGGCCATTCCGATCTCTTGGGCGGGGCAGTTGTTGGCTCGAAAGAACTCATTGCGAAGATTTTCATGGGCCGAGTCCACTTTGGAGGCGCCCCAGACCCACACAATTGCTATCTCCTGGAACGTGGCATGCGGACGCTTCATGCTCGTATGCCGATTTTGACATCAAATTCAGCAGAACTCGCTCGACGATTGCAAGACCACCCAAAAGTGGTTCGAGTGCAGCATGTAACCCTTCCATCGCATTCAGAATATGAAATCGCCCAACGTGTTGTGCCTAAGGGGTGCGGAATGCTTGGTATCGTTGTTGATGGCGGCGACGAAGGAGCGATGCAGTTCATGTCCAAATTGAACCTCTTTTACGAGGCGACATCGCTTGGTGGCGTCGAATCGTTGATTGAAGTACCCGCCACTTCGAGTCATATGGCCATGCCAGTCGACGTCCGTATCGCTGCAGGTATTGAGCCAGGGTACGTTCGAATTAGTGTCGGCATTGAACATGTCGAGGATTTGTGGGAAGATCTCAATCAAGCATTGGGCTGATCGGGAAGAGGTTCTTGCTGACCTGTTGACGCATGCAGGGCATTTAGCGCACCAATAAATTCTGCATTCTCGCTGTCCTCGGAATTGACCAGTTGCTTCCCCATTTCAAGCAATGCCTTTGTCGCCTCCATCCACGCTCCACCACGATCTCGTGCAAGTGATTCGAAGTGCCATTCCTGACCAGTTGATCGGTTAGCAGCACGTAGCCACGCCCAGCCTGCAGCGGCACCATCGATATCATCATGGCGCGATGTTGCTTTTCGTTCAGCAATCCCTGGGCCTTCCAACAAACCGATGAGTATGAGATCATGAATCGCACCGACTGGCCCAGGTAGGTCGCCAACACGGTAAGGAAATCTTGCTTTTTGTTGAGCCTTTTTCCTTGAGGAATCCAATCCTTTTAGGAATGTTTTGAGAGGTTTAGGCTTCTTTAGCTGCTGTTCCCAGATGATTCTGGCTTCATCACCTTCAATTCCGATTGAGGATAACCCGGCTAAACCGAAATCTTCCCACAATGCATGGACAGCGTCCGTCAAACTTGCACCCTCCATGACTTCGACAATGCTGCCTTCACGCTCTTGACGTCCACCTCTTGAATCGATTCGGATGCCCTCTTCGGTTTGACCCATGGCTGCGAGAAATACCCCGGCTGCGAGCTGTTTTTCATCCACGGAACCCTGTATTCCTTCCAAGGAAGTGAGAATCTGTTCGATGGAGTCCCCTTTGCTCCACGATGAGCCGATGAGCAAGCCAAAATCAAGAGAGTCAAGTACTGCACGCTCACAGGCCCGGGCAAGGTTACCCTCTGGAACGGTTAAGCCGTGCCAACCAGCCATGAGTTTCGCCAAACCGTCATGAGCGCCCTGGGGCAGATCATCATCGTAATCCCACCCACTCGGGACCCACATCGCATCGATGTCCACAATGGAGGTCAACAACGGTGGAAGCATCGAAAGTGCCAGATGATGGACAAATGCATTTTGTTTCTCTTTCGTGGCCTTGAGTGATTGCAAGCCAATGCCAACAATTGGTCCATGCTTGAAACTGAGCCGTACCCACCCGTTATTGGAAGGTACGTCATTGAGAACATCCTGAGCGTCTATCTCTCCAGCAACGTACACGTCAACACCGTCAATGTCTTGGTGTTTGAAATCAAACCGAGACCGCTCGAGAACATCTTCCAACCATCCTTTTGGTGGATTCGGGTTCGGGCCAGTACAAACAAATCCACCCTCCCAGGAAAAGAAGTACATGCCTCTCCGGGCGTGTTCTTCCCACGGTAACATCCGCAATGTGAGGTTCTGGTGGTTCTGCAAACCCGCTAGATACCCCTGCTTTCCATCACCACGTCGAATAAACGAACCCGACCCAAAATTCGGAGATTTGAAATTCCCAACGAGCGAAATCTCTTCATCATGAGCTGCATGCAATGAACCAGCAAGGGCTTTTCCTACCGGGTCACCACGCTTCGCTAACATACGCTTGGAGAGCCATTTGACATCGTCTTTTTTGGTAACTATTTTTCGAAGACTTTGCAAGGTTTTCGAAACTGGATCTTTTCGCCCCCAACTCAAACGACCTTTCCATGTCATGGTTGGAAGGCATTCATCTGGGTCCTCAAGGAGCCGACCTAATTGGCGACGGATTCTCTTAGCAGTAGCATCATTGGCGTGCTTTGTCCCACGCATACGC